>JAJDNX010000047.1 GCA_022340485.1 Gammaproteobacteria bacterium | reverse complement strand
ACAAACCCCAGTTCCCGGTTACGCAAGCGTCCCAGTTGCACCGGTGACAGGCCACCAATCGACTGTCCGGCAATCTTTATATCTCCGCTGGTTGGCTCATCAAGCCCCCCCAGCAGATGCAGCAAGGTGCTCTTGCCACTGCCCGAGGCACCCATGATGGCAATCCGCTCACCGCCTGCCACGGTAAGATCAACATGCTTCAGGATCTTCAGTGCAACCTCTCCCTCGCCGAAGGTCTTGCACAGTTGACTGCAGGTGAGCACGTTATTCATAACGCAAGGCTTCTGCAGGATGCGTACGCGCCGCCCGCCAGGCAGGATACAGGGTAGCCAGCAGACTCAGTACCATGGCCACCGATGCCATCACCCAGACATCCTCCCAGTGCAACTCCGAGGGCACACTGCTGATGTAGTACACATCAGCCGCCAGAAACTCCACGTTGAAAAGTTTCTCGATCGCAGGGACGATGGTTTCGACGTTCAAGGCCAGGCCGACACCACCGGCAACGCCCAGTGCGGTGCCCAGCACACCGATGACCACCCCCTGGATAATGAAAATGGTCATGATGGACCCCGGGGAGGTACCCAGTGTGCGCAGAATTGCAATATCTGAACGCTTGTCAGTCACCACCATAATCAATGTCGAAACAATATTGAATGCGGCAACGGCGACGATCAGCGTAAGAATAATGAACATTACTCGCTTCTCGGTTTTGACGGCGCGGAAGAAATTTGCGTGCTGGCGCGTCCAGTCCTCGACCCGGTAATCACCCTGCAACTGTACGGACAGTTGCCGTGCGAGTGCGGGCGCGTCATAGATATCCTTCAGCTTCAAACGCAGACCGGTGACGTTATCATCCAGTTTGAAAAGCCTGGCCGCATCCTTGATGTGCACCAGTGCCACACCACGGTCATATTCATACATGCCGACCTCGAAAATCCCGACCACGGTAAAACGTCTCAACCTTGGCAGGATACCCGTCGGACCAATCGTCACCTGGGGTGACACCACCGTAACCAGGTCTCCGATACCGGCACCCAGCGCGACCGCCAGTTCGCTGCCGAGAATAATGCCGTACTCACCCTCTTTTAATTTTCCCAGGTCTCCACCCTTGATATGCGATACCACATCGGAGACCCCTCCTTCCAGCTCCGGCAGTATGCCCCTGATCAGTGCACCACTAACACGGGTGCCCTGGCTCAGCATGGACTCGCCCTGAACATAGGGAGCCATTGCCAGAATTGAAGGCTGGTTTTGGAGGGTTTGCGACAGCGACGGCCAGTTCGCCAGCTTGCCCGCGTAGGTAGTCACAGTGGCATGGGACGCCATCCCCAGAATGCGATCCCGCAATTCCTTTTCGAAACCATTCATGACAGACAGCACGGTAATCAGCGCCGTTACACCCAGCGCAATCCCCAGCATCGAAGTCAGGGAGATAAACGAGATGAAATGCGTGCGTCGTCTGGAATGCGTGTAGCGCAGGCCGACGAACAATTCGAGTGGACGAAACATGGCCGGCAATTAAATCACATCTAAGGTTTAAATGCGCATGCTTCTATCCAGCAACGATTGCGCTACCGCTTCCCCGGAAACCTGATAGAAATTGATGCATTGCCGATCAGGCTAGTTCAGCTTACCCCTGTCAGCCAGATCAGTTGACAGTGCCGTCCAGCAGGTCAACTCGTTTTCCTGATTGATCTTCCGGCGTAATGGCTGGGCCAGCCCCCTCGACAGCCACGCTTCACCACTGTATAGCGCGATCACTGCCTTGCGCAACATGGCTACGATGGAAGCGCGACCGATGACACCCTGTACACCGAGTGATACGGCCGCCAGTGTCTTGTACTCATGCTCGCCCTCCACCACCATCAGAGACCGTATCGACGGATAGTATTCGTGCAGAGAGCGTATCGCCTGATAACCTGCCTGTTCCATCACCGCTTCATCCAGCACCAGTACATCACTCCGTCCAAGTGCGACCCAGATGCCAGCCTCGTTCAGTCCGGTTGGTTGTGCAACCAGATTCATCTCGGGGCAGTCCGCAAGCAACTCGGCACAACCCGGATAGGCAGCGCTCTCCCCACACACGACAGTAACATTAATTTTTTTCATAACTGTTTGTTTTTATAAGCCTAAATCAGCTTACGTGGTGAGCCCCTGCGACACAATTGGACTTAGGTACCAAGCACTTTTTGTGTCTCCCATTCCCGGCTCCCCGATTTCCACCCTGCCATTGTTCAAAGGAGCGCCTGTGTTTGGCCGATAGGCTGATGAATACATTCCATGTCTATCTACAGGGTTGTCATGACACAGTACGGCCTGCGCCGCCATCTCCACAAGTCCCTGTCCGCTGTCCTGATTGCGGGCCTGTTGAACATTGTATGGCTCACCCGCTTGCCAGCCGATGAAATGGTCGTATCGATGCAGGTGTTATCAAAAATTGAGCAGGATTATGGCAATTTTGCACTACAGCGCGTACTCACCTGGTACAAACTGATTGATGACTACAAGGATGCGAGCACTCAGGACAAACTCGAGCTGGTAAACAATTTCTTCAACCAGCTGGCCTTCGTGAACGACAGTGAAATGTGGGGCCAGGAAGATTACTGGGCTACCCCGTTACAAATGCTGTCTGCGAATGGTGGCGATTGTGAAGACTTCTCGATTGCAAAATACTTCACCCTGCGCAAAATGGGTATCCCGGAAGAGCGCATGCGCTTAACCTATGTCAAGGCACTACAACTCAATCAGGCACACATGGTCCTAACCTATTTTCCGACACCGGACTCAGAGCCACTGATTCTTGACAATCTTGTCACCGACATACGTCTCTCATCCGAAAGAACCGACCTGCTACCGGTCTATAGTTTCAATGGTGATGGCCTCTGGCTCGCAAAAAAGAAGGGGACAGACGAACGCGTGGGTCGCTCCGAACGTCTGAGCCGTTGGCAGGGAGTGATCGCTCGAATCAATGACGAACAAATGCCCCTGCCTCGACAACCGTGATAGGAAGGATGGTGCATTGCCTTTGTGACCGCGCAGCAGTTCATGCCCTGGATGATTAGATGACCCTGTATAGACAAATTACCGCCAGCATCATCGTGCTGCTTTTCGCGGGTTTTCTGGGAACCGTAATCATCAGTACACAAAACCTGCGCGCCTATCTGCTGACGCAACTGGAATCACATGCGCAGGACACCGCCACTTCGCTGGGGCTGTCACTGTCTTCAGCCATGAAGAGTCGCGATTTGACAACCATCGCCACCATGGTTAACGCCGTCTTCGACCGTGGCGACTACCAGCGAATCGTGATCAGCACACTCTCAGGTGACACGCTGCTGACTCGTAACAATCAAGTAACCAATCCGGATGTACCCGGATGGTTCACCGAGATGGTCGAGCTGCAGCCGCCCACTGCGGAGGCCCTGATCATGTCGGGTTGGCAACAGGCCGGAAAGGTACTGGTCACCAGTCACCCGGGGCACGCTTACGGTGAATTATGGACAAACACCGCCGATACCTTGCGCTTGTTTCTGGTGCTCGCGGTCGTCGTTATCAGTACCGGTCTGATAGCGGTCAATATCCTGCTGCGCCCGTTACGACAGATTGAATCCCAGGCGGACGCCCTGGGTAATGCGTTCTCTCCGCTGCAAAATCAATTACCACGTACCCGTGAACTTCGACGGGTTGTCATGGCGATGAATCGCATGTCCCGGAAAGTCAGTAGCAGTTTCGCTGAACAGTCCGCACTGACAGAAAGTTTGCGCAAGCAGGCCTACAATGACCCGGTTACCGGCCTGGGCAACAGGCGCTATTTTGACCGCCAGTTACAGAGGCTACTGGAGTCTGGCGCAGAGACTTCCACGGGGGCATTGCTATTACTCGAGTTACACGGGTTGTCAGAGGTCAACCTGACAGCCGGTTTCCAGGCAGGTGACCAGCTGCTGCAGCATACTGCCAAACTCATCAAGCAGCGGATTGCGCAACTTGACCACTGTTTTGCCGCCCGGATTTCTGGCGCCGGCTATGGCATCGTAGCGGTTGGAATGGACCGGGATGGTGCCGAATCACTGGCGGAAGATCTTTGCCAGGACCTGCAGCAGCCGTGTGCCGATGGTCTTGCAAACATCGAGGCCATTGGTCATATCGGGGTCGCCCTGTGGAAACAGCAAGATACAGTACCGGACCTGCTTGCCGAGGCGGATATTGCCTTGCGGGCAGCGCAATCCTGCAGCCGTAGCCGTCGGCAGTCTTATCCACCCTCCGCCACCTCACAGGCAGCGGTTCCCGGTAGCAGATCATGACATGACATCCCGCAGGACTACCGGGATTTCTGGCTGAAAAACCAAGACAAGCAGGGCGACACAAACAGACGGCTAAGCAAGCAGTAGCATCTCAGCAGATTCACTAAACCGCAGCATGTTTGTGCCGATAGCAAGTAGGCACACTAACGATTCATGGACCTGAAGACATGCCTGCGAGTGAAACAAGAAGATTATCTACAATCCTGGTGGCAAGCAGTAACACACAGCTTACCAGCAGGATTTCAGCCGTTCTCAAGGAATCTTTCACCGTTTCTGTCATGACACACCCTATGGGCATTGCTACCCGAATCGGCCAGACAAATCCGCTGCTACTCATGCTTGATCCCTGCTTGTTTAATGACACACTGCAGGCAATTGTAAGCGAAACAGTCAATCATGCCCCACAGACGCGGGTTGTCATTCTTGAAGATGACAAAAACAAACCGGTTGACCAGCTGGCCCTGTTCAAAAGCGGTGTCCACGGCTTTTTATCACACACCATACCGGCACCACTGATGCTGAAGGCGGCACACGCAGTTTGTAACGGTGAAATCTGGGTACCCCGGCAACTCATCGCCAAGTTGATTGGTGAACTTGCACGTGATACCAGCAGGGGAACACACACCCTCAGCTTCGCCGGAAACAGTTCTATCGAGCATCTAACACCACGGGAAATGCAGGTCGCAGAAATGGTCCATCAAGGCGGTAACAACAAATCGATCGCCCGTACCCTGGATATCTCCGAACGCACCGTGAAGGCCCACTTGAGTGCGATCTTCCGGAAACTGGACATAGAGAACCGCCTTCACCTCGCATTGTTCTTCAATGAACTGAAATAACTCCTGTAATCCGGCGGCGCCGGTTTGTGACCGGCACGGTATCAGCACCGCAAATCACTTTTCTTCAGGCAGTACTGGCTATAGGATGTCAGTCATGCTGCACGGTTCGATACTATTCTCAATCTTTTTGATATTTACCGGTGCCGCAGTACTCGCAGCAATGGCGCTGTTTGCGCGGCAGTCGCTGCTCGTTGCCTACATACTGCTTGGTGGTCTGGTCGGACCTTGGGGTCTGAAGCTGGTCAATGATGCCGCCATCATCCAGGAAATTGGACACATCGGGATCATTTTCCTGCTGTTCCTTCTGGGTCTGAACCTGCAGCCCGCGCAACTGGTGCGCATGCTGCGTGAAGCCGTCATGGTCACACTGCTCAGTTGTCTGGTGTTCGGCATTATCGGCATGCTGACAGGTATGGCTTTTGGCTACAGTCGTCTCGAAAGCCTGATTATTGGCTCCGTGATGATGTTCTCAAGCACGATCATCGGCCTGAAGCTATTGCCAACGACTGCACTCCATCACCGTCATGTGGGTCAGGTGATGATCAGTATCCTGCTGCTTCAGGACATCCTTGCCATCGGGATACTGCTATTGCTGGAAGGTCTGACAGACAGCGGAATGGAATGGAAACAGGTCACCATTCTGGCCCTGTCACTGCCTGCGGTTGTCAGTATCGCAATGCTGTTTGAACGCTACCTTCTGCAGCCATTAATGAGACGCTTCGATACAATCCAGGAATACCTCTTTCTCACTGCCATCGGCTGGTGCCTCGGTATGGCACAGCTGGGGGAAGTGATGGGCCTTTCCTACGAAATCGGTGCCTTCATCGCAGGCGTCTCGCTGGCAACCAATCCCATTGCCCTGTTCATTGCGGAGAGCTTCAAACCACTAAGAGATTTCTTTCTTATCATGTTTTTCTTTTCGCTAGGAGCTAGTTTTAACATCACATTATTACCAGAAGTCATTATTCCTGCAGTAATTATTTCCAGCATAATGCTGGCTCTCAAGCCTGTTACCTTTGCGCGATTATTGCGAAAATCCGGTGAATCATCAGGCCTTTCCAGCGAAGTCGGTGTGCGACTTGGGCAAGTCAGTGAATTCTCACTGATGATTGCCGTGCTGGCGCTTAACGCCGGCGCGATTGGCTCCAGTGCCTCCTACCTGATTCAGACCACTACCCTGATCACGTTTATCATCTCCTCCTATATTATCATGCTGAATTATCCAACCCCGATCGCCGTGAGCGAGCGACTCAGAAAAGACTAGTGAGCGTGCCTAGGCCCTGCACCTTGATCATGAATATTATGTACAATCCTCCACTACACTGCCGGGGTAGGCGGACACAGACCCGGAGACAGAATTCAGAACATACCCCTGGAGCATAGGGATACATGGCATACTCGCTACATAGCAAGACACCCAAACTGAACGCCCTGCTGGTCGG
>JAJDNX010000117.1 GCA_022340485.1 Gammaproteobacteria bacterium | reverse complement strand
CCCGGTTTCGGTCCCATACGGGAGGCGCGTGCCACGTTGCAGGAGTCGTGGTAGGTCAGCACCATGTCATCGTTGGCGGACTTGTCCAGCGTAATGCCGCCACGCTGAATCAGGTCATAGGTAAATTCCATGATGTGCATGGGCACCGGATAGTTCGGGTCGAGGAAGTCGAACGGTCCCGCCAGCGTATTCAGGAAACTGTAGGCGACACGCCAGGCGTGGCCACACTCGCCAAAGATGATGCGTTTTACACCGAGGTCGAGTGCCGCCTCGCGTATGCGCAGCGACAGCTTGCGCATGTTTTCATAACTACCGATGAACATGCCGAAGTTGGCCGCTTCGCTGGCGTACGAACTGAGGGTCCAGCTGACTCCCGCCTGGTGGAACACCTTCGCATACCCCATGAGACCATCGACGTGCGGTTCGGCAAAGAAGTCGGCAGACGGTGTGATCAGCAGGATGTCAGCGCCCTTTTCATCCAGCGGCAGCCGCACCGAAACGCCGGTGTCGTCTTCGATATCCTCTTCCAGGCCTTCGAGGGTGTCGGCGAGTGCGGGCTCGGGCAGGCCAAGGTTGTTACCAATCCTGAAAACCTTGGCAATGATTTCGTTGCAGTATTTCTGGCCGACGCCAATGCTGTCCATGACTTCACGCGCGGCCATGGAAATCTCGGCGGTATCGATGCCGTACGGGCAGTACACCGAACAGCGGCGGCACTGGGAACACTGGTGAAAATAGCTGTACCAGTCGTTCAGGACTTCCTCGGTCAGGTCTACGGCCCCGACCAGTTTCGGGAAGTACTTGCCGGCAAAGGTAAACTTGCGGCGGTACACCTTGCGGAACAGGTCCTGGCGGGCAACCGGCATGTTTTTCGGGTCACTGGTACCCAGGTAGTAGTGGCACTTGTCCGTGCAGGCGCCGCACTTGACACAGGCATCGAGAAACACGGCGAGCGAGCGATACTTGCCGGTCAGTTCCTCCATCTTGTCGTAGGCAACCTGCTGCCAGTTTTCGACCAGTTCTCCCGGGAACCCCAGTGGTTCCTGGAATTCTGCCTTGGCGACAAATGGCTTGCTGTGCGCCATCGTGCCTTCCTGGATGTTAGGAATAACGGGAAACTCTTTCAGTACCGGTACTTCGAAATCAGCCACGCTCTAGCTCCTGTTACTTTTCCAGCTCGGCTGCCCATGCGGACAGATGACGTTGTTCACGCGGGTTGTCCACCTGGTTGCGGGTGGGACTGAAAAACACCCCTGGCGCGTGCAGTAATTTGCTGATCGGGAAAATGATCATCAGCGTGGCGACCAGGGCAAGGTGAACCAGCAGGACCGGGTCCTGCGGGATGGGCTGCCAGTTGAAAACCATCAGGCCACGGAAAAATTCCTTGACGGCAACAATGTCCGTATGGGTAACGTAGTCCATCATCAAACCGGTGCCGGCGATGGAAAACAACAGTGCCAGCATCAGATGATCGGAGAGGGAGGTGATGTATCTCACCCGGTCAACCATGATGCGACGTACCCACAGGCCCAGCAGACCGGCCGACATGGCAAAGGCGGCATACATGCCAAACGGCTGGATCAGGTCAACCCATGTCCATACCGGATCTGTGAAATAGCGCAGGTGACGCGCCAGTACCAGAAACATACCGTAATGAAACATCCAGCCGAATATCCAGATCCATTTATTCGACTTGAACAGGCTCTCGAAAAAAACCAGTTCACGGAACATGCGCATGACCACGCCGCCACGTGTTACCGGTGCCGGGGTGGTTGGAATCTTCAGCGGTGCCGGTGTCTTCGCATACTGGCGAATTTTCACCGCCAGGCCGACGACCAGCAGGGCCGTGGCAACGTAGAACAGCAGCGCATAAACAATGGTCAGAAACGGCATGTTTCTGAGCTCCCTTACGGTTGTGTTAAAAACTGTCAGGCTATGCAGAGGGATCGCCCCTCTGCATAGATCCTGACCCTGACCCTAGACGCAGCCCGTTGGCTTCGGCAGGCCGGCGTATTTGCAGGCCTGTTTGGCAGGACCATAAGGGAACAGTTCATACAGGTACTTGCTGTTGCCCTTGTCCTTGCCAAGCTTTTTGCCAATGGCCTTGGTGAGAACACGAACCGCAGGTGCGATCTGGTACTCTTCGTAGTATTCACGCAGGAAGTTGATTACTTCCCAGTGGCTTTCCGTGAGTTCGCAGTCATCGATCTTTGCCATGACTTCAGCGACATCTTTGTCCCACGTGTTCAGGTCAGCCAGATAGCCTTCCTCGTCAGTTTCATATGTTTTGCCGTTTGCTTCGATACTTCCCATGTGAGGTCTCCTCGTTGGATGACGCAAGTTAATTAAAAAATCAGAGCCAGGACTGTACTTTGTCGTTAGTCTCTACCAGATCTACAAAACCGGCATAGTCGATGACGGCAACGCCATCAACAAGCTTGTCTTCAGAAATGCCACGCGCTGCCAGGTCAGGACCCAGTACGGATACCTTGTGACCTGCAATCTTTGCTGATGCCGTGCCGCTTTTGACAGCTGCATACACACCATCTTCAATCAGCAGCAGTGTGTCATCGCTCTTCATGATCGCAGCCGCCGAGTTAAGGTTGCTGTTTTCATAGGGCGATTTGTTTACCAGGTGCAATATTGACATGTGTTTGATCTTCCCGATTAGAAGTTAAACAGGACATCCTGCTCGGCCATGACATCACCGAGTTCCGCGCGACTGACCAGTCGGATGGAGTCCTTCTCTGCGTAGTCCTCATCCTCGTCTTCCCAGACCAGGTGCTGCAGGTCATCCAGTGTCAGACCACGCTCTTCCAGCGATTCCTTCTCGACATAGATCTTGGTGATTTCATAATCGCCAAGTGCCGAGTAGGTCGGTGAGAAGTTCTTCATGCCAATACCGCTGGTGTCCTGTCCCTTGAGCAGCTGGTATACACCATCGTCCATGAACGCCAGGCTTACATCCTGCTCGAAGGCGGCACTGATGAGCACGACTTCAAGGGACTCCCACGCATAGATCGTTCCGTAGGGTGCCTTGCGGTTGATGAATAGAAATTTCTTTGTATCGGACATTCGTCAGTACCCCGCTCAGTCGCCGAACACGATCAGTCGATCGCTCTGGATACCGCCTTCGACCAGCTGGCCGAGACCGGAGATACGAAATCCGGGGGCGATATTGGTTGCATCCTTGCCATTGCGCTCGGCCTCGCCCTCATCAACGATGCCGCGGCGCTGTGCAGCCGCCACGCACACCACCATGTCGATGTCATGGGCCTGCGCCAGTTCGGTCCAGCGTGCGACGATATTGCGATCGTCCTGCGGCGGGGTCGTCAGGCGTGTGCCGTTGTTGACGCCATCGTGGTAGAAAAAGATGCGAAAGATTTCGTGACCCTTTTCCAGTGCCGCCTTGGCG
>JAJDNX010000113.1 GCA_022340485.1 Gammaproteobacteria bacterium | reverse complement strand
ATCGTGGAAAAGTTCGAACTCTTTCTCGCAAGCTTGCAGGGGCTGCTGTCGGACAAGGCCCAGCTCGTCGCACAGGCCAAGGGGCCCGAGTTGGTCAGCTTGGCGCTGGTATCGTTCGGGGTCCTGGTCATCGTCATCGGTGCAGTGCGGTTTTTCCAGGTAAAGGCGCAACTCGATTCCACCAGCGGTCGCATAATCTATCGGGGTACGCTGCCGGCCCTGGTGCTCACACTGGTTCTTGTGGCCTTTGGCGTCTACCTGCTGCTGTATCTCGCGCGCATCATCTGAATCCTGCTGGCACCCGCAACGGGACTGCGTAGCTTTCCCCAGGGGGTAGCCATATCCCCACCGCTTGCAGATTGTATTGTGCGCGCCCTGCTGATTCTTTGTTTCGAAAGTTTCTGGCCATGCGGCGCCCTTGCACGACTTTGGCAGGTACCGTAGCGAGAGGCTGGTCCTGTGCCTTCACCACGACCACGGTCATCTTCATGGGTCTTGTTTGTTGGGCTGGCTTCGAGTCTGTATCCTTATCTGCTGCCACCGGAGAGATGGCTTGCGGGTTCGGCTTTCTGCGGCGTGGCGCGGGTATTCATGCTGGCAGGCATTGGAACGCTAATACCAGCCAAGCTTGCAGACAACGGGGTTTACTACCAGGTGTTTCGCGGAAAGATCTTTTAGATGCCCGCGGATGACGCTAGCGTAAGCGGGAAGACCGGCAGGGGTAGCGCGGGCCTGGATGATCACGCGAATGCCGTCAGGATTCCTGCAGGGTCTGGAGGATGTTGACAGGTGTCTGAACAACAAGTCGATTCCGGATATCGATACTACGTGTCGCTGTGGCTCCCGGCAGCGGTACTCGGGGTTTTACTGATTCTCGTCCTGGTGATCCAGCTGGTCCTGTCCTGGATGGCGCATGCACAGCTAGCGCCTGTCAATCGCCACCTGTCCCAGATGAATCGCCTGCAGAACACCAATCTCGAATTGCAGCGGGAACTCCTGGAGAACCTGAACGACGCGGGTATTCTCACCGTGGATGAACGGCACCAGCTGCGCAATGAGCTCAAGGCTATTGTGGATATGCAGGCAAACCTTTCCAGTGACACGCCCAGGATACTTAGCAGCGCGCATGCGGTGCTGGCGAATGAGGAGATCCAACCCAGGGAAGCCCTGGTTCGGGTACTGCAATCTACACGCAAGGCACTCAATCTGGAGACCGCTGAGCACGCGAGGCTGGTCGAGGAGATCAACCGGTCAACGGCACTGGAGCTCAAGTTAGGTGTTGTTGCACTCCTGGTGTTCCCGGCCTGCGCGGTCCTGCTGATCTATCTGTTGCGGCGCCGGATCCTGGCGCCACTCAAGCACCTGGGATTTCTCATGACCCTGCTGGCGCGCAAGAACTTTGCGCCGGCGTCGGTTGCCGTCGTTGATCCCATGCTGCGCCCGCTGACGGAGAACTACAACACCATGGTGACGCGTCTGGCGGAGCTGGAGGAGGAGCATGTCCGGCGCGAACAGGAGCTGCAGGTCCAGGTGGAAAATGCGACGCGGGTGCTGCTCGAGCAACAACGCCGTCTCGCCAACAGTGAGCGGCTGGCAGCCGTGGGCGAGATGATGGCGCGTGTCGCCCACGAACTGCGCAACCCGCTGGCTGGTGTCAAGCTGGCCTGTTCGAACCTGCGCCAGGATCTGGACCAACAACCGGCGTCACCCGAATACCGGGAGCGGATTGATGTGGTTGCTGGTGAGGTTGATCGCATCATTGGCCTCCTGAATTCGCTGCTCGACCAGTCCAGACACAGGCCGGAAGTCGTGCGGGAGGTGACGATAAACCGGGCAGTTTCCGAACTCGTGGCCCTGGCACGCTACCAGATACCGGTCCGGATCGGTATCGAGCAAGATATCCCTAAAGATCTCATCTGCCGCCTTCCGGATGCCCTGTTCCGTCAGGCATTACTGAACCTGCTCCTCAACGCCAGTCAGGCAATTGGCGACAGGCCGGGCAGGATCGTCATCAAGGCAGACCGTGTCGCAGGGCGCCTGAAACTGGATGTCATTGACGATGGCCCCGGTTTCCCCGGGGACCTGCTGGAGTCCGGTATCCAGGCCTTCGTTACCCATCGCCGCAAAGGGACGGGACTGGGCCTGTCCATGGTGCAACGGTTCGTGCGTGCACAGGGCGGGACCATTACACTCTCCAGTCTGGAACCGCACGGGGCCTGTGTCGCACTGGAATTGCCCTGTGACAGGAATGACCATGTCTGAAACCCTGCTGATCATTGAAGACGAACAGTTGCTCGGGACCGAGCTGGTGCGCCATTTCCGGCATGCCGCGTGGGAAGTGGTGTGGGCCAGGTCATTCAGGGAAGCCCGACGGCAGCTATTCGATCGCGAGTTGGATCCCCTGGTCGTGCTGTCCGACATCAACCTGCCGGACGGGAACGGGCTGGACCTGCTGGGCGAGGTCCGCCAGCATGGCGGGAGTGGTGAGTGGGTCTTGCTCACCGGCTATGGAGAGGTGCCGGATTCGGTACGAGCCATGCGGCTGGGGGCCTTTGATTTTCTCACCAAGCCCTGCGAGCTGGACCATCTCGACCTGGTGATCAATGGTGCGGCACGCGGTGCGCGCGCGCAGCGCCGCCTGCAGGATGAAAGCGCGAATCGCGCCCGGCGCTATTTGCCGGATTCGTTTGTCGGCCACAGTAACCCGACGCGCAGTGTGCGAGAACTACTGACAAAGCTCACGCAGGTCCCTTTCAGCACCCTGATCATTAGCGGAGAAACCGGGACCGGTAAAGGGCTGGCGGCGCGTATTGTTCATCATGGTGGACCACGTGCAACAGGGCCGCTGGTCGAGATCAATTGTGCGGCCCTGCCGCACGAACTGCTGGAGTCCGAACTCTTCGGCCATGAAGCCGGCGCGTTTACCGGGGCCCGGGGGCGCCGCCGGGGCCTGCTTGAGCAGGCGCACGGCGGCACGATTTTCCTCGACGAGATCGTCGAGATGCCGGTCGATTTGCAGGCCAAGCTGCTCAAGGTGATCGAGGACCGCAGCCTGCGACGGCTTGGCGGTGAGCGCGAGATACGGGTCGATGTGCAGGTACTGGCAGCGACCAATCAGAATATCGAGGAGCAGATCCGAAACGGCAGCTTTCGTACCGATCTTTACCACCGGCTGAGTGTCTTCAAGCTGGAGTTGCCGCCGTTGCGGGAAAGGATCGCCGACATCAGGGACCTGGTGCCCCTGTTCGTCTCCGAATTCAACAGCATCGCCGGCAAGAAGGTCAGCGAGATACCGGACGAGGTCTGGCGGCGGCTGGAAAGCTACCAGTGGCCCGGCAACGTGCGTGAACTGCGTAATGTCGTCGAGCGCTGTGTGCTCTTCGCAACCGACCAGCGATTCCCGGTTGACTGGCTGCAGCTTGGATCGGCAGTTCCGGCCGCGAGGGAGGATGAGTGTGGCGCTGTCGAGAAAGACCGGCTGTGTCTGCCACTGGATGGTTCCATGGGACTGGATGACATGGTCGGAAGAATCATCGAGGTCATGCTGCAGCGGAACGGGAACAATGTTACGGAGATATCCCGGCTGCTCAAGACAACGCGGGAAAAGGTGCGCTATCGCATCGAAAAGTACCACATCAAGGTGTCGGATTGATCCTGACCAGCCGGTCTGCGCGCTGCAGGAACACAACAGGACCCATGGTTTGCCACAGGCCGGCCGGATGACCCCGGCGGTCGGCGGAAGTCAGCGCGGTTCACGCAACGGAGGAATGGAAGATGATGGCATTCGATTTACTGGTGTTCTCACCTTGGCTTGCCCTTATAGCAGGTGTCTCGATCCTGCTGGTGCCACGGCTACTCAATTATATTGTTGCAATCTACCTGATTCTGATCGGCATCATCGGCCTCATGGCCCAGCTCTGAGCGGTATGTCCCGGCGTGGATCCGACAGCGTGGTTCCCGGCTGGGATTATTTGCCGCCAACCGGGCATTATTCCCCTGCATGGCGGCATCCTCTTGCTGGTGCTGCAGCCATTTGCGCATTCATGCCCGGAAGGAACAGTCGGATGATCCCTATGCCGCTGTCCGCTACCGGGGTTACCGGTTCTTTGTCGATCATGCTGATATCAGGAGCAAACGCACCTTTGCAGCCATGCAGGTACGGTTGCAGTTACTGGCACCTCGTGGAGCAACTGCTGCTCCAATGCTCTCATTGCCTACAGCTGGGGGTTAATTTCTAATATCGCTCAAAGTTAAGCCAGATAAGCAAATCAACAGACCTGCCAAGGCGCTGGAGAAAAGAGGAGATATCATGCAAAAGGCCACCGGAATGAACTATCAGGTAAGCAATCATGCTGTATTAACCATCAACTTTCTGCTCGTGGCTCTGTTACTGATGCTATCTGGCTGTGCCAGTCTGCCGACAGACTACCCGAGAACCGAGTCGACGGCGATGACCGATTACCGCTCCACGGTGATGGGGCAAAAGTTTGCGGCAAGCGAGGCGGAACACCCGGGAGAATCCGGCTTTGCCATCGTTCGCTACGGCCGCAACGCCTTCAATCTGCGTATTGCCATGGCTGACCTGGCCGAGAAGACCCTTGATCTGCAGGTCTACATCTGGGCTTCGGACGAGACCGGTCGCATCCTTGCCGAGCGTATGGTGAGGGCGGCAGACCGTGGGGTGCGGGTGCGCCTGCTGATTGATGACATGGGACTGGAAGCCGGTGACGAGATGATCGCCGCACTGGCGGCTCACCCCAACATCGAGATCCACATCTTCAACCCTTCGGCCAACCGCAAGGCGCAGATGCTTGATTACGTGACGGATCTGAAGCGGGTCAATCACCGTATGCACAACAAGATCATGATCATGGACAACAACTTGGCCATTGTTGGCGGGCGCAACGTCGGTGATCACTATTTTGCCGTCGATCCGGAGAGCAATTTTCGCGATCTGGATATCGCGGCCATGGGCCCGGTGGTACGCGATATTTCAGCCGTTTTTGATCACTTCTGGAACGGTCCATGGTCGATACCGGTCGAGGCACTGGTTGATCGCCCCTACACGGATGCCGATCTGCAGCAGGTGGTGACACAGATGCGCGAGGCGATCGCCAGTGGTGATTACCCGTACTCCGTTGACAGTGATGTGGCCGAACTGCGTAACACGGTGGGTGACATCCGGCAGCACATGACCTGGGCGCCCGGGCGGATACTGTGGGACGATCCGGCGGACCTCAAGGAAACGGGAGAGGCGGGTACGATTATCAAGTTGTTACGCAGGAAACTGGATAGTGTGCAGCATTCCCTGACCATTGAATCCGCCTACTTCGTGGTTGGCGAAGGGGGTCTGGAACAACTCAATAAACTGATCGACCGGGGCGTCAAGGTTCGGATTTTGACGAATTCGCTGGTTTCCAATGATGTGCTGGCTGCGCACGCGGGTCATGCGAAATATCGCAAACAGTTGTTGGAGGCAGGTGCGGACATCTACGAGTTACGAGCTGACTCGGGTGTTATCCAGAAGACCTGGACAGGTGAATCCATGGCAGGCCTGCATACCAAGGCGATGGTGTTTGACGATCAGTCGCTGTTCATCGGCAGTTTCAATCTGGATCCACGTTCGGCCTATATCAACACAGAGGCCGGCCTGTATGTGGACAGTCCCGAGTTGGCAAGTCAGCTGCTGGTCTACATGGACGAGGGGGTGCGGCCAGAAAACAGCTACCACCTGCTGCTGGATGAAGACGGTGATCTGGCATGGATCACCGAGGACGATGGCGTGGAGGTGCGTTACGATGTAGATCCCCTGTCGACCTTCGGGCAGCGTTTCATGTCCGGATTTATCGAAATACTCCCCGTGGAGTCGCAATTGTAGTGCGGCAACATTGCCACGACAGGATAGCTGCAATGGCCCTGAAGAGTGTCATTGGAGAGGTGTTTCATCCCGGTAGCAATCCTGCTGCTCACGGATTGTGCTTCCATGGCCATCCGGCTGATTGCACACGGGACGGGGAGGAGACCAACCGTTGTTCCTGTGTGCGGGAACGGTCGCAAATCCTTCATACCTCGCCAAGAAACTCATGAATGCCTCGCTCACGACCACGACCTACGGCATCCTCATGACGGCCTGGCTCATGCTGGTTCTGTTTGCCATCCCGTTACTGGCATTCAACAAGCCCCTCAGTGACCTGAAAGTCAGGACCCTGCTCGTCTACAGCGCGCGTTCCACGCAGCTGCCGTTCAAGGAGTTGATAAGGGTCGTGAAACGACTGTTGCTGTTGTAGCCGGTGCGTGTTCGCCGGGAGTGTTCCCTTGGCAATGCCAGGCACCACCGGCTTTCAGTCGCCTGGTCACATTCCATGCCGACAGACTTTGCTGAACTGGCAGTAGTTACCAGCCAACCCTCCAGTAATATCTGGCAACACGGCGGGGTCACCATTTTCCCAACAATTCCCGGCATTTTCCCAGCTGCCAAGACCGCATTGCCGGGTGAGACTCGGGTTTAATCGGGGTTGTCGATCTTCCTTATTGGAAAAATCTATCACTACACCTATTATCTAGACCCGTTCTAATCTGTTAGCATAGTGCCTGATTTGTTCGCTAACCTGTAATACTCATTTGCTGAAATTTGAAATGCCATTGCTTTAAAACAACGGAGATAAACATGAAACGAGGAAAATCAGCAGCGCTGCTTGGGGCATTCGCAATCGCAACCTCCCAGATGCTGTTCACGGGCCCTGTGAACGCCGGGATGGAAGCAACAACCAACGATTTCTGGTGGCCGAACCGGCTGGATCTTACTCCACTGCGCGCGCATGCCGCCGAATCCAACCCGCTGGGTGATGACTTTGATTATGCCGAGGCATTCGCCAGCGTCGACATTGATGCACTGAAAGAAGACATTGCGAAGGAGATGACCACGTCGCAGGCATGGTGGCCGGCTGACTGGGGTACCTATGCCGGTTTGTTTATCCGCATGGCCTGGCACAGTGCTGGCACCTACCGTAGCCAGGACGGCCGGGGTGGCGCCGATGGCGGTCAGCAGCGCTTCGAACCGCTGAACAGCTGGCC
>JAJDNX010000093.1 GCA_022340485.1 Gammaproteobacteria bacterium | reverse complement strand
TGATACCACGCCACAGGACGGATGCCGGCGTACTGTCAAAGAAGTAATCAGCCCGCAGGTCCACGGCCTGCCCTACGGAATTAGCCGCGCGCCCGGGGCATCCTACAGGCGTATAGCACGCAGCAGCCACGCAAGGTACCGCGGATGCCTGGCAAGAAGGCACTTGCGCCAGGACGGGTTAAGTGCCTCATCGCCTGGCTGCTTCGGCCAGCAGCACCAGTGTGGTGTCACCTACCGTGACATGGATGGGTACGCGCTGCCAGTTTGGCCGCTGTACCGGTCAGGCCGTGGCGAGCACCTTCCTCTCGCCAGCAGTCCGGCTGCACCCTGACAGCACTCAGGAAGCATCACTGTCCGCTGCCACTCGCAGCCCGGAATCCACCCGCCGGAGGCATTGCGATTTTTCAATGCCGGCAAACTGTGCCCTGTTATGATTTTACAAGATTTTTTCGCCGGTCTGCGCAGAGAATCGCGTTGCGCGTACCCTGCATGACCCGGTGAAGGCGGCTGCACACCCGCACCACTCACGGCGTGAGGCTCGCCCGGACTATCAATCCCTCCGGCCGTGAAGTTGCACCTGAGTCGCGTGCTGGGTCGGGCCTGACGTCGTACCGTCCCTCAAGCCCCATACGCCGACACGGGGGTGTGGCGAAACAGGCAGCCAGCTCACCACCACAGCGTTACTCCGGTACGGGCTGCGCCCTTGCCTGCTGAGCGAGATTCGCGCCGCTGTCGGCATCAAAGCGCTGCAGCAGTCCGGATCACGCACGGCGACTACCTCACGCGCTGAGGTCATCGGATACAGGAGAACTAGGTGCCACTATCCATCGAGGACTATGCCCTGATCGGCAATACCCGCACTGCCGCTCTGGTGGGCCGCGACGGTTCTATCGACTGGCTGTGCCTGCCACGCTTCGACTCGGCGGCCTGCTTCGCCGCCCTGCTTGGCGACAGCAGTCACGGCCGCTGGCTGCTTGCACCCGATGAACCGGTACGGGGCGTACGTCGCGCCTACCGTAAAGGCACGCTGGTGCTGGAAACGGAGTTCGAAACCGAACAGGGAAAGGTGCGCATCATCGACTGTATGCCACACTGGGACGATCGCGGCGAGGTCGTGCGCCTGGTGGAGGGGTTGCAAGGTTATGTGGAGATGCGCCTCGAACTGGTCATCCGTTTCGGCTACGGTGCCGTGATTCCCTGGGTGCAAAGGACCGACAGCGGCATCCTTGCCACGGCGGGGCCCGACTGCGTGCAGTTCCGCAGCCGCGTCCCGCTACTCAACGAGGAGTTTACCAGTGTCGCAAACTTCCGCATCGAGGCCGGGCGTACCCAGTCCTTCGTACTCACCTATTTTCCCTCCCACCAGTCTCCGCCACTGCCGATCGACCCGCACGTCGCGTGCACAACTACAACGACCTGGTGGCGGGAGTGGAGCCGTCGTTCGAATTACGACGGTCGCTATGCAGACGCGGTCGAGCGTTCCCTGATCACGCTCAAGGCGCTGACCTATGCCCCCACCGGCGGTATCGTCGCAGCACCGACGACCTCCTTGCCGGAATCACCCGGCGGCACGCGCAACTGGGACTACCGTTACTGCTGGCTGCGCGACGCAACCTTCACGCTGTATGCCCTGCTGATCGCGGGTTATACCCGGGAAGCCCGTGCCTGGCGGGAATGGCTGCTGCGCGCTGCCGCCGGCAGCCCGCAGGACCTGCAGATCCTCTATGGCATCGCCGGTGAACGGCGGCTTGATGAGAGAGAACTTTCCTGGCTGCCGGGTTATCGCGGCGCCTGCCCGGTGCGCACCGGCAACGCTGCCTATTCACAGCACCAGCTCGATGTCTACGGCGAGGTCTTCGACGCCCTGCACCTGGCGCGACGCAGTTCCCTGGAACCGAGCGAGCACAGCTGGGAATTCCAACGGGTGCTGCTCGACTTCCTGGAGTCGGTGTGGAATGAACCGGACAATGGCATCTGGGAAATGCGCGGACCGCGCCGCCACTTCACCTATTCCAAGGTCATGGCCTGGGTAGCCTGTGATCGGGCCGTGAAGGCGGTTGAAAAATTCGGGCTGGAGGGACCGCGGGAACACTGGCAGGCGTTGCGCGAACAGATCCACGAGGAGGTCTGCCGCTGTGGCTTCAATCGTGAACGCGGCGCCTTCGTGCAGTACTACGGCAGCCGCGAACCCGATGCCAGCCTGCTGATGCTGCCGCTGGTGGGGTTCCTGCCTGCAAATGATACGCGCATGCGCGCCACGGTCGCGTTTATCGAGCGCGAGCTGACCGCGGGTGACGGCCTGGTGCGCCGCTACCGCAGCGAGCACAGCGAGGATGGCTTGCCGGACAGTGAGGGCGTGTTTCTGCCCTGTTCATTCTGGCTGGTCGACAACATGGCCCTGGATGGCCGCATAGACGAGGCCTGCGCACTGTTCGAACGCCTGCTCGCGCTGCGCAGCGATACAGGCCTGCTGGCGGAGGAATATGATACGCAGCGGCGCTGCCTGCTGGGTAATTTTCCCCAGGCCTTCACACATATCGCCCTGATCAACAGTGCGCGCAACCTGACCCGCAGCGGCGGGCCGGGCGAACACCGCGCAGACGACACGCAACACACCGGTGCCCCGACCTGAGCGTTCTTGCGGCAGCTGCGGGTCGCCCTGGCAAACGCACCTGATGGTTCATCGAAGACATAGCAGCGCAGTAGCGGTGTATCGTCGTCATCTGCCCACCATGGTGCTTTGCACGCAACATCTGGGGCACGATGACAAGGCCTTTCCTCCATTGCCCGACCGCGACGCCCGTGGCAGCGATGCAATCATTAGCAGAGCGGAATTTGGTTCCTGCGACCGATAGACCACTGCCTGGACCATCGCTATGCAGCTGGGATACCTGCATACTATGACCGTCAGCATCACCGGTGGCAGTTAGGGCGTGGCAGCTTGCGGGGTTCAGCCCTCGCTTTCGATGATCCAGACCCTGTGAGCCGGACATTGGCCAACCCCGGCCAGTCAAGTGCAACAGCACTGTATGCATGAGGAGCCAGCCATGAGCACGGAAGTGCCTTACCGTATTGAACGCGACAGCATGGGAGAGGTTCGTGTACCGCAGGATGCACTGTACGGTGCGCAGACACAGCGCGCGGTGGATAATTTTCCTATCAGCGGTTTGAGGTTGCCGCTGCGCCTGATCCACAGCCTCGGCCTGATAAAGGCCTGTGCCGCAGAAGCGAATGCCGAACTGCAATGCCTCGACAGTGATATCGCGGCAGCCATTACAGCCGCGGCGCTGGAAGTGGCGGACGGCGCACACGACGAACAGTTTCCGGTGGACGTCTTCCAGACCGGTTCCGGCACCAGCAGCAACATGAACGCCAATGAGGTTATCGCAGTACTGGCGTCCCGCCGGCTCGATCGTCCGGTGCATCCCAATGACCATGTCAACCTGGGACAGAGCAGCAATGATGTGATACCAACGGCGATACATGTAAGTGCCCTGCTGGCATGCCGGGAAGTGTTGCTACCGGCGCTCGATGCACTGGTCGAGGTGATCGACGCACGCGCGGCAATGCTGGCGGATAGCGTCAAGACCGGCAGGACGCACCTGATGGATGCCATGCCGGTGACCTTCGGCCAGGAACTTGGCGGCTGGAGCGCACAGCTGCGGCAGGGCGCAGACGGCTTGCGCGGGGTATTGCCGCGGCTGCAGTCAATCGCCCAGGGCGGCACGGCCGTGGGTACGGGCGTGAATGCACACCCGCAGTTTGCGCAACGCTTTGCCGCCAGCCTCGAACGCCGCACCGGCATTGCGTTTCGGCCCGCGGAGAATTTCTTCGCCGCGCTGTCGGGCCAGCAGACGGCCGTTGAACTCAGCGGGCAGTTGCGCGGCATCGCCGTCAGCCTGCTAAAAATCACCAACGACCTGCGCTGGATGAACAGCGGCCCGCTGCACGGACTTGCCGAGATTCGGCTCCCCGCGCTGCAGCCGGGCAGCAGTATCATGCCCGGCAAGATTAACCCGGTCATCCCGGAGGCGGTCGCCATGGCATGCGTGCAGCTGCTCGGCAATGACACCGCCATCACCCTGGCCGCGCAATCCGGCAATTTTCAGCTTAATACCATGCTGCCGCTGATTGCCTACAACCTGCTGCAAGGCATCGAACTGCTGGCCTCATCGGCGCACGTACTGAACGAAAAGGCACTGGCTGAATTCACTGTCAACGAGGCGCATATCCAGGCCGTACTGGACAACAATCCGGTGCTGGTCACGGCACTGAGTAGCGTGCTGGGCTATGAAAAGTGTGCCGAGATCGCAACTCGCGCCTGGTCCGAAGGCCGTCCTGTCAGGCAGGTCGTCATGGAGATGACGGAATTATCTGCCGAGGAAATCGATCGCCTGCTCGACCCCCTGCAACTCACGCGTCTGCCCCGCTAGGTGGCGGGGCGACCCGGGATTGCAATTTTTCAATGCCGCTGCACGCTCCCGGGGCTAGGCCTTCGGGCATCAATCGTGCACCGGTCCCGGGCCCATCTATCACGCAAACCGCTGTTCGAGGCCGGCTACAAACCCGCAAGGAGACCAGCATGGTGACCAGTTCGAGTATCTATCGAAGCATCGCACTGTGCGAGTTGGTGATTGCCGCTGGCTCCTGGCACTGGATGATCCGCGCATAATCGCCATACAGGCGTATATCACACAGCAGCGGCGCAAGGTACCGCTGGCGCCCGGCAAACACT
Organism: Gammaproteobacteria bacterium; assembly: GCA_022340485.1. GTDB lineage: Bacteria > Pseudomonadota > Gammaproteobacteria > UBA9214 > UBA9214 > UBA9214. Next base: position 12,705 of record JAJDNX010000093.1, on the reverse strand, counting down.
AGTCCAGAACAACACGTTGATGGCTGGCTGGCGCCATGATCCAGGCGTTGAATGAGGAGCGGCTATCCATGCCTTGGCTGCACAGTGACGCTTTACGAGAAAACAGGCGGGTATGGATCTCGCACGGACGAGCTGCCACTGCTAATGCAACGGGGAGTTGCCTGTATCAGGCTGGTGATCACCCTCTCAGGCTGTTCTCGAGTGCTGTCCTCTCGCCAGCAGACCATAGACACCACCCAGCGTCGCACCGTAGATGATATGGTAGACGAGGGAAACAACAGGATCGAGGTACGTGAGTTCCATACCGAAGTAGCCCGCACCAGCCAGCGGCATCACCATCAACATGGTCAGCAGACCGGCTATCACACCAAAGGCACACCCCTTGAGCCAGTAGCGGTTTCCGGGGAGGATCGGCAGCATGACACCGAACAGGGTTCCCCACAACAGGGTCCCGATCGCCCAGTGCCATAGCCAGCCGTTCATGACAGGATCCGGTAGACCCGTTGCCTTTGCAGTTGCCTCTGCGACCCGGTCAAGAAAGCGGATCGTTTCAAGCTGCGGTACTGAACCCTTGCTAAGCTTCAGTATCCAGAGTACGGCCGTGGCGACCACCCCGGCAATGAGGCTGCGCGCGATGCGCTGAAAGATGGTGTGATAGGTTTCAACGGGGGCTGGCATAGCTGGCCTCAATTAGCGGTATTGACTGCTGCGGGATGATTTTGCACGTGCAACTGTTCGTGGACGGTATGTTTCTGCGGAACATCGCGCATTGAAATTTCTCAATGCCGCAACACCGTATCGTGAACACGATAGCAGCTGCCGGGAAATTGTGTCGTGATACTGTTGCCTGGCGCCTCGATGAGCATGGCTGCAATCCTGCTACCGGGAAAGAACTGCCAGGCTGACGAATTCCTTACAATCGAGAAGTCATACCATGGCCTGTCTAGTAACCATGCCCGCTGGCCGTTGCAACGGTCTACTGGCCGTCCTCACCGTGCGGGCGCTGTACGCAGCATTCATGGTCGTGCTGAATACCTTGCTGATTGACATGGCGATTATTGCGGAATGACTGCCAGGGACCGGTCGCAGTTCCCGCAAGCTTGTTTATTGACAGCGAGCTGCGGATCCATAACCCGAGAGCGCACCTGAAGTGGTGCGGCAGCTTCTGTTCAGACCCATTGATATATTTCAATGCCATGTCTGCCTCGATTTGAAAAGATCAACATCCAAAACGTGTAGTGCCAATAGCGACGACAAGGTTACTGCTCAGAGGCTCATCACCCTGTCTGAGCAGTGCCCGGAGGCGCATATGTTTGGACACTGCACGGTGGAACCTCAGGCGGACAGACATGGCTACGGTGAACTGGCCGGTCGCGCCACGATTACTTGCCTGAGGAATGCGAATGAATGCAACCACGAGGCAGGAGACCATGACGAGGCATACACTTCCCGAACTTCCCTATTCCAAAGATGCCCTCGAACCGCACATCTCGGCCGAGACACTCGAGTACCACTACGGCAAGCATCACGCCAGCTATGTGAACAAGTTGAACAAGTTAATAACGGATACGGAGTTCGAAACGGCTTCACTTGAGGAGATCATCTGTAAAGCCTCGGATGACCTCTTTAACAATGCGGCACAGGTGTGGAATCACAGCTTCTACTGGAATTGCCTGAGCCCCAAGGGTGGTGGTGAGCCGGACACCACATTGGCGGAGGCCATTGATGCCGCATTCGGCAGCTTTGCGACGTTTAAAGAACAGTTTTCCAAGGCGGCCGGCAGCAACTTTGGTTCCGGGTGGACCTGGTTAGTGACAAACGCCAACGGTGCGCTGGAGATCATCAATACTGGTAACGCCGGCAACCCGATGACCGATGGCTTGCACCCTCTGCTGACATGCGACGTCTGGGAGCATGCCTATTACATCGATTATCGCAACGCCCGCCCCGAGTATATCGAGGCATTCTGGAATCTCGTGAACTGGGAATTCGTCGCACGGGGCTTTGCCGGTGAAGACAGTAATCAATCAACTGGGACCAGCGGTGCTTGATAAAGGTAACAACACACGCAGAGGATAATCGACATGCCTGACATCAAAAAGGTAATTGACAATCCCGACACTTCAAGTCCACGCCGCGCCGACCGCGTGCTGGACCTTGATAACTGGGATGAAGCGCAGGGGCAACGCAACGCCGAACAGGAAGGCATTGAGCTTACCGCCGAGCACTGGGATGTGTTGCAACGTCTGCGCGAATACTATCTGGAGCACGGTGCAACCGAGAGTGGTCGCGAGCTCAGCGACATGCTTGACGAGCATTATGCCGATCAGGGCGGACGCAAGTACCTGCGCCGCCTGTTCCCGCAAGGCCCGGTCGCGCAGGGCATGCGCATCGCGGGTCTGCCGGTACCAGCGTATACCGAGGATGAAGGCTTCGGCATCAGTCGTTGACCAGTGCTGCTCGTGGATCACCTACCGCCAGCCTGAAGGCAAAGGAGAGAGCACATGAGTCAGCCCGTAACATTGCTGATGAGCGAATTTGTCACCCACGATGTCAAGCGCTTCCTGGTCAGCCGACCGTCCGGGTTCAGCTTCGAGCCTGGACAGGGTGTGGAACTGGCCATCAACCAATCGCACTGGCGGGACGAGGGTCGCCCGTTCACCCCGACATCACTGGTGGACGACGGCGTGCTCGAGTTTACCATCAAATGTTATCCTGACCACGCAGGTGTCACCCGGTTACTGCATACACTGACGCCGGGTGCTGAGCTGTTAATCTCGGAACCGTTCGGCACCATCCATTATCAGGGTCCCGGCGTCTTTATCGCTGGAGGTGCTGGCATCACACCGTTTATCGCCATTCTGCGTGAACAGGCCCGTGCCGGAACACTCGATCAACACACCCTGATCTTCACCAACAAGACCCCTGCTGACATTATCTGCGAGAAAGAACTGCGTCACATTCTCGGTGAACGCTGCATCCTGACCTGTACCAATGCGGCAGTAACAGGTTATGAACAACGTCGTATCGACCAGGACTACCTGATGGAAAAAATCGATGACTTCAACCAGTGCTTCTACCTCTGCGGTCCACCAGGCTTCATGGAGTCGGTGAGCGTGGCGCTGAGAAACCTGGGTGCCACACCCAGCAGCCTGGTATTCGAACACTGAGCATACCCGGCATGAAAAGGAGCAATGACCATGGCGAGCTTTCATGAAGCCAGAAAACACCTGAGCAAAAAAACCCGCGACATGCATCGTGCCCTGCTGTCACTGCAGGAAGAGCTGCAGGCAATCGACTGGTACTGTCAACGGGTCGATGCCTGCCACGATGCATAACTGCGGGACATCCTGTTACACAACATGCGCGAGGAGATGGAACACTCTGCACTGCTCATCGAATGGCTGCGGCGCAAGGATAGTGATTTTGACAGACCGTTGAACAGCCACCTGTTCAGCGATGCCCCCACTACCGGCCGGAAGAAAACGTTCACAGACCCGGTGTTTGCCAACGATTCCAGAAGCCCCACCATCGGCAACCTGAAACTGAGCTGATGCAGATCGATCATCTGAAATCACTGTGTACCCATGGTGTCTACAAGGCGGAACTGGACAAACCGGTGGTGGTCGATAATCACGCAGGCGCACTGGTACTTGGGCAGGACCTGCATGTCGGTTATGCCGGGTGTGACGGCATCCACTACCAGTTGTTCGTCTGTGAAAGCATGGTGCTGCGCCTCGATGAACCCGAGGCAGTCTGTGTGTTGACGGACTGAGTCTATGTCGGGTTACTTGACCGGTATTCTGCTCGGTGCAGGGTTGCTAGCAGCGGCGGTTCCCTATGTGAGATACATTCGTCATCCGCAGCAGAAACTGCTCGCGGCTTATCTCATTTTCGTGTCTGTATTCATTGCAATCGCGGTCGTGCTCTTCCGGCTGCTTGTCTGGCTGGCCGAGAAATCTGGCCAGGGTGACCTCCTTGGCAACCCGGATGTTGTGCTGCTGTTGATTGTGCTGGTGTTGTTGCCTGCCGTGGGAATTGCCACCTGGCAGGCACGCAAACCACCATGGCGGCAAGGCCCACCGGATTAGTCGTTCCCGGTAACGGCGATTGCCATACAGGCCTCACAATCGGCACTTCCCGGAAAGTACGCATCGACAAGCACCTGGACGTACCCCTGAATGCCTTCCCTATCGTGCCAGTTCATTCAATACGATTATTGACCAATGGCTGCCGCTCACCTACGCACTCAACAGTCTCAATCGCAGCATGGGGCAACCGGATCTGTATCCCTTTGTACTCACACCGGCAGTTATTTCCAAGATCGACTTCATACACCGGACAGTCGGACAGGTGGTATCGAAACGCTGAAGTATATCGTACTTCAACGTGAAGTGGCGCCAGCAACGCCACACGAGACGGGACTGCTGAAATTGACAGAAAGTATGGCATATAGTTGCCGCGGCCAGATAGCATGCGCTTGCCGTTCCTGTTGCTGAGTGCGTAACATTGGGAAATTTTTAAAATCCCCCCAACCCTGCCGGACTAGCGGGAAACTATGATCGTCCGTCAGCGCGCGGCAAATGTACAAGACATGAACCTGAACTGGGAACCACATGCCTGATTTGAAACTGGAATTTCTAGACTATACCTTTTTTGGCAACAGCCTGTTGCAATGGACGATTGCGTTAGTCGTATTGCTGCTCAGCTACCTGCTGCTGCAGCTGGCAGTTCGTATTGCCGGGCGTCGTCTGGCCGCACTCGCCACGGGGACCGAAACGCAATGGGATGATATCATCGCCAACGCGATCAATAGGACCAGGACCCTGTTCCTGTTCGTGGCTGGCATCTTCATCGCGTCCCATTTTCTGCAGCTGCCCGAGCGTACACAGTCATTTATTTATAGCCTGTTCATCATCACTCTGCTGGTCCAGGCCGGTATCTGGCTTGGTGTAGTCACGCTCTCGACGCTGGAACAGTACCGCCAGCAGGCACTGAAGAAAAACCCGGCAGCGGCCACCACCATCAATGCCATGGGCTTTCTCAGCCGCATCCTCATCTGGTCGGTGGTGCTGCTGGTGGCACTGGACAACCTGGGCATCGATGTCACTGCGCTGGTTGCCGGCCTGGGTATTGGCGGCGTGGCGGTCGCCCTGTCGGTGCAGAACATCCTCGGTGACCTGTTCGCTTCCCTGTCGATTATCCTCGACAAGCCGTTTGTCATCGGCGACTTCCTCGTCATCGACGATTGCATGGGCAGCGTCGAATACGTCGGCCTGAAGACAACCCGGGTTCGCAGCCTTTCCGGCGAGCAGCTGATCCTCTCCAACTCTGACCTGCTGAAAAGCCGCATCCGCAACTACGGCCGCATGTTCGAGCGACGCGTGGTATTCAATATCGGAGTGACTTACGACACCACCAGGGAAAAACTCAGACGTATCCCGGCTATCATTCGCGAGGCCATCGAGTCGCAGGACAAAACCCGATTTGACCGCTCCCATTTCATGAAATACGGCGACTACGCACTGCAGTTCGAGACCGTATACTATGTGCTATCCCCGGACTACAATCTCTACATGGACAGGCAGCAGGCCATCTATTTTGCCATCCATGAGGCCTTCGAACAGGAACACATCGAATTCGCCTACCCCACCCAGACCCTGTATGTTACAAAAAATGCCGGTGTCGGCAGCCGCGATGCGCATTCCCAGACCAGTGGAAAACCGTCACCCGGACAATCCCTGGATCAGGCGGTAGAGAGTGAGTCGCCGTGAGCGTCTGTACCCTTCGCAGCGGGGCTAGGCAGGCGTGTCCGGTTGTTCGTTATGCAGCCGGACAAAATACACCTCCAGCTTTGCGAGCAGGTGCTCGATAGAACCCCGCGCAATCAGGCCGCCAACTGTTCCACGTGCGTAAAATTCATCCTGCTTGCGGTCGCGGCTGATGGTTACCGAGAGTGTTATATCGGCACCGTCACAACGGATGACAAACTGCTCTTCGCCCTTGGCGTTCTTGTCCCAGTACCAGCGCATCGCGCGGCCTCGGGCGATGGTGTGCCCGGCAAAGCTTTCCAGCTTTTCCCGGTCCTCCCTGCCAATGAAATTATCCGCTAGCTTGATAATCTCAGCCATGTCGTGCCTATCGGTGCGCGTTGCAGCAGTGGATTATGGCTGTCGCTGCCTCAATGTTCCTGAGCAGCTCGCCCATCACAGTCGGATCCATGGAACGCTTAAACTCCTTAGTACGGTCGATTTTTGCAGCACCACCGCGTGATGTCATTGATATTTAACAATTGGCATGCTGCCCACTGCGGTGCCACTCGCCACCGTAAGTAACACTGCACAGTCGCGGTGAACAGGATCCAGTACATTGCTGGTGCATCGCTGGCACTTGAGATATCGCAATGACAGAGCCTGCTACTTGGAGCATTTTACCGCAGTGGTCAGTGTTGAACTGTAACAAGTCAGCGAGAACGACTGTCGGCAACTCGTCACGGGATACGGCAGCCGGTTCCGAGACAGGCGCCTTGCACGTGTGAATGCAAGGCAACGTTGCAAGCAAGTTCCAGGAACAATACCATCATGATTAACGCAAAGCTGTTACGTGAGGAGAGCCTGCTGGTCGTGTCACCGGAGGACAAGCTGGAGTCCACTGACTTCGAGCGCCTGCGGTTGCTGGTCGATCCCTATATCGAGGCACATGGAGAACTCAAGGGTCTGTTGATTGATGCGGAAACATTTCCCGGCTGGGAGGACTTCGCTAGTCTGCTGGAGCAGCTCCGCTTCGTACGCGACTATCAGCAACGAATCCAGCAGGTTGCCGCAGTGACTGATAATGGCTTTCTCGCGATACTGCCGAAGGTTGCGGATTACTTCGCTGCCGCGGAAGTTCGCCATTTCAACTACCAAGACCGCGACCAGGCGTTATGCTGGCTACGTATGGGGAAAAATCTCCCGTGAGACGAGGACTGGTCCCAAACAGCATCATCTATGACGCCCCCGATTGCGGACATTTCGGGAAACGGGTGATGGCCGTGAACCTTCGTGCAAAAATGCTCCAGATGGTGCTGTATGCTGCCCTCGAAGTACCTGGTATTCACTAGGCCTCCGCAGCATGTCCAGCAAAGACCAGACCGATAAAGGCGACAGGATCGGGACGCCCCTGGAGAAGAAACTCGAGGAAATCATCCCGCCGTTTCAGCGCTTCACCCACGACCAGACGACGGGCAGCGTCCTGCTGATCATCTGCACGACTGCGGCGCTGCTGCTGGCGAATTCCAGTCTCGACCGCGGCTATGAATCGCTGTTGCACATCGAGATCGGCCTGGTCTTAGGTGACTGGTCGCTGAGCATGAGCCTGCGTCACTGGATCAACGAAGGATTGATGAGCCTGTTCTTTTTCTTGCTGGGCCTGGAGATCAAACGCGAGTTACTGGTTGGCGAACTCAGGGGTGCAAGTCGCTCCCTGCCGATGATCGCGGCAGCGCTGGGCGGTATGCTGGTGCCGGCGCTTTTTTACACGGCATTTACCGCCGGAACACCGCTGGTCCATGGCTGGGGAATCCCCATGGCCACTGACACGGCCTTCGCCGTGGGGGTGCTTGCCTTGCTGCGCAAACACATCCCGGCCGGTCTTACAACCTTCCTGACTGCACTGGCCATCATTGACGACCTCGGGGCGATTCTCGTCATCGCCATGTTCTACACTGATACCATCAACCTGTTCTTTCTGGCTGCTGCCGTCCTACTGCTGCTATTCCTGATCGTGCTGAATGCGGCCGGTATGCGCCGCCCAAGTGTGTATTTCCTGATCGGGGGTCTGGTCTGGCTGGCCATGCTCGGCTCGGGTGTGCATGCCACCGTGGCGGGTGTGCTGGTCGCGTTAACGGTGCCGGCGAGGCCCAAACGCGGCCCGGACTGGTTTGTGAACCGAACCCACGAACTGGCTGATGAATTTGCCAGCATAGAAGCGAAAAGCGTCAGGCCGCTGCTTGGCGAGGAGGCACAGCATGCAGTCGCAGAGCGTGTTCAGGATACGGTCGAGAAAGCCACCACCCCGCTGCAACGTTGGGAACGCTACCTGGAAACACCCGTTGCCCTGCTGGTCATGCCGATATTTGCCCTTGCCAATGCCGGCATCCCGATCCAGGCTCAGTCGCTTTCCGGCTTGTGGTCTGAGCCGCTTGCAATGGGGATCATGCTCGGGCTCGTGTTCGGCAAGGCCATCGGGATCACGTTCATGACCTGGCTGAGCCTGCGACTGGGATTGGGACAGCTGTCGGAGGGTGTGCACATGCGACATATTGCAGGGATCGGACTGTTGGGTGGCATGGGTTTCACCATGTCGATTTTCATCACCAATCTCGGATTTGAATCGGAACCCGTCACCCTGATCACGGCCAAGACTTCCATTCTATTCGCCTCGCTGGTAGCCGGTGTAGCGGGTTTTCTCTGGCTGCGTCTGCAGAGTCGTGTCACCCAAGCGGGATCCTAAGAAGACCTGAAGCGCATCGACTGGTCGTCGTCGCTGGCGCGTCGCCGTATCATCAGGTAGTGATTATTCGTTGAAATAGGCCTGTTCCATCTCGCGGTAGACGAAAGCGGCGTTGGCGCGCTGGTTAGATTCATACAAGGGCACCGCTTTCCAGTCCTCGAAATCGGTGTTCTCCGTGGCATCCAGTAGCGAGACGCCGTTTTCCACTGCAACACGCATTGTCTCGCGCAGTCGTTCAACGTAACGACCGGTTTTTGCCACCATTGGAAACGGGTTGGTCTGCGGACTGCCATGCCCTGGCACCATCAGTTGGCTATCTTCAAAGTTCTGCATCAACCATGCCTGGGCCTCTAGTATCCGGCCACTGTCGCCGTCACCCATGAAAGTGGTGCGCTGATTGAAAGCCAGGTCCGCGATCCAGAGGATGTCGTCGTTGACCTGATGGATGACCAGGTCACCGTAGGAATGATGGCTGCCGGTATTGTAGATATCCAGCACCTGGTCTCCAAGCCGTATCCGCAGCTTGTCAAAGTCTTCACCCTTAACAAGGATATCGGCCTCAACCGGTTCGAATCCCTGCATATCCTCGCCGAGAATCGTACGACGATAGTCGACCGAACGCTGTAACGTGGCAGAGTCAATGTACTCAAGCACACCCGAATGGGTAATGACAGTGACGCCATCGAGGTGCTGAAATGCAGCAGCACCGTAGGCATGGTCCGGGTGGTTGTGCGTAATAATGACATAGCGCACCGGCTGATCTGTGACACTTGAAATAGTGGCTAGCAGGTGCCGTCCGAGTTTCGGTGTTCCCAGGGTATCGATGACAATGACACCGTCGCTGGTGACGATAAAACCCGCATTGCCATTCCATCCGCGGTTTTCGCTGTCGACCTGCGCGACATTACCGAACAGCAGGTAGGTCGACTTGCCGACGCGGTAACAAGGCAGCGGTCGGTCATCGGGTGCATCTGCCTTGAGCACGATTCGGGGTACTTGTGTGCTGTCGATGGCATTGGGCGGGAGGAATGAATCCTCGACGGCGACAGCATCGAGTGGCTGCCCGCCGCAGGGCTCGCCCGGCGTGAAAGATAGCGCTGCCTGTGCCGTACGACTGGCCGTATCCCGGTCGGCAAGTTCCGCAACCGTCTCGAGGGGCGCCGCGGCAAGGAGAGTCAGGGCGAGGCATCGCGATGCAATTTGCTTCATGTTTTTCTGCCTGCCTTGTTGCCAGTAATCGTTGAACATCAAGTGGCCTTGGCTTCAGCATGGTTTACGGACTGCAGGGTGTCAAGCAATACCCTTTGCTCGCCAGTGTTTTATAGCAAGTGGTGGGTGCCGGGGCGCCGTGTGCAGCAAGCCGCTTGGGCAATGGCAATGTCACTTTTCTGTAGCCCCACAACTAGTCAGGGTTTACTAAAACGACTCTGCCTCCATCTCCAGATAGATGCGATAGGCGTTGCCGCGGTTGCTTGCCTCGAAGGCTGGCAAGTCCTTGTAGGCTGACCAGTCGGTCGCCTCATAGGCCTCGTCGAAGGGCACAAAATCCGCCACCGCCTTGCGCATGGCAGTGCGTACATAGGTAATGTAGTCACGGGTCAGGGCAATGGCTTGTTGCAGATTGTCCGATGGACGACCGTGCCCGGGGATCACGTAGCGTGGTTGTGGTTCTAGACTGGACAGGTAGTCGAGACCCTGCAGCCAGCGATCAATGTCGGTCTCGGGGCTGTCAAGGAAGGGCACGCGACCCTTGTAGATAACATCGCCGCTGAACAATACCCCGTAATCCTTGACCAGCATGATGCTGTCTCCGGGCGCATGCGCCGGACCCAGGTGTTTCAGTTCGAAGCTTATCCTGCCGACCTCGAAAGTCGTCCCTGTATCGAAGGTATGATCTGGCGGTACAATGATGGTACTTTCATCCACCCAGGGAAACAGTGCTTCACGCCGTTGCGCCAGTCGCCGCTGGGCATCCTCACCCTGGCTGCTGGCAGTCCCGTCAACGTAGCCAAGTGCCTGGCGCTGTGCCCACACCGGCGGGTCACCCGCATGTTCCTTGAAGGCCTGCAGGCCATAGATATGATCGGCGTGGTAGTGGCTGATGACGATGCGATCGATGGGCTGGTCGGTCACCTCGCGAATACGTTGCAGCAGGCGGTAGCCGAGCGCGGGTGTGCCCAGTGCATCGAACACTACCACGCCTTCCTCCGTGACCACGAAGCCGGCATTGGAGGTATGGCCTTCGTTGTCTGCCCCTGGCACACCGGAATGCCCGATGACGTAATAGACCGGTGCACCTGGAACCTGGTACAGTTTGAACGGCAGACTGACCGGACCATAGGGCGTCGGCGTCTCTGCTGCCAGCACTGAGGCCGCTATTACCAGCAAGACACACAGCGGTACCCGCAACAGTCTGCTAGCGCATGTAGGCATACCCCTCCTCCTGTTGCAGTCGTACAATTTCCGCATCCGCCATCGGCACCACCTTGACGAAACCTTGTATGTCATCGGGCTCCAGACCGTGGCCAGCGGCAGCAACACGACACATGCGGATTTGCACTATTCCACCTACTGTCAGGCTTTGTGCGCGGCGCATCAGTTCCCGGTAGCGGCCGAAGTTATCGACTGCGAAAAACGGGATTTCATCGCCATGCAAAACCAGCACAATCGACTCGTCGAACGGGTCGGCATGGTAGAGGTTGTGCAGATAGCTCACCCGGTCAAGAACTCGGGAAAAACTCTCGACATCCGCCACGGCCACATCATACACGACCTTTTGCGGGGCATAGTCAATCGCCTGCAGACTGGCCCTTCCCCATGGCGTGTCTTGATCGGCCAGAGGGGCAACCGTCCAGAGCGAGGCAATGACACATACCAGTACTCTACTCATCAAGTGCAACATCAGACATTCTCCTTCGCACACTGTGCAAGCTGATTTCGGCTAAGCAGACCATCGGAACTTCAGTAAATGGTCCCATTTGGCAGGCAGTAACAGCAAGAATACCCCGGGAGCGTGCGCCGGCAAAGGCATGCGGCAGCTGCTACTGTTTGCCCAGCCGTTCCCGTTTCCGGATAGCCTTCTCCTTTAAACGGATTTCATGATCGTATTCACGCTCCCACTGCTTCAGAAACCTGGCGACAGCCTTTTGCCTGGCTTCCTCTTTCTTTTCCAGGCTCCTGCACAAGTCACGCTGGTCACGAACCATCAATTTCTGCTCGCGGTAATCTGACAACAGAACTTGATGTTGCTGAACTGCAACTTCGAGCCTCTTCCTCACAGTTGCCACCGCACGTTTTGTCTGTGCTGTGCCTTGTTCTTTGTGCAGATTGCGCCTTTCAGCCAAGTCCTGTCTCAGCTCGGCGATCTTTTCGCGGACCTTTACTACACGCTGTTGCGTACGTTTTAGCTTTCGTTCGGTGGACTGCAGCTGCAGCCGTTGCTTGTTAAGCTCATCCGTGGAGATACTCCTTGTGGAAATGATATTAAGGTTGTCACGCATCAATGTTCGATCTGTGGTCAATTTAGAATTCTCCTTAGCAGCCTGTTGAATAATCCGGTCATTCTAAGAAAGGTAATCAGGATCAGCTTGAGGACTCCATCCCCGGCGATGCCTTGCTAGCAAGTAGCCGGCAGCGTTCCTCACAATGTATTACGCCACCACGAATATGACTGACGGGCGCAGCGCCGCTGTCGTAAAATGATTATTGTAACCTGGAGAAGAATAACAGAAAGTGCTGCTACCGTTCCTGTGTCGGGGGCACACAATGGCCTCAGGGGTTCATCATGTCGAAACACAAGTCCTCGAACAGCGCACCAATGTCGACGCCAGTAGCCGCGACTATCCAAGACGGTGTCAGTCGCGCCGAAATAGAGGTCGCGCTTGATAATGATGCCCCATCGCCACTGAAAGACCTGCCCGGCAAGTCCCGTCGCCAGTTACAATCAACTGGACGTCCTCTATCCTCGCAGCCAATCCATGATACCGCCGCGAGGCGGCGCTGAAAGTCAGAAGGTGGATTCGAGGGGGTAAAAAATCACCACCCGCTGCTGCCGGGTGAGGCTAAGCTGCCGGATCGCCTAGCGGCTCCAGAAAACGGCGGTCAGCAGTATCAGGATCGTGTAGAACTCGAGGCGGCCTGCAATCATGCAGAATGAAAGCACCCATTTGGCCAAGGGTGCGAGATCACCATAGTTTGCGATCGGACCAACCG
>JAJDNX010000091.1 GCA_022340485.1 Gammaproteobacteria bacterium | reverse complement strand
GCGTAGTCACGGTGTGTCAGTGGAATCCCGGCATAGGATGCGCACCCCGAGGCGGCAGTAATACCCGGCACCACCTGGAAGGGTATCCCCTGCTCGGCCAGCGTCTCGATCTCCTCACCGCCACGCCCAAAGATGAACGGATCACCCCCCTTCAGTCGCAGCACCCGTTTCCCCTCCCTTGCCAGCCGCACCAGTAACTGGTTGATACTCTCCTGGCTTAAGGTGTGCTGGTCGCGTGCCTTGCCGGCATAAATCATCTCGGCATCACGACGCACCATGTCAAGCACCGGCTCGGACACCAGCCGGTCATAGACCACCACATCGGCCTGCTGCATCAGTCGCAGCGCCCTGAAAGTAATCAGGTCCGGGTCACCCGGACCGGCTCCTACCAGGTACACCTCACCGGTATCACTGAAGTGTTCCTCGGTATCATCGAGGGCATCCTGCAATGCACTGCGCGCCTTTTCCTCATGCCCGGCAAACAACAGTTCGGCGACACGCCCTTGCAGGATCGATTCCCAGAAGTAACGCCGTTGTTCAGGATTTGCGAAGCGCTGCTTGACCCGCTGGCGGTAGTCATTCACCAGCTCGGCAAGCCGCCCATAGGCGGCCGGTACAAAACTCTCGAGTCGTGCCCGCAACAGGCGCGCTAGCACCGGTGAAGAACCTCCGGTGGAAACCGCAATCTGTACCGGTGAACGGTTAATGATGGACGGCACAATGAAGCTGCACAACTTCGGACTATCGGCCACATTCACCGGTATCCGCTGTATCGTTGCCAGCTCCGAGACCCTGCGATTGACTGTCTTGTTATCCGTGGCGGCAATCACCAGCACACAGTCATCGAGGTCGTTATCCTGAAATTCACGTGCTTCATGGGTTATGAGACCTCGCGCAAGCAGATCGTGCAACTCACCACACAGCTGCGGTGACACGATCCTGATTCGCGCACCCGCCCGCCGCAGCAGCGCCACCTTCCTGGCAGCCACCTTGCCCCCACCCACGACCAGGCAGGGACGTTGTTCAATTTTCATAAAAATGGGCAGGTAATCCATCTGCTTGTCTCTCAATCACCCACAAGTAATGGTTCGAGTCCACCGCTGGCATCGAGTGCTGCCAGATCATCGAAACCACCAATATGCCGATTGCCAATAAAAATCTGCGGTACCGTCCTGCGACCGGTCAACTCGAAAAGATCGCTGAATCCGTGCGGCGTGTAATCAAGGGGTATCTTCTCGATCTCTGCAACACCTTTTGACATCAGCAACCTTTCCGCCCGCACACAATAGGGACAGAACGCCGTGCAGTACATTCGAACTTCAACCATTGTTAGCCTTCACTCAAGGGTTTCCCAGAATCGTAATCTGTTCATGAATCGGCTCTGTGACCGGCTTCAGCTTCTTGCGCATCACCGTACCGATGGCATCGGTTTTCGAAAACACCGGATTCAGCACGGCCTCACCCAGCAGGGCAAGCACCAGCATGGCGTGGACATGGCGTGCACTCTCCGGGTGCACCTGCAGCAGGCGTTGCAACGATTGCATCATGCCGGCGTCTGTCGCTGCTTCACCGGCCATCAGCGCTGCGGCCAAGCGCACTATATCGTCAATGTCACCGAGTTTGTACTCGCCCAGTGAAAGCGAGGCGGCATGGCTGTCGAGGGCATGCATCAATTCCACCATGACATCCTGATTCGCCGGTTTCTTCAGCACAGTCTCGACACTGGCCAGGTACGACTGCCCGGCTGGACTCAACAGTCGGCACAACTGAATGGCAAACGGATTGCCATCCTCCAGCAGGCCGGCCAGTCGCTCACAGCTGGATGCCCATGCCGGGTTGGCCGCCTTCTGCTCGGGCAGTTCATCCGGAAGCGCCTGCAGAAAGCCCACAAAGTAGGCATTTTTGTGCCTGGCCTTTTCCCACAGCCTGGTGCGTTCCGCGGCATCAATCAGTCCCTGCTGCAACACCAGACTGATCGACGCAATCTGGTTACAGGCTTCTTCCTCGAACGGCAGGAACTCTACCAGGAATTCCGCAAGTACCGGCCCCATCGCTCCCCGAACCACCGCTTCCTGGCGCAACATGCAGCGCGCATTCTCTGCCGTCTGCGACGCCCACCAGGCCCGCCTCGCCAGCTCATCGGTAATCCCGGAGGCATTCACGACAGCCACCACGGCCTCGGGCTCCCCCAGCTTCAGCAGTGACTCCAGTATTTCGTCACGCGCCTGGCCCATGCGTGTCCAGCGTTTCAGGAATACCGGGTAGCCGCCGGGTGAACCGAGCACATGACTGGAGAGTGTTTCACGCACACGCCGCAGATAGGACTCGTCACGGCAGTTGGGATTGAGCTGGATCTTCGCCTCACCCTTCCCGGAAAGTGCATGGATGGTCATACGCGACTCATCGATGCGAATCGCCTCGACCGGGCCCGCCAGCAGGACGTTGATCCGCAACGCGTCTTCCGGGGTCAGATCCATGGCAAGCAGTCCGGTGTATCTGCCATCAAGGGGTGGACTCAAAGATCGAAACCGGCTTCGGCATAGAGGCGTCTGGCCTCTTCCGGGTCTTTTTCTACACCATTGCCCTCTTCATACATCATCGCCAGTGTCGTCAGGGAACCTGCCAGACCCTGGTCGGCTGCCTTGCGAAACCACCTTGCAGCCTCGGCGCTATCCCTGGCAACACACTCGCCTTCAAGGTACATAAAACCCAGGCCGTGTTGCGCAATGGCATAGCCCTGTTCTGCGGCCGCCTGCATCATCTCGAAGGCACGCCCATCATCGCGTACTACCCCGAGGCCGTTCTGGAACATGATCGCGACACGGTGCTGGGCATCGGCATTCCCGGCTTGTGCGAGCGGATAAAGAAACCGCATCGCCTGAGAAAAATTCTTCGCTTCGAAAGCAGCCACACCGCTGCTGTAATCTGCATCGTGGAGTCTATCGCCCATAGGTTCGCCTCGTTAGCTGATTCATTCGGCAGCCTACACTACCCATTCATGCGCTCGCATCGAATACCCATAAAGAGAGAATATGCCTGATATTCAGATGGATACAGTGATCAGCGCAGGCTGGAATCACTCTCTCTATAGGGATATTCGGGCTAAAAATGTGCTCCTGTATACTGGCGCCACCGAGCAGTAACTCTAATCGAAACAATGAACTAGCAAACATCCATGGCCGTAGCAGTAAACCGCACCGTGCCACCGATTTGATGAACCCTTTTAACCGCTATTGATATTCAGAGAGCACGAGGAGAAAGCAATGAACAAGGAATACTATGACGCAGTGACCAAGATGGAAGACATGGGTGTTGACGAGGAATACATCCAGGGATGGCAGGGCGGCTATCTGCTGAACCCGGAGCGCGAGGAACAGCGGGTTACCGAGGCGTATTCTGCCGGTTATGAAGACGGCAAGGCCCACAACCTGGATAACTTCGCAGACTGGAAGAAGTAATCACGGAATCTGAAGTACCCTGAAAGGCGGGGAAACCCGCCTTTTTTATGCCGGTCATTCAAGGTCTATGGCGCGTATCGCCCGCTGAATCAGATCGATGCGCGCCCTGAGCGTTTCCGGTGGTGGTTCTGGTGAGGCCTCCAGTAGGCTCAGGTCTCCCTGCAACTGGTACATCAGCCAGCCACGTACCATCACGTAATAGCGCTGGTCATGCCCCAGTTCTGTGATGGCCTGCAACGCATCCGCTGCCTCGGGATCCTGCAGCGCCTCATACATGGCAGCCACCTTGTATCCCAGTTCCAATGCATCCACTTCAGCCCTGTCAGACGCCATGCCGAGCCTGCAGAACATCAGGAAAAGACAAACCAAGGCAAGTAGTTTCCGCATCGACTGATTCTCACCAACACTCAACTGGACTGTTCATGGTGGGCACGCACTTCATATCCCACCTGCAGTCGCTGGCGTGAAATACACCGCCATGGTCACACACATACCAGACAATACATACCCGTCAGTAAAGATGGCCTTCATCCATTGCACAAAATCCTTCACCGCTAACCTCTGGAGAGGACAGCAGGTAGGCATTCGTGAAGCGCGGTGGCTCAATCATCCCGGATCGCGTCATCCATCCAGCCGGAGGGTCTTGCCGCGGACGGCTCGCGCAGGATTTCATCGGTTGTCTTGCTCCAGGCGATTTCACAGGCCTCCTTGCCATCGGCTGGGATCTTTTTCTCGAATACCCGGCGTACTGGCACATGCAGAGGACTGGTCACGAAGGTAATCACGCTACCCATCAAATTCAGCGGGTT
>JAJDNX010000085.1 GCA_022340485.1 Gammaproteobacteria bacterium | reverse complement strand
CTGCATTGTGCCCTGTCGCACTTTGCGCGCCGCGAGCACCGCAATGTACAGCGCTGGGATATTGCCTGTGACCTGGCAATCAATCCGATTCTGATAAAAGAGGGTATGACCGCGGTACCGGGGGCGCTGTATAACATCGGCTATGAAGGCATGATGGCCGAGGAGATCTACCCGCTGGTCAAGGAGAACAATGAAGAACAGCCGCATGACCAGCACCTCTATGGCAAGGAAAGCAAAGCCACACAGTCGGCGCATGACGGCAAAGAGCAACAGCCGGACCAGCAGAACAGTGACCGTGACGAGGGCGCCGGTGGTGGCAATGGTGCTGACACCGGGGAGACAGCTGCAGGCTCGCCGGAACCGCTGAGCGAGTCGGAAAAGGAACAGCTGTCCATACAATGGCGTCAACGCCTGGCGGGTGCGGCACAGCAGGCAATGCAGGCCGGCAAGCTTGCGGGATCACTGCGCGTCCTGGTTGATCACCTGCTGCAACCACAATTGCCCTGGCGGATGCTGCTGGCACGCTACATGACCGCTTCCAGTCGCGATGACTACAGTTACATGCGGCCGTCGCGCCGTGAGGGTGATGCCATTTTCCCCAGCCTGAGAAGTACGCAGACCGATGTCGTGGTGGTGCTCGATACCAGTGGCTCGATCAAGCCCGCCGAGATGCAGGAATTTGTCAGCGAGATCGACGCGATCAAGGGACAGGTGCGTGCACGCATTACCCTGCATGCCTGTGATGCCGTGCTCTCCGGCGATGGTCCCTGGCGGTTCGAGCCGTGGGAGGAGTTTGCCTTGCCGGACACGATTCGCGGCGGCGGTGGCACCCGCTTTACCCCGGTTTTCCAATGGATCGATGAACAGGGAGCAACCCCGGACCTGCTGGTCTATTTCACCGATGCAGAGGGTGAGTTTCCAAAGCAGGAGCCATGTTTTCCCGTTATCTGGCTGGTGAAAGGGCGCGGCAAGGTACCCTGGGGGCAACGGATTCAATTGAACTGACGGCGGAGTCTGGAGCCCTGCAAGGACTTGTACCAGCGCCCAGGAACTGCAACCATTGATGACTATCACCGCTGATGTAAAAGAACATAATGCCCGGACAACTGAGCCTCCAGTTCCACAGCCCGGACGACCTCCGTGTTGTACTTGCAGGCAGCTGGCTTTTAGTTGACAGCCTACCCTCTGCCGATGATGTCGCTCTGCAACTGCAGTCTCGCAGCGATGTACACAGGCTCAGCTTCGACGGCAAGGCCATCACTCAGTGGGACAGTGGTCTGCTGATATTTCTCGCCCGTGTCTACCAGCTGGCCAGTGAGGGCAGGATCCATGTCGATCCAGGCGGACTACCCGAGGGGGCCCGGCGCATGATGAAGCTGGCAACGGCGGTGCCCCCGCAGGAGGATACGGGCAAGCACAGTAAACCCCCGCCTGTACTGGAGCGAATTGGACTGAGGTCGCTGTCCATGTGGCGTGCAGGCCCAGAGATGCTGCACTTCCTTGGCGAGGTCACCCTCAGTTTCGGCAGGTTGTTTCGTGGTACGGCGCAATACAGGCGTTCCGATCTCATGCTGATCATAGAGGACGTCGGCGCACACGCCCTGCCGATTGTCTCCCTGATCAGCTTTCTCGTAGGCCTGATCGTCGCGTACATGGGTGCCGTACAGCTGGCACAGTTCGGTGCCCAGATCTACATCGCCAACCTGGTCAGTCTTGGCATGACGCGTGAGATGGGTGCCCTCATGACCGGTGTCATCATGGCCGGGCGTACCGGTGCCGCCTTTGCTGCCCAGCTTGGCACCATGCAGGTGAATGAGGAAATTGATGCCTTCCGGACGCTGGGGTTCAACCCGATCGACTTCCTCGTCCTGCCGCGTATGCTGGCGCTGATCCTGATGATGCCCCTGCTGGTGCTGTATGCGGGCATTGTCGGCATCACTGCCGGGATGTTTGTCGCGGTAACGGTCTTCGATATCAGCACTTTTGAGTATTACCAGCAAACCGTACGTTCCATGGCCTGGTCGCATATCTGGGTCGGCGTGATCAAGGGCACGGTGTACGGCATGCTGATTGCCTTTGCCGGTTGCCTGCGCGGTATGCAGTGTGGGCGCAGTGCCCAGGCCGTCGGCGAAGCCACCACCTCTGCGGTGGTGACCGGTATCCTGTTCATTGTCATTGCCGCCTCGCTGCTCACCATCCTGTTCCAGGAGCTGGGAATCTGATATGAAAGCGAACGGTGTGCAGCATAAAAAAGACCCGGGTGGTCACATTACCGTACAGGACCTGACCATGATGTACGGTAATTTTGTCATCCAGCACGATCTCAATTTCACGATTCCGCGTGGTGATATCTTTATCATCATGGGCGGTAGCGGTTGTGGCAAAAGCACCCTGCTGCGCCACATGATTGGGCTGAAGGCACCGGCCAGGGGCAGGGTGCTGTTTGATGACATTAGCTACTGGGAGTCGTCATCGGCCGAACAGCAGCGTATCAAACGCAGCTTTGGCATGAGTTTCCAGAGTGGTGCACTGTGGAGTTCCCTGACGCTGGCTGAGAACGTTGCCCTGCCGCTGGGCGAATACACGGACCTGACAGCGGCCGATATTGCCGAGGTCGTATCGCTGAAACTCTCGCTGGTCGGGTTGGCCGGTTTCGAGGAGTTCTATCCGTCCGAGATCAGCGGCGGCATGCAGAAACGTGCCGCACTGGCTCGTGCGATTGCGCTTGACCCCGAGATCCTGTTTTTCGATGAACCCTCGGCAGGCCTCGACCCGATCAGTTCGCGGCGACTCGACGATCTGATACTGGAATTGCGTGACAGCCTCGGCACCACCATTGTCGTCGTGACCCATGAGCTGGCCAGCATCTTCACCATTGGTGACAACGCGGTTTTTCTCGACGCGGAAACGCGTACCATGATTGCCATTGGTAACCCGCGGACACTGCGGGACGGAAGTCCCAACCCGGTTGTCAGACAATTTCTCAATCGAGGTGAGTTATGAGCAAGCAAGCCAATCCCACCCTGATCGGTATCTTTGTTGCGGGGGCCATCGGTCTTATCGTGGCGGGAATCCTGATCATCAGTGGTGGCAAACTGCTGCTAACCGACAAGACCAACTATGTCCTGTACTTCAAGGGATCGGTCAAAGGCCTCAATATCGGCTCGCCGGTCAGCTTTCGCGGCGTCAACATCGGTACCGTTACCGACATTCAGCTGGTGGTGAACGAAGAGGAGTCTGATATTCGTATACCGGTGATTATTGAAATTGACAATACGAAATTCATCAGGCCCCAGGCGGGCAAATCACTGTTGGGCAACGATGACAGTATCGCCAGCCTGGTAGAGGCCGGCCTGCGCGCCCAGTTGCAGTTACAGAGTCTGCTGACCGGCCAGCTGTTTATTCAAATCGACTTTTTACCCAATACACCCGCAAACCTGGTCGGATACAACCAGTCCCGATGGGCGCTCCAGGAAATACCTACCATCCCCTCGCCAATCGAGATCATTGGCAAACTCCTGGAAGACATTCCCATGGATAGGGTCAAGCAACACATCCTGGCCGCGATCGAGGGGATCGACAGGCTGGTGAATTCCGAGGAACTGCAGCAATCAATTACCACTCTGCACACAGTACTGGATGGCTTCGGCCAGTTGGTCGCCAACCTTGACCAGCAGATCGAGCCAGTCACTAGTAACATCAACCAGACGCTGAATAATGCCCGCGAAGCGCTGCAAAAGGCCAGCATTACACTGGATGATATTCGTAGCACCATGGATCAGGCCGATACTACGCTGCGGTCCGCGGATGCGTTGTTCAGTGATGAACAGCTCCTGACCGCGCTCGATAGTGCCCTGAATGAAATCTCGTCGGCAGCTTATGCCATCCGTGCCCTTGCCGAGACCATCAACAACCAGCCCGAGTCCCTGATCAGGGGCAGGCAATAGACTGGAGGAACTGTATGCATCCGATACTCCATGCCTTTTTGGTCAGCCTCTGCCTGGCTCTGTTGGCCAGCTGTGGTGTCACAAAGCCATCCAGGTACTACCTCCTGACACCGGCTGAAGAACAAGTTGCCGTCACGTTGAGTACCGCATCCCCGACAGTGGGGATCGGGCCGGTGAGCTTTCCCGCCTACCTTGACCGTCCAGAGATTGTCATCCGCAGCAGCAGCAACGAGTTGAACTATTCCGGCTCAGACCGCTGGGCGGAGCCACTGAAGACGGCATTCAACCGTACCCTTGCAGAAAACCTGTCGATCATGCTACCCACTGACCTGGTCGTGATCCATCCATGGCCGCGTGCGACCGTGCTGGATTACCAGGTGGTTGTTAACGTCACTCGTTTCGATGCGGAGGCCGGTGGCGCGGTTATCCTGACAGTTGCTTGGGAACTCATCCGCTCCAGTGACGGTGCTGTCCTGCAGCGCAACAAGGCAACCTATACCGAAGTTGCCGGCAGCAGCGACTATCGGGCAGTGGTGGTCGCACAAAGCCATGCCGTGGAACGGCTCAGCCGGGACATTGCTGCGGCGATCCGCAATACCGGATTGCCAGCAGGCGCACGAAGATAATCTGGAATCTGGGATTGGGTCTACACGGCTCTGTGGCGGGCATTGCAGCAGGTGGTCAGCGGCATTTTTCACCGAGTTGCAGCTATTCTGGAAATTCCCCTGGTCTTTTCCCGGTCCTGACTGATTCTCTACCTCGACCATTTCTGGCATCTTAGCGCCTTGCCTGGGTATTCGGGTTACCTGGCCCGGTGGGGCTGACATGCGACTGGCCCTGATCACCGTCGAGGCAGTCACTTGCCCCGCCACTGCACGCCATACAGGTCGTGGCGGCGGTCGCGCAGGTTCTGCACGGTGCCGCTATTGCGCGCCAGTTGCAGGGTATCGGGGCGCAGGTCGGCAAACGCCACCATCTCGACGTTTGGGGTTGTATCGGCCGCCACACCGTCGCGCGCAAACGGGAAGTCACAGGGTGTAAAAATGCCGCTCTGTGCATACTGGATGTCCATGTTGGCGACGCCGGGAAGGTTACCGACGTTACCGGACATGACTACATAGAACTGGTTTTCTACAGCACGTGCCTGACAGCAGTAGCGGACCCGCAGGTAGGACTGGCGCTCATCGGTGCAGAAGGGCACGAACAGGATCTGCACACCCTGATCTGCGAGGTGTCGTGCCAGTTCGGGAAACTCCGCGTCGTAGCAGATGAGCACGCCGATGGGACCGCAGTCGGTCTCGATGGCATTGAGCGAGCTGCCGCCCTCGATGTTCCACCAGTACACCTCGTTGGGTGTCGGGTGGATTTTTGGCTGCTCGTACACTGCACCGTCGCGCAGGAATACGTAGGCGATATTCTCCACCCGCCCACTGGGCATGCGCGTGGGGTGTGAGCCGCCGATGATGTTGATGTTGTAACGGATTGCCATGTCGCGCAGGGCCTCCTTGAAGTGCGGCGTGTGTCGGCTGAGCGCCTCGATTGATTCGGCAGGACTCAGTTCCTGGTCCTCGATGGACAACACCTGCAACACAAACATCTCCGGGAATACCACGAAGTCGCCCTTGTAGTCGGCCACTACATCAACGAAATATTCGATAAAGGAGAGGAACTCCTTGAAAGATTTTACCCGGCGCTGCAGGTACTGCACGGTACCGACACGGACGGTATCAGGCAGGCGGCCGCCATAACGTTTCTCGTTGCTCTGGGGCTGTGCCTGCATTACCCCGGGATTGCGCCACACCAGGTGAATACCGTAACCCAGCGACTGCTGGTCGAGGTCGAGGTAGTGCGGGATGATGCCGATCATCTCGAAGCCATTGCGCAGCTGGAAGGACAGTACCGGGTCGCGCTGCTTCTTCTGTATTACTTGCTCGACGTAATCCTCCACGCTGCTGAATTTCTTGATCCGCCTTGCCAGTGTGGGCAGACGGCCGGCAAACACGATACCCTTGAGCCCGAGCGCCTGGCACAAGGCTTTGCGCTGGTTATACATCCGCTGGCCGATACGGTAGCCGCGGTAATCCGGGTCGACGCAAACCTCCATGCCGTAGAGCCAGTCGCCCTCAGGGTCATGGTGCGAGGCATATCCGTTGCCAGTTATCCCGGCCCAGCTGTGCGGCTGCAGACCAACCGCCTCACTCACGCGAAAGGTGGCGCAGTAGCCGACAACATGATCATCAACCACCGCGACGAACTGGCCTTCAGGGTAGTTGTTGATCTGCCCTCTGAGCAGTCCCTCTGAATAACCAGGCATACCACTGCCAGCGTAGCAACGTGCGCTCAGGGCTGCAATCGACGGGATATCATGCAGGGCGGCATTGCGTACCCGCAGGCGGCTATGCGGGTTTTCTAGATCGCTGGGTGTTTGATCTTCGGCCATGACGTTTCTCCTGGTCGTGTTATATCAGTTTTGTCTGCCGGGGTCGGTCTGTCCGAAGCAACATCAGTCAGTGCTGCACTGATGGACTTCGACAACGGTGTGAGCAATGCCAAGTTTCCCGGGGATGAGGTTTTTGTAGTGCCCCGGCGACCTTGGATTGTTGCTCACCACCGTGAGCGTGGCTGAATAGATGCCTGGCCCTATGGACCAGATATGCAGATCAGTGACGCGGTTGTCATCGACGCTTTCGATGGCGGTACGGGCTTGCTCCAGTATGGCAGCAGGGGCCTGATGGTCGAGCAGAATACCGCTGGTATCGCGAATCAGTCCCAGTGACCAGCGTGCCACCAGCATGGCACCCACGATGCCCATCACCGGGTCCATCCAGTTCATGCCCAGGAACTTTCCCGTGAGCAGGGCAAAAATGGCCAGTAGCGAGGTCAGTGCATCGGCCAGGACGTGAAGGTAGGCTGCCCTGAGATTGTGATCTGTGTGCCCGTGACCGTGGTGATGTGAATCTGTGTGTTCCTGTTCGTGCGTGTGGTCATGGTCGTGATCCTGTCCGCCCAGCATGAGCATGCTTGCGCCATTTACGATCAGGCCCAGAACGGCAACTGCAATGGCTTGATTGAAGGCAATGTCAACGGGGTTGAAGAGTCGATGGACACTTTCACCGGCCATCAGCAGGGCGAACAGGGCGAGCAATACGGCACTCGTGTAGCCAGCGAAGGCATTGACCTTGCCGGTTCCAAAACAGAAACGCGAATCGGCAGCGCAGCGGCGTGTGTAGACATAGGCGATTGTTGTGATACCAAGGGCCGCTGTGTGCGAGCCCATATGCAAGCCGTCGGCAAGCAACGCCATGGAGCCATAGGCAAGACCGGTTGTGATCTCGACGACCATCATGGTCGCGGTGATGACAATCACCCAAAGGGTACGCCGTTCACCGGGCCTGACCTTGTCCTGGCCGAAGATATGATCATGTTGCCACTGATCGGTAGTTTTAGTGTGCATTTCGTTTTTGTTTCAGGCCCGCAAGCCGGATAACGCAGGTTAATGGTGAAGTCAATTCTAACCGCTCGTGCTGCCGATGAGTTAATTCTGTTCGGATCGGGTCCAAGGCCGTGCCGGTATTTGAAAGCCACGTCATGCAGCACATATTCTGCAGGCGCATTAACCCGTTTGGTAAGGGATATTCATAAATCCACTCCATCCCCCCATATATACAGCTGTCTGGCTATTTGACGGGTTGGCACGGATAATATGGCCACTTTTTTCATCAGCACGTTTTCAAGGAGAAGGACTATGCGGGTTATCCTGTTGGGCGGTCCCGGTGCCGGTAAGGGTACACAGGCCAATTTCATCAAAGAACAATACAACATTCCCCAGATATCGACCGGTGACATGCTGCGTGCTGCGGTCAAGGCGGGAACGCCACTGGGCGTGGAGGCCAAAAAGGTGATGGATGCCGGGGGGCTGGTTTCCGATGACATCATCTTGGGCCTGATCGAGGAGCGCCTGAAAGAAGACGATTGCAAGAACGGTTATCTGTTCGACGGTTTTCCACGCACGCTGGCGCAGGCAGATGCCCTCAAGGAAAAAGGGGTCCCTGTGGATGCTGTGGTCGAGATCGATGTCGACGATGCAGAAATTATCAAGCGCATGAGCGGACGCCGTGTGCACCTGGCTTCGGGTCGTACCTATCACGTGATGTTTAATCCGCCCAAGGAAGAGGGCAAGGATGACGAGACGGGTGAGCCGTTGATCCAGCGTGATGACGATAAGGAAGATACCGTGCGCGAGCGTCTCAACGTCTATCATCAGCAGACTGAGCCGCTGATTTCCTACTACTCCAAGTGGGCCAGTGAAGGTGGTGAGGGCGCGCCACGCTATATCAAGATCAATGGCATCGGCAAGGTCAATGAAATTCGCGACGCGATCTTTGCAGGCCTCGATGGCTAGCTTTATCGCGGCTTTCTGATGAAAGGGCCGGCGTATGCCGGCCTTGTCTTTATCTGTCCACTCGTTACTCTCTTCACTAGTACTTTCGTACCACTACCCGCTGCAAGGCTATACCTGCTACAATTTTGGCAACGTCAATTATGTGACGTTGTTGGTGCTGGTCAGCGTTACATGCTCCCAGGTTAACTGGCTGTTATCTCTATGTAATTTTACATAATAACAGGTGTGGCATGGATGAGCAGGATCCGATGTATCCTGCCCAGAGCCCCCACGGATGTGCAGGAGTCTTTATGGTTGCGGGTACAAACAGACCGGAGGAGATCGATCCAGGTGGTGTACGCAAGCTGCTTTATCTGATCGACTCCCTGCGTGCTACACCTGCCGGTAGTCTCATTTACCGGCAGGCCGAAGGCATGCTTGGGGACGTTGCTGCGAACCACCTGCGATCCGAACTGGCTTATTCGGGGTTCGTGAATGTGCTGCTGGAAGCATTCAATGCCCACCAGACCCCCGGTTCACCCGGCTACGTACAAATCAAGCTGCTACAGGCCCGTCTACAGCCACCACTTACCTCCACCGAGCTGGACACGCTCGGTGCGTTCATCGAACAGTGCGGGGAACAGATCCGCAGTTCAACTGCACTGGAACCTTCCTTGCTGGTGGAGGCGGTCAGTCCACTACTGGCGGCCTTCGGTATTGATACGCTGCCCGAGGCCCCGCAGCGCCTCGAGGAGGTTGAATCGTTCGGCGTCGATGACGCTACTGGCGAGGTGTCCGCGGCAGCTGCCGTTCCGCGTCATTACGACAGGACGGAAGTAGATTATGGCGAGGAACCGGAAGACAAAATCGAGCCGGAAGAAGAGGATGTATATCCGGATGAGGAAATTCCGGCCGGGCAGGACCTCAACGCAATCGACCGCAGTGAATTGGAGGCCCGCCGTGAGGATATTCAGAATTTGCAGGCCACCCTCGGTCAACAGGTCCTTGAGACCATTACCCAGAATGAAGAATTTGGCGTCATCCTTGAGGTGGCCCTAGCCGAGCTGCGGCAGGCAGAGGAGCTTACCGAGATAGAAAATCTGCGCTGGACGCTGATTCGTGAAGTCGAAAAACTCATGAAGGGACACAATGAACTGGCGGACAAGCTCGATAGCACCCATCACTACCTGCAACTGATCGAGTCGGATAGTCGCGAACTGACTGACGAGCTGACACGTGTGCGCCTGCTCAGCCTGACAGACGAATTAACCGGACTGCCAAATCGCCGTGCCTTTATGCGGAGAATGGAGGATGAAGTCGCGCGTGTACAGCGTTATGGTTTCCCATTGTCATTCATCCTTATGGATCTCGACCACTTCAAGGCGGTTAATGATGAACTAGGTCATGCGGCCGGCGATGAGGTGCTGAGAGTGTATTCGAAGAATATTCTCTCCATCTTCCGTCACCATGACATGGTGGCCCGCTACGGTGGTGAAGAATTTGCCGTGCTGTTGCCGAATACCGACTCTGACGGTGCGGTACGTGCGCTCAACAAGGTCAGGCGGCGTGCCAGCGAAACACGCTGGCAAGTCAATGGCACGGTCTCCAAGGTGCCGACCTTTTCCGCCGGTGTGTCACTCTACAAGCCGGGTGAATCTGCCAGTGCATTCATAGAACGCGCCGACAAGGCGCTGTACCGGGCAAAGCATCTTGGCCGCAACCGCATTGAACTGGATATCACCTACCAGAGTGATGCTGAGGGTGGTGTCCCGCGTCGTCGCAGTACCGATACCTGACGCCCTGCCGGTAATCCAGCCGCAGCCCCGGCAACCACGCCCCACCGGGCAGCACTCGTCATACCCATTTCATAGCCTGTATAATCGGATCCTTCTTTTCTGCAAGGACGGATCCGGCCATGGCTACAGTGAATCTCACCCACGATGACTTTATCAGCACGATCAAGCAGAATGACATTGTGCTGGTCGATTTCTGGGCGCCCTGGTGCGGGCCATGCCGTCAGTTTGCCCCCGTCTTTGAATCCATGTCGGAGTCACATCCGGATGCTGTATTTGCGAAAGTGAATACGGAAGAGCAGCAACAGCTTGCGGCCCAGTTCCAGATTCGCTCCATACCGACGCTGATGGTGTTCAGGGAACAGATTATCGTGTTCTCGCAACCCGGAGCACTGCCGCCGGCAAGTCTGCAAACGGTCATCGAAAAGGTCGTGGAGCTGGATATGGACGAGGTGCGCAGACAAATCGCCGAGCATGAGGAACAGCAGGAGGGCTCTGCGTGAGGCATCTTGCCTGGATTTTGGCCGGTGCACTGGCGCTTGCGGGCATTGTGCGAGCAGACGGAGAACCGCTGCGCTATAACCAGGTACGTTTGCAGGCCCAGCAGAGCGAATCGGTCAGTAATGACACGATGCACGTGACACTCAATACCTATGCAGAGATGCAGGATTCCTCAAGGTTGGCGGAGCGCATTAACAGGGACATGGAGTGGGCGCTCGCAAAGGCAAGGCAACACAGTGCTGTCAAGGTCAGCACCGGCGGCTACCAGACCTGGCCGGTGATCCGCAAGGAAGTTACCAGCGCCTGGCGTGGCCAGCAGGACCTGATACTGGAGAGTCGGGATACCAAACTACTCAGCCAGCTGACTGCTGAACTGCAGGAAAAACTGAAAATCAAGTCAATGAGTTTTTCAGTGTCCGATGCACAACGCGCGGCTGTTGAAAATCGCCTCATCGATGCCGCCCTGAATGCTTTTAAGCTGCGTGCCCGCATTGTCGGCGATAATCTCAACGCCAAGGGCTATCGCATCGTGGATATTCGCGTCGACACCTCGTCACAGCGACCGCCTGTCATCTACCAGACAAGAGTGTCCACCATGGCCATGGAGGCGAACGATGCGGTTGCGGTCGAAGGAGGAGAAAGTGACGTGCAGGTCACGGTAAGCGGTACCATCGAATTGCAAATCCCCTGAGTATCTGCATCCCCCGGGCGGCTACCGGGAACAGCGAGTTCCCTTTATTTCTTCTCGTTTTCGAGTGCCTTGGTGGTAATCTCGTAATAGAGACTTACCATTTTCGCCGCCAGCGATTTCCACTCCGGATGCCTGTCAAGCAGCGGCTTTATTTTCCCGGCATCCTCAAATACTTCCTCGAGAAAGCTGATGTCCAGGTCGTTGAGCGGATCACCCCGGTCAACCTTCTCCTTGAGCTCAAGGGCCACCGGGAGTCTTATTTTTTCCAGTCGTTCGGCCAGCACCTGGATAAGTGCGGCATCATATTCTGTGTCTGCCATAAGTCCTCACAGTCTGTTGGGTCAGATAATCATGGTTTCCGTTGTGGTTGCGCGAGACAGCGTAGCCGTTAATGCACCCGAATTGCCGGGAGCAGAAGACAGGGCCATGACCGCAGCATCAGGTGATGTCAGTGGGCTTATTATAATCGCCTTCAACCAGGTCGGGTTCGCCACAATAGCGCGCGATCTCGGCACGTGCAGCGTCACGCAAGTCCAGTGCAACTTGCCAGCCTTCACCGGACGGGACAATCGGTGGACGAATCGTGACCGCTATGCGACCGTGGTGCGGGAACCAGTTCGAGCCGCGTACGATGCTGCGTGCGCCACTGATGGCTACCGGGACCAGCGGTATGTCGGCGCGTACCGCGGTGACAAAGGCGCCCATGCGAAAGGGCTGTAATCCGGGGAAGGTTGTAAAGGTTCCTTCCGGGAAAAACACGATGGTCTGCCCACCTTGCGCTTTCAGGGTGATGCGGC
The DNA here is from genome assembly GCA_022340485.1 of Gammaproteobacteria bacterium. GTDB lineage: Bacteria > Pseudomonadota > Gammaproteobacteria > UBA9214 > UBA9214 > UBA9214. The sequence goes on along the minus strand of JAJDNX010000085.1, from coordinate 20,694 downwards.
GTACGTCGCTGGCGCCCTTTCGGCCATTCAGCCGGTCAACAAATTCGACCCCGAAACGTTGCAGCAGCATTCGCAGGGGTAATAAACGCGCCAGTTCACTCTTGGCGATAAAATGGATCGGAATGTCCAGGGCTGCTGTGATGACAAAGCCGTCGAGGTAACTGGCATGGTTGGCAGCAATGATATAGGTCTCATCGGGTGCCAGATGTTCGTGGCCGGTCACCCGGAATGGTGTAAAGGTCAGTAAAAAAAATAGCCGTGCGCTGATGTGGGCCAGTTTGCGACGCCAGCTTTCAAAGGGTGCCAGTACCACAAATATCCAGGCAAGTAGTCCCAGTACAATCAGGATCGTCCAGCCATAGATCGCGTAGAGCCATTCGCCAAGACTGTGATGTGACTTGCTGTCACCGGCTACCTCGGTCTGCCCGAAAGAACCCATTAGCAAGTTGCTGTCATCGCTGTTTTCCGGGTTCGCGTCAAAACTGTCAGGTGAGCCATTCTTAGCGCCAGCGAGGCGATCCAGGATGACCTGGAGGAGATTGTTTGGTGTGGTTGCACTGGCAACGGCGGTTGCATCCAGCGTCATACCCAGGGAAGTTTCAAGCCGCGTGCAGAGTTCCACGCGCGCCATGCTATCCAGACCCAGTTCCTTTTCCAGGTGTGTGTCGGGGGTAAAATGCAGGTTCTTCCAATGCGGGTGTACCTCGCCAACCAGGTTGCGTATCGCAGACAGCAGGGTGTTGATGTCAGGTGTGTTGGCCGGTTCGCTCATACGCACGCTTATGCTAATGTAAAAGGCGCGGGAAGCAAACCATAGATATGCCAGCAAGGGTGTAGTGCAGATGACGGCCAGCTCAAACAGCGAGACATTACCCGTAGAAACACTGCAGGTGATTGAACAGTTCACGGATGCCTTGTGGATGGAACGTGGCCTGAGCCGGAATACCCTGAGTGCCTACCGGAATGATCTCTCCGGTCTGGCAAACTGGCTGCTGAAACAAGGCAGGTCATTGGTTTCTGCACAACGGCAGGATTTACTCGGCTACCTGTCTGAACGCGTCACCGCGGGTGCAAGGCCCAGGACCACGGCGCGCATGGTGTCTTCCATGCGGCGTTTCTACCGCTACCTGATTCGTGAAGGTCGCCTGACAGAAGATCCCAGCGTGCTCATCGATACACCGCGCATTGGCCGGCCATTGCCGGACACCCTGAGTGAAAGCGAGGTAGAGGCCTTGCTGGATGCTCCGGATGAAAGCGATACGCTGGGTCTGCGCGATCGGGCCATGTTTGAACTGCTCTATGCCTGTGGTCTGCGTGTCTCCGAGCTGGTCACCATGACAATCGATCAGGCCAGTCTTACACAGGGTGTCGTGCGGCTGGTTGGCAAGGGCAGCAAGGAGCGGTTGGTACCCATGGGCGAGGAGGCTGTGGACTGGCTGCAGCGCTACCTGGAAGACAGCCGCCCTGACCTGGCCGCTGGCAGTGCCGCAAAACAGCTGTTTATTACCCGCCGGGGGCAGGGGATGACGCGCCAGGCCTTCTGGTACCGGATTCGGCACTACGCGCTAATGTCCGGCATAAACAAACCCTTATCGCCACATACCCTGAGGCACGCCTTCGCAACCCATTTGCTGAATCACGGTGCTGACCTGCGCGTTGTGCAAATGTTGCTGGGTCATAGTGACCTCTCAACGACACAGATATATACTCATGTGGCACGTGAGCGGTTAAAGGATTTACACTCAAAACACCATCCGCGCGGTTGACCCTGCTGAATACGGCAGATTCCCGCTGTACTGGCATGAAACTTAGCCCCCGACTGCAGTGTCATACGCTTCTGAGAACAAGCTATACCACATACTTAGCACAGGATTGATTATGAATAAACGATTATCAGGCACGGGTCTGCTGATTCTGGCACTGGCCTTTATGAATGTTGCGGCTGCCGAGACCAGCTCCGAGGAGGAGATCACGAAATCACTCAACGCCATTTTTCCCGGTGTCAAGCCGGAGATTTCTCCTTCACCCATGGCCGGTGTATCGGAAGTCCTGATTGGTCCAAACCTCATGTATATCAGCAATGACGGGAAATACCTGCTGCAAGGCAGCCTGATCGATCTAAAAACCCGTACCGACATCAGTGAAGAACGCCGCAACGGAATCCGCCTGGCTGCCCTCGACGACCTCGGCGAGGAAAACATGATTATCTTCCCCGCCAAGGACCAGAAGCACATTATCACGGTGTTTACCGATATCGACTGTGGTTACTGTCGCAAGCTGCACGGCGAGATGGACAAGTACAACGAGGAAGGGATTACCGTGCGATACCTGATGTTCCCGCGCGCCGGTATAGATTCGGCCTCCTATGACAAGGCGGTTACGGTTTGGTGCAGCAAGGACAAGCAGGATGCCATGACGCGCTCCAAGGCTGGAGAGAACTTGCCGAAGGCAAGTTGTGATAATCCGGTGAAAGAAGAATATGAGCTTGGCCAGCTGCTGGGGGTGCGCGGTACGCCCGCGATTATCACGGAAGATGGTTCCATGTTGCCGGGTTATGTCCCGGCTGCCAGGCTAGCCAAGGCACTCGAAGCGAGTAATTGATCGGTACAGCTGCTGCTGGAATCGCGGATGTGATCTGCTCCTGCAATGGGCGCGGGAGCGACTCGCATCCGCAACAGGATGCCGCTCTCAGTGCATCAGTGTGAACAGCTTGCGACGGTAACTGTTGACCAGTTCACCCTGGTTTTCCAGTAAATCAAACACTGTCAGCAGGCCCTTGCGGCCGGCATCGTCGCGAAAGTTGCGATTGCGCTGGAACAGTTGCAGGAATGCCTCCATGGCAGGCTCCATCTGGTTGTTGATGACGTAACAGGCTGCCAGCTGGTAGCGTGCTTCCAGGTCGTCCGGGTTGTTTTCGACGCTGCTTTCAAGTTCGGCAAGAGGCGGCGCATTTTTTGCCAGCGTTGAAAATTCAAGCAGCGCGCTCAAGCGCACGGCTTCCTTCTCGTCGCGTACGGTACGCGGTAACGAGTCGATCAATGCCGCTGCCTCATCCAGCAGGCCCTGTTGTATTTTCATCTCCGCATAGGCAAGCGTCAGCTGGTGATTGCCGGGCTCTGCAAGGTGTGCTTCATGCAGCTGGCGCAGGGCCTCGCCGTGCTTGCCCTGTTGCCATGCCTCGGTTGCTTGCGCGCGGATAATGTCGGACTCACGCTCGATGTGACGGTCCAGCACAACGCGCAGGGTCGCTTCCGATTGTGCGGCCAGGATCTCCTCGACCATTTCACCGTGCTTGTACAGCCGCATGGTTGGCAGGCTGCGTATGCCGTGTGCTTGGGCCAGCTCGCGCTGCTCATCGGTGTTGACCTTGGCAAGCACGAACTTGCCCGCATAGTCCTCGACCAGTTTTTTCAGCACCGGCATCTGCATCTGGCAGGGGCCGCACCAGGCGGCCCAGTAGTCGACCAAGACCGGCACGGTGTGTGAGCGCTCGATAACCAGGGTGTCAAAGCTGTCATTGGTTACCTCTGTGATGTCAGGCAAGTCATTCATAACGGTTGCATCTAGTTGTTTCCTATGCGGCGTGCAGCCGGGAAGTATGCTGTGGGGTACATTGGTTACGCTGTGCATTTTATTATGCAGAGCCGGGATCATCCATCGCAACCAGCTCTCCGCAGGCGGTAAACAACAGACAGGGCCTGATGGTTCGTCCGGGCCATAATTTCTGTGCGCCGCTGGCATATAAATGCATCTGCTCCCGGTAGCTGTCTGCCAGCCGGTGCAGGGCATCCCCGGTAGCCCACTGGTGTGTCTTGTAGTCAATTACATAGACCGTCTCGCGAGTAAGCACCAGGCGATCGATAATGCCATATACGAGGGTATCTTCCTCCAGGTACTGAATCGGGACTTCGTTAAAGGCCTGCTGGTACTGGTTGTCATCAAACAGGAAAGACAGTTGCGGCGACTGCACGGTTTGCAGTGCCTCGCGCCACCAGGCCTGGCACTCCGGGTCCGCTGCCTCGCGTTGCAGGGAGTTGGCGATTGTTGCCGGTAGGGTCGTTGTGCAAGGCACGTCAGCAGCGCTCAGGTACTGCAGCATGAGGTGGATGGCAATGCCGCGTTCACGGCCATCCATATCACCATTGCCGATCGGGTTGCTATGCAGGCTCCGACTGGGAGCGATCAGTCGCTGGCGTTTTTCGACAGGGAGGCTCCTGGAGAGACGCGGGTCCGGCGTGATGGCAGCAGCAGCGGCAATTTCGGGCACGGCGTCGAGCCTGGCGCTGCTGCCGGTTTCATGGAAGGGATTGCCCGCTGCAGTGGTGTTCCAGTGAGCCAGCGCCTGCTGGACCATTCCGTACCAGCTGTCAGGGTCGGCGGAGTCTTTATGATTGCCAGAGAGGAACAGATACTGCCGTGCGCGTGTGATCGCAACGTACAACAGGTTGGCCTCTTCGCGCAGATCGTTTTGTGCGAGTGTCTCCAGCAGGCGGCGACTGACCGAATCCTGCCTGGCCTTTTTGCCCGACAACAGGAAATGCGTCGGCTTCTGCTGGTTTTCAGGCCAGTGAACCAGGGCGGTATTGGCCGTGTAGGCACGCTGAACCCGTGCGCAATCTGCCAGAAAGATGACCGGTGCCTCAAGGCCTTTCGCACCGTGTATGGTCATGAGTCGCACCCGTTGCGAGTCCGTTTCGTCCGGTGCGCTTTCGTCCGGCTGGTCATTTTCTGACTGCCGCAAGCGGTTCAGCTGGTCAAGGAAATGCGGCAGGCTCGGGTAGCGGCCATTGTCTACTTCGAGCGCCAGTTCAATAAACCGTGTCAGGCTGGCATGCACGCGCGCCTTCAGGGCCGGCGGGAAGGCGGCCTCGTAGCGCTGCATTACCTCACCCTCGTGGAAGATGCGGTCCAGCAGATCATGCACCGGAATCTGACCGGTCAGAGTGCGCCAGCGTTCCAGTTGTGCATGGATCTCTGCAAATGGCGTCTGGCGTTCGGTCGCCAGTCGGGCCAGCCGTTCATACCAGGTACCACTGCCGGCAGTGGCCAACGGGATCAATTGCTCGCTGGACAGCCCGAATAGCGGCGAGCGCAATACCTGCGCCAGTGCCAGGTTGTCGTAGGGTGAAACCAGGCTGTTCAGCAGGCACTCGAGATCGTGCACTTCCAGATTGTCGAGCAGCGCACCCTTGCTGTCACTGAGACATGGAATTTGCAGTTTTCGCAGTGCCTGCTCATAGGCGCCGGCATAGGTACGTGCCCGCAGCAGGATAATAATGTCACCGTAATGCAAGGCACGTGTCACGCCGCCGGTTGTTACCGCGGTGTTGTGTTCGACGAGTGACTGTATCCGGGTCGCAATCAGAATGGCTTCATTGGCATAGCGCTGGTCTTCATGACTGATGCGCGGTGCATGCAGCGGGTTGCGCAATCGCGTTCCCGTAGGCTCAGCCGTTGTCGTCGTCGTTGCGGTCATCAGTGGCAACAGTTCAACCCGTCCATACATGTCGGGCAAATAGGTCGTGTGCGTGTTGAAGTCATCGAGACGCTGCCGCAGTGGCTCGCTACCAAAGACCGTGTTGACACAGTCGATAATTGCCTGTGCTGAACGGCGCGAGGCATCCAGCGGGTAGCTGCGGGCCTGCAGATGATCGTGCAGCCAGGCGGAGGCCTCCCCCAGCAAGGCCGGGTTGGCACGCCGGAAACTGTAGATGGACTGTTTTTTATCGCCAACCAGAAACACCGAGCGGTTGCGGTCATCGTTACCGGCGGCAAGCTCTTGCAGCAAAGGCTGCAACAAGCGCCACTGGGTCGGATTGGTATCCTGGAATTCATCGACCAGCAGGTGATCAATGCGGGTATCCAGCTTGTACTGTATCCAGCTGGCATGACTGCCGCGGTTCAGCAGTTCACAAGCCTTCCATTCGAGGTCGGAGAAGTCCAGCAAGCGCTGTTCCTGTTTGATGCGCTGATAGTGGGTCAGCAATTGCATGCCGGCGGTTAGCCACGCAACCGAGGCATACAGCGTGTGGTAGCGTGCCAGGCGGTCTGTGATTGCAAGCAGGGTCTCGCAGATTTGCTCGTGCAGCGCAATGAATCGCTGTTCACCCTGCTCGCCGAGCCGCTGGCGCTGCGCCTTGCTGCTCTTCCTCGCCCGTGGCTTGCCTTCCAGTGTCAGGAACAGCGGCTTGAGGGCATCAAAGGCTTCCCTTGCCGGCAGGGAAGCGGCAAGCAGGCTGGCAAGCTTGTCCGCGTCGCTGCGATTGGTAGTAGTAGCGTTGCGCTCCAGCAGGTCGCAAAAAGCCTGTAGCTGTGAACGTTGTGTCTCATCCGGAAAATCACCGACGGGATCTTGGCTGGCGTCGATTTCCAGTAGTTGCTGCAGCTGGCCGGAGGCATAGGAGAGTGGCTCCGGCTGTCCCTGGATAAAGGCCCACCAGTCGCTGCGATGCATCAGGAAGGAACGCAGTGCTGACTGGGTATTGCTGAGTCCATCGCAACTCTCGGCCAGTCGGTCCAGCGCCTGGTTGATCGGGTGGCCTTTCCTGCTGGATTCGTTCACCAGTGCATCCCAGGCCTGTTGCTCCAGCAGCCCTGTGGTTTCGCTGAGTTCAAATCCCGGGGAAATGCCGGCCTCCAGCGGGAAACGCTGCAGCAGTTCCTGGCAAAAGGCATGAAAGGTCGTTGCGCGCAGCGGGTAGGGGTTGAAGAGATTTTCCTCATACAGCTGGCGGGCACGCACACGACTGCGTGTATCCGGCTGGATACCACACTGCACAAGCATGTCGTCCAGTGACCGTTCACCTGCACACATGAGTTCCCGCAGGCGCTCGGTTACACGCTGCTGCATCTCTGCGGCCGCCTTGCGGGTAAAGGTGATGGCCAGGATACTTTCCGGCCGGGCACCGGCCAGTAACAGCCGCAGGATGCGGGTCACCAGCAGCCAGGTCTTGCCGGTGCCGGCCGAGGCATGCACCGTCGCATTGCGTCCCGGGTCGGCCGCCTGCAGGGTTGTCGTGTTATCCTGGTTTGACATTAATGAGCCTTGCAGTTGCGGCGAATCGCGCCGGGGACGGCGCTCCCACAGCAGTTCGTAGTGCCTGTAAGAGCGGCCTCTCGCCGCGATTTCATCGGCGGCTCAAATGTCATTTGCATTCTCCAGCCATGCCTGTTTCCGGCACAGCCCGCTCATCTCGCAATAACCGCAGGTCCTGGTGTCGCCCCATGCGGGTAATGTTGCGCCGGCTTCGATCTCGCCCAGTACCGTGACCAGGCGCTGTTTTACAGCGTCAGCCAGTTCCTCCAGACGCTCACTTTCCAGGCAGATGCGGTTGCTTATCTTTTTATCCACCTGCAGGTACTCGACCCGTTGCGGCATTGTGTCTGTCAGCAGGGCATAGGAGGGTAGTTGCACCTCCTCACCCTGATCGACCTCGTCCTGTCCCGGGATGAACCCGGTTTTGTAGTCAAGCACGGCAGTACCGGTCGCATTGCAGTCGATGCGATCCAGCCGCCCTGCAAGTGACCTGCCGGGCATGAGTTCAACCTCGCCCGCCCGTTCGGCATCGGTGAAGGTCCAGGTTTGCTGGCGCTTGATCTGCCAGTCGATATACGCCGGTATCAATGTTCGCCAGCGTCGTAGCCAGGCACGGTGTTCAAAATTGTCTTCCAGTTCTCTGGCAAAGATGGCGCCCGATATGTCCTCCAGGACGTGAATGGCCTGCAGGCGAGTGGCCGGGGTGACAGGCACGGGAGATGCAGTGGGAAAGCCGCTCGCTCCCTTGTGAAACACTTCCAGCGACTGGTGCACGAGGCTGCCGTACTCGGCCTTTTCAAAGGCCTCCTTGACGGCTTCACGGGGCTTGAGTTGCAGTCCACAGGCGGCGAAGAATTTGTATGGGCAGTCAATCAGCTGCCGGTGCATGCTGACGGTCAGGGTGGCTGGCAGCAAGGCTGCTGGCAGTCCCGGTTGCGGGTAGGGGTGTCGCTCAGGCACTGGCAACGGGTTGTTGCCCGCCACCCGTGTGGCCGGGTGTTCCAGCAACGCTTGCAGTTCACGGGCGGCCAGATCATCTTGCCAGGCAAGCACATGAAAGGTACGAATCGCCTCCAGCCAGGGGCTCGGCATGCGCATCTCGCCGGCGTTTTCCTGATGCCAGGTCAGCAACAGCTGTGGTGCACTCTCCAGCAGGCGACGGAAGCGCTGCAACTGTTCATCATAGCGTGCTGACCACACCGGTAACCCGAGGTCGCTGCGTACCGGGTCATTGAAGAACGGTGAACGGGCACTGCTCGCAGGCAGGTATTCACGATCACAGGCTCCGATGATGACGGCCTCATACTGTCCCAGCTGGGCCTGCTGCAGGGTTAACAACATCACCGGACTGTCGGAGGTTGCGGGTACAAAGTCATGTCGCTCCAGTGCCGTTCCCAGCCAGGCGCGGAATTCGGCCCAGTTCATGTCGATGTCGCTGTGGCTGGCGGCATCAAACAGTAGTTGCCACTCCTGGAGTATGCGTTGCCCGGCGGGGTCGTCTTCAAAGGCTGCCCAGATACCGATCGACTCGAGGCTTGCACGCAGACCTTGCAACAAGCGCACGGGCCGGGAACGTGTCATCCCGAGGCAGCCCTGCAAGGGTTCTGCTGCCTGTTCGAGGCGGTTCAGCAGACGCTGCAACAGTGCGGCCGTCTCTTCTGTCCAGCTGGTTTCCAGGCGTTGCAGGCGAAGATTGATGTGGGTGCGATAGCGTTGCAGTCCGCTGGCGATATTTTCCCGCTGGATGATGTCCTGCTCAAGACGATAGACGATGCTCTCGTGCCGGTCTCGGTCCTCGCCCGGGAACAGGAACGGTGACTTGAGGACATCGAGCAGGGGTTGATGGGCAAAGTCCTCCTCGACGGTTTCCAGCCAGCGCTCCAGTGCAGCGGCGGCACTGGTGGTGGACAGCGCCCAGCCGCCCGTGTCTTGCAGCTCGATGCCGGCACGATCAAGCAAGGCACGCACCCGTCGAGCCAGCCGCCGGTCTTCGGTGACAATGGCGATCGGCTGTTTGCCGGCCAGCAGCCACTGGCGCACCTGTACATCAATGGCGCGTGCCTCCTGCTCCGGCGAGCTTGCGGGCTGGATGTTCAGCTGCCCGGACAGTGGTGACTGCGGGTGCTGCTGGCAAAACGCAGCTGCACGCTCCGCCGGTGAGTGCCTGCCGACCTGGAAAACCGTATCGAGGCAGGTGCTACGAGGATCGTTAGTGCTGCACCGTGGCGCCTTTTGTAGCAGTGCCGCGAGGGGTAGTGAGCGGCTCTCATCCAGCCAGTGGGTGGGTTGATACAGGATGCATTGTGCGTGACCTGACTGCAGCAGCGACTCGATCCATTCCAGCTGTGCGGCATGCAGCTGGTCAAAACCCACGAGGAAAATCTCGTTATCCGGTGCCGCCTGCTGCTGCATGGCGAGCCGTTGCAGGCTGGCAATGCCTGGATCCAGCATGTGCTCGTCGTTGAGCTGACTATGCCAGGCCTTCCAGAACCTGTGCACCAGATTGGCTTCCACACCGAGCGGCTCCGGCAAGTGGTCATCAATCCCGTAGGCAGCCTGTAACCGTTCGGTAAAGTCGTTCAGGTCGTCGGGGATGCTGACACGGTTGAGTGTGAGTTCATCGAACAGTGAAATGAGACAACTGCTGATCTGCCAGGGGTCGCCGTTATTGAAAACTGCCGGGTGCTGCCTGAGTACCTCAACCAGCATGAGTTCGCGGCGGGCACGCCCCGGTATCACCTGCTCAATGCACGTGTGCTCGTTGAGCCACTGGTCGATGGTGCTGATTTCGGGGCCAAGCAGGGCTGCATGTCCAAGACCCCAAGCTGTCTCGAGCAAGTGACGGCGCAAGCGCGGCGCGAACTGCAGATCGGGAAGCAGTACGACGGTTTTCGTCAGGTCAGGCAGCGCGCTGGCACATTCAAGGACCCGGTGGGCTGCGACTGAGAGAATGTCATCGCGGTAGGGAACCAGGGTGACCGTCTGGTGTGCAGTCATTGCGTCTCGGTTCATTCCCTCTCCCAGCGGGAGAGGGTTGGGGGGAGGGAAATTTGCCCTTGTGGGATCAGCGTTCCAGGTACTGCAGCTTGTCCGGCTTGTCCTTCCATTCGTCTGCGTCGGGCGGGGCATCTTTCATCTGCGTGATGACCGGCCAGTGCTGTGCGAGCTCGGCATTTAATGCCAGGAACTGTTCCTGCCCCGGCGGTAGATCGCTTTCATCGAAGATGGCATTGATCGGGCATTCGGGCTCACACAGGGTACAGTCGATGCATTCGTCGGGGTCGATGACCAGGAAGTTGGGTCCCTCGTGGAAGCAGTCGACCGGGCAGACCTCGACGCAGTCTGTATACTTGCACTTGATGCAGTTTTCAGTCACAACAAATGTCATGGAATTCTCCAGTTGGTGGCTTTATGAACGCTCGCTGCGGCGCAGACCACAACTGAGCTTGTTTATCAACTAATGTCACTATCTAACTAATAATAAGATAATATTTATCACCAATCGTCTGTTGCACCAGTGTGCCGGACATTGCAGGCGTCAGGAATGCAGTCCCTGGCGGGCCAGCTCCTTGAGTGCATACAAGGCCTGCAGCGACTCTTTAGGCGTCATGTTGTCCGGGTCGATGTTCTCGAGTGCAGTGACCAAGGGGTGATCGCCGGGTGCCTGAAACAGGGGTAACTGCGATGATAGCAGCGCTTCAGGGTGCTGTGTATGTTGTTCCAGGTCGGCCAGACGTTTACGGGCGAGTTTGATCACCCCCCCGGGGACTCCCGCGAGTGCGGCGACATGCAGCCCATAGCTGCGATCGGCAGCACCCTCCTTGACGGCATGCAGGAAGACAATGCGGTCATCGTGCTCCACCGCTTCCAGGTGGACATTGCTGATGCCCTCGTATTCCTCCGGCAGGCGTGTTAATTCGAAGTAATGTGTGGCGAACAGCGTATAGGCCTGGACTCTTGACGCCAGGTCTATGGCACAGGCGCCTGCGAGAGACAGGCCATCATAGGTGCTGGTGCCGCGGCCGATTTCGTCCATCAGTACCAGGCTGTCGCTGCTGGCGTTGTGCAGGATGTTCGCGGTTTCGGTCATTTCGACCATGAAGGTCGAGCGTCCGCCGGCGAGATCATCGGCCGCACCAATGCGGGAAAATATCCGGTCGATCGGGCCGATGGTGGCCTGGTCTGCAGGCACATAGCAGCCAATGTGCGCAAGTAACACGATCAATGCCGTTTGCCGCATGTAGGTCGATTTGCCACCCATGTTGGGTCCGGTAATGATCAGCATGCGTTGCTTGCGGTTGAGGCTGACATCATTGGGGATAAACGGTTCATCCATGATCTGTTCGACCACAAGGTGACGGCCCTGCCGGATCTCGATCCCGTTGCGCTCGCTCAGTACCGGGCAACCAAGATTGAGGGTTTCACTGCGTTCGGCAAACGTGGCGAGCACATCGAGTTCGGATATGGCGTCTGCACACTGCCTCAGTGAGTCGAGGTATGCCCCCAGCGCCTCCAGCAGTTCACTGTAGAGTGATTTTTCCAGTGCCAGTGCGCGTTCACGCGCGCTCAGCACCTTGTCTTCGTGTGCCTTGAGTTCCGGGGTGATGTAACGTTCGACGGCCTTGAGTGTCTGCCGGCGCTGGTAGTTCTCCGGTACCTTGTCCGCCTGCAGGCGGCTGACCTCGATGTAGTAACCATGTACCCGGTTGTAACTGATCTTCAGGGTGGCAATGCCGCTGCGTTCACGCTCCTGCTGTTCCATGTCCACCAGCAGCTGGTCACCGTTCTCGCTGAGGTTGCGCAGTTCATCGAGCATGGCGTCATAGCCGGAGGCCAGTACCCCACCATCACGGATCAGCAGCGGTGGTTCCTCCTTGAGCGCGCGTAGCAGCAGAGCATGGACCTCGGGATGCTGTCCTACCCGTGCGGCCAGTGCCTGCAACAGCGGATCGCTTGTGTCGGCGAGCTTTTCCTGCAGCTTCGGCAAGGTACCGAGGCTGTCACGCAAGCCGGTAAGGTCGCGCGGGCGTGCAGATTTCAGTGCAATCCGTGTCAGGATACGTTCAATGTCGTTGATATTCTTCAGCAGGCTATGCAGTTCATCATGCAGCCGGGCGTCCTGCAGGGAGGCAATGCAGCGGTGTCGTTGCTGCAATATCCGATGGTCTCGCAGCGGGCGGTGCATCCAGCGGCGCAACAGCCGGCCTCCCATGGCAGTCGCGGTGCGGTCAAGCACTCCAATCAGGGTATGGGCGCTGTTTCCCGAGGCCGACTGTTCCAGCTCCAGGTTGCGGCGCGTGGCCGTATCCAGTACCAGGCTGTCATCCCGGTTTTCTACACGCAGGCTATTGATGTGCGGCAGGGCCGTACGCTGGGTGTTCTGTACATACAGCAACAGGCCACCGGCCGCACCGATGGCCGCGTCCAGTGACTCGCAGCCAAAACCGCTGAGATCCTGGGTACCGAATTGCTGGTTGAGTTGACGGCGTGCCGTGTCGGTCGCAAACAGCCAGGGTGCCTGCTGGCGCAGGCCGCTGTGTCCTGTGAGCTCCGCGGGCAGGGTGATCGATTCGTTGACAACCAGTTCAGCCGGATTGAGGCGCTGCAGTTCACCGAGCAGTGCCTCGGTCCCCTGAAATTGCTGCACGGTGAACCGCCCACCGGCAAGATCCAGGGCGGCGATTCCCCAGTCCTCAGCCAGCCGGTTGATGGCAACCAGCAGGTTATCCTGTCGCTCACTCAACAGGGAGTCTTCGGTCAGCGTACCGGGCGTCACGATCCTGACCACCTTGCGTTCAACCGGCCCCTTGCTGGCCGTGACATCACCGACCTGTTCGCAGATCGCGACCGATTCGCCGAGGCGGACCAGTCGGCCCAGATACTGTTCGACGGCATGAACCGGTACGCCGGCCATGGGGATGGCCTGACCTGCATCTTTCCCACGCGAAGTCAGGGTAATATTGAGTAGCCGGGCGGCGCGTTGCGCATCCGCAAAAAACAGTTCGTAAAAGTCGCCCATGCGATAGAACAGCAGGGTATCCGGATGCTCGGATTTGATGCCCAGGTATTGCTGCATCATCGGCGTATGGGCAGGCGGGGCGGTCGTCATGGCGGGGGAGTTTACCGTAAATGATTCCCCCCTCTCCATCCTGCAGGCGGTTTCAACTGACAAGCAAACTTCCACTCCCTTCGGGAACGGACCGGGGAGAGGGGATATACTCAATGCCAGGATCTGGTTTTTTACCCCCTTCATCCTGTTCTCTCCCGTAGCACCCGCAAAACGGGCATACACGAGAAGGGAGGTGCTGATGATCTTGAACTGACTGGCCATGGGACGTGATTTCTGTATGCCTGACTTAAACGAATTATCACAACAGCTCGCTAACACCTTGTCGAAAAGACAGAAGCAGCTCGCCGTAGCCGAATCCTGTACCGGTGGCTGGCTGGCCAAATGCCTGACGGACATCCCCGGGAGTTCGCGCTGGTTCGATCGCGGTTTCGTTAGCTACAGCAATGCGGCCAAGCAGGAGATGCTCGGGGTCCGTCCGTTGACACTGCAACAGGAAGGCGCAGTCAGCGAGGCCGTGGTGCGTGAGATGGCCACCGGTGTGCTGCGGCACAGCGCGGCGGATCTTTCCATTGCGATCAGTGGCATTGCCGGTCCTGGCGGGGCGGTCCCCGGTAAGCCGGTTGGGACGGTGTGTTTTGGGTTGGCAGAAAAAGGCAAGGAAGTACAATCAGATACAAAATATTTTGAAGGAGGTCGTGAGGCGGTGCGCAGGCAGTCAGTTGCCTATGCACTCTCGCGTCTGCTGCATGTCCTCGAACACCCGTGAAAACACGCAACGGCTGTTTTTTGCACTGTGGCCAAACGCGGAGGTGCGCGCGGCACTGGAGGAGGCCAGCCTGTCGCTGCTGGGCAAACGCGTCAAACGTATACCGGCTAGCAACCTGCACATCACACTGGCATTTGCCGGTTCAGTCACAGTCCGGGTACGCCAATGCCTGGAAGCAGCTGCCGGTAACCTGACGCTGGCACCCTTCGATCTGATTCTGGATCACAGCGGCTACTGGCAGAGGCCGCGCATCGCCTGGCTGGGTCCCACGCATACTCCTCCTGCACTCTGGTCACTGGTGGGGGGCTTGCGCACAGTCTTCGAGACGTGTGGATTGCCGCTGGAAACCCGGCCTTATCAGCCGCACGTCACCCTGGCCCGCAAGGTCAGCCGCCTGGCAAGCGATGTGCCAGTCACGCCGCTGCCATGGTCAATCAGATCATTCAGTCTCGTCGAGTCAGTCAACACCCCGCATGGCGTGAGCTATCAGCCGCTCGTTACCTGGACGCTAGAGGGCTAGCACTTTCTGTGTGATAATCCCGGCGTCCGGCGGGTCATGGATGCCGCGCCACGTACAACCTTTGGAGGAACTCGATGGATGACAATAAACGCAAGGCGTTAAGTGCAGCACTGGGGCAAATAGAAAAGCAGTTCGGCAAGGGCGCGATCATGCGCATGGGGGATATCGGTGCGGTTCGCGATATCGAATCGATTTCAACCGGTTCGCTGGGCCTGGATATTGCGCTTGGCATCGGTGGCTTGCCGCGTGGGCGAGTCATCGAGATCTACGGTCCGGAATCATCCGGCAAGACCACCCTGACACTGCAGGTGATTGCCGAGGCGCAAAAGCTTGGTGGTACAGCTGCATTTGTGGATGCCGAGCATGCACTCGATCCCGCATATGCAGAAAAGCTTGGCGTGAACGTTGACGAACTGCTGGTGTCGCAGCCGGATACCGGTGAACAGGCACTCGAGATTACCGACATGCTGGTCCGTTCCGGTTCCATTGATGTGGTCGTGGTGGACTCGGTGGCCGCATTGACACCAAAGGCGGAAATTGAAGGCGACATGGGTGATTCGCACATGGGCCTGCAGGCGCGGCTGATGTCACAGGCACTGCGCAAGCTTACCGGCAATATCCAGCGCTCCAACACCATGGTGATTTTCATCAACCAGATCCGGATGAAGATCGGTGTGATGTTCGGCAACCCGGAAACCACCACCGGTGGCAATGCACTGAAATTCTATTCTTCCGTGCGCATGGATATTCGCCGCACCGGTGCCATCAAGAAGGGTGAGGAAATTGTCGGCAACGAGACGCGCGTCAAGGTGGTGAAGAACAAGATGGCGCCGCCGTTCAAAAAGGCGGAGTTCCAGATCCTCTATGGCGAGGGCATCTCGCGCGAGGCTGAACTGATTGACCTCGGTGTGGAGCACGGCTTTGTCGTGAAATCCGGTGCCTGGTACAGCTATGGTGATGATCGTATTGGCCAGGGCAAGGACAATGTGCGCGAGTTCCTGAAAAAGAACCCGGACATTGCCCGCGATATCGAGAACAAATTGCGCAGCAAGCTGCTGCTCAAGGGTGTAGCGGAAGAGGTCGCAGACGAGGTGCTCGAAGCTGAAGCCTGATCAGACTGCGGATGCGGTTTCTGTCCGCAAGACCGCAATGGACTACCTGGCCCGGCGCGAGTACGGGGAACGGGAACTGGCTCGAAAACTGACCGCCCGCGGCTTTGATGCAGGCCTCGTCGAAGCCGCGGTAGACAGGCTCGTCGCGGATGGTTTGCTGAGTGATCGCCGCTTTGCCGAGGCCTTTGTCCATTCCCGCTATCAGCAAGGATCGGGGCCGCAGAAAATCCATGCGGAACTGCGGCAGCGGGGCATTGACGACTGTCTCATCGATGCCAGCCTGGAGGTCGTCGCTGAGCAGTGGCTGGAACGCTTGCGGCAAGTGCGGGAAAAAAAATTCGGTCCCGAATTGCCGCAGGTGTTCAGCGAACGCAACCGGCAAATACGTTTTTTGCAACAGCGCGGATTTACGAGTGAACAGATCTTTGCCGTATTGAAAGGCGAATAGCGGTGTAAGCCGGTCGCTGTTCTTTAAGGAGCCAAGGGGGGCGAATCGGTACCCCCGAGGTATAAAAAGAGTTCCATTCCAACTCCATTCCCTGAATAATAAAAGCCTGAGAATATCAACCAGCTACAGGCACTACGTTGAACCCGGAATCACAGCCCCCCATGACCAGCAGCGCAGCACTTCGCCAGGCCTTTCTGGATTATTTCAAAGCACACGATCACGAGGTCGTGGCCTCTGCCTCACTGGTGCCGGCCGATGACCCAACACTGTTGTTCGTGAACGCTGGGATGGTGCCGTTCAAGGATGTCTTCCTGGGCAAGCAGCAGCGGGCCTGTCCGCGTGCCAGCAGCAGTCAACGTTGCGTCCGCGCCGGTGGCAAGCACAACGACCTCGAAAACGTCGGCTATACCGCGCGTCACCACACCTTCTTCGAGATGCTGGGGAATTTCAGCTTTGGTGATTATTTCAAGCGCGAGGCCATTGGCTATGCCTGGGAGTTTCTGACGCAGACTTTGAAGCTGCCGCCTGAAAGGTTGTGGGTGACGGTATTTGATGAAGATGACGAGGCCGCAGATATCTGGTTGCATGAAATCAAGGTAGATCCGGCACACTTCAGCCGTATCGGTGCCAAGGACAATTTCTGGTCCATGGGGGAAACGGGTCCCTGCGGTCCGTGCTCGGAAATCTTTTATGACCATGGTCCGGATATTCCCGGTGGCCCGCCGGGTACCCCGGAAGCCGACGGGGACCGCTACGTCGAGATCTGGAACCTGGTATTCATGCAGTATGACCGCGATGCAGACGGCAATCTCCACCCGTTGCCGAAACCCTCGGTGGATACCGGCATGGGGCTGGAACGACTGGCGGCAGTCATGCAGGGTGTACATAGCAACTACGATATCGACCTGTTCCGGCAACTGATCCGGTCGGCGGCAACCATAACGGCAACGGAGGATCTGAACAGCAATTCATTGCGGGTCCTGGCGGACCACATCCGTTCCTGCAGTTTCCTGATCGTCGATGGTGTGCTGCCCTCCAATGAGGGGCGTGGCTATGTGCTGCGACGTATCATCCGGCGTGCAGTGCGCCATGGCTACCAGCTGGGTGTCAAGGAGCTGTTTTTCTACAAAATGGTTGCCCCGCTGGTTGCGGAGATGGGTACTGCCTACCCGGAACTGGAAAAAAACCGGGCACAGGTTGAACGCATCCTGAAGCTCGAAGAAGAACGTTTTGCGGAAACCCTGGAGCAGGGCATGCGCATCCTTGAAGAGGATCTTGCCGCACTGCAAGGCACAGTCATCGCCGGGGATACGGTGTTCAAACTCTACGATACCTACGGCTTTCCGTTGGACCTGACGGCGGACATCGCGCGTGAGCGGGGGCTGACGATTGACACCGAAGGCTTTGAAGCGGCCATGGCTGCACAGCGTACACGTGCACGTGAAGCGAGCCAGTTCGGCAGTGCCAGCGCAGGCAAACTGCAGGTTGAAGGGGAAACAATCTTCACAGGCTATGAAAAACTATCCGGGGAAACACGCATCACCGCACTGTTTTACCAGGGCGCGGCGGTTGAACAGCTGCAGTCCGGGCAGTCTGGTATCGTCGTCCTGGAACAGACGCCTTTCTACGCGGAGTCGGGTGGCCAGGTCGGTGATCGCGGCCGACTGCAATCCAGCAGTGCCCGCTTTGAGGTGTATGACACGCGCAAGCAGGGTGCCGTGTTTACCCATAGCGGTACTGTGACCGAAGGGGTGCTGCGCGTGAACGATGCCGTGAATGCCTATGTGGACAGTGCGCGTCGTCAGTCCATCGTCCTGAATCACTCCGGCACGCATTTGTTGCATGCGGCCTTGCGCACCGTCCTGGGTGAGCATGTACAACAAAAAGGGTCACTGGTTGAACCGGAACGGCTGCGCTTTGATTTTACTCATTACGAGCCGCTGACAGCGGCGCAGCTGACGGAAATCGAACGCCTTGTCAATGAACAGATTCGTGCCAACGCCGCCGCCGAGACCCGGGTCATGTCTGTGGACGATGCCTTGAAATCGGGCGCCATGGCGTTGTTCGGCGAGAAATACGGAGACCACGTACGGGTACTGTCGATTGGCGACTTTTCGGTAGAGCTGTGTGGCGGGACCCACGTACAACACGCTGGTGATATCGGGCTGCTGAAGATCACCGCAGAAAGCGGCATTGCTTCCGGGGTGCGGCGCATAGAGGCGGTGACCGGTGATGCGGCACTACAATGGGTGGAGGCCAACGAGGCGCGCATGCAACGTGTTGCCGAACTGCTAAAGGGGAGTCGCGAGGATGTGGCGGAAAAGGTGGCACAGTTGCAGGAAAGGAACCGCATGCTGGAAAAGGAACTGCAGCAGCTGAAAGGCAAACTGGCCAGTAGTCAGGGTACCGACCTCGCTGCGCGGGCCGTTGAGATCAATGGCATCAAGGTGCTGGCAGCTCGCATGGATGGTGCAGACACCAGGGTGTTGCGTGACACACTGGACCAATTGAAAAACAAGCTGGGCTCGGCCGCCGTGGTGCTGGCGGCAGTGGACGGCTCAAAGGTAACCCTGGTTGCCGGCGTGACCAAAGACCAGACCGCCACGATCAAGGCCGGCGAGCTCGTCAATCAGGTGGCTACACAGGTCGGCGGCAAGGGCGGTGGTCGCCCGGATATGGCACAGGCAGGTGGCAACCAGCCGCAGCATCTGGATGCCGCGCTTGAGTCAGTGACCGGCTGGGTTCAGGGGAAATTCCAGACAGCATGACACTCATCGTACAGAAATACGGCGGGACCTCCGTGGGAACGCCCGAGCGCATTGCGGCCGTGGCAGACAAGGTCATCACTACCCGTGACCGTGGCAACAGGGTCGTGGTGGTTGTCTCGGCCATGAGTGGTGAGACCAACCGTTTGCTGGCCCTTGCGGACCAGATCAGCGACAAGCCGGTACCACGGGAACTGGACGTGTTGCTGGCAACGGGGGAGCAGGTGACCATCGCGCTGCTGAGCATGGCGCTGGAACACCGCGGTTGCACGGCGCGCTCCTACACGGGAGGCCAGGTTCATATATTGACAGACAGTGCGCACAACAAGGCACGCATTCGTGAAATCGAAGACAAGCGGATCCATGCTGACCTTGATGCCGGTCACGTGGTGGTGGTGGCAGGTTTTCAGGGTGTGGATGAACATGGCAATATCACCACCCTTGGTCGTGGAGGCTCTGATACTACCGCGGTTGCACTGGCGGCTGCTTTGAAGGCCGATGAATGCCAGATCTATACGGATGTGGATGGTGTCTATACGACGGATCCACGCGTCGTGCCGGATGCGCGGCGTCTGCATCGTATAACCTTTGAAGAAATGCTGGAGATGGCGAGTCTGGGCTCCAAGGTGCTCCAGATACGGTCCGTCAGTTTTGCCGGTCGCTACAACGTGCCGCTGCGTGTACTGTCGTCCTTCGAGGAGGGTGAGGGCACGCTGATAACCTATGAGGATGAAAAAATGGAACAGGCGCTGATATCAGGGATCGCCTTCAACCGGGATGAGGCCAAGCTAACCGTAATCGGTGTACCCGATACCCCGGGAGTTGCGCATCAGCTGCTAGGTCCGATTGCGGATGCGAATATCGAAGTGGACATGATCGTTCAGAACATTGCACCGGATGGTGCAACGACCGACTTCACCTTTACCGTCAATCGCAATGACTACAAACGGGCCCTCGATATCCTGACCCGTACTGCCACTATCATGGGAGCAAGGCAGGTATCCGGAGACAACAAGATCGTGAAGGTCTCACTGGTCGGTGTGGGCATGCGCTCGCACGCGGGTATTGCTTCCACCATGTTTGGAACACTGGCGAAAGAGGGGGTTAATATCAGGATGATCTCTACCTCGGAAATCAAAATATCCGTAGTGGTTGATGAGAAATACCTTGAACTGGCGGTACGCTCCCTGCATGACGCCTTCGGCCTGTCGCAACCACCAAAGGTTTAGGGTTCCCGCTGGATGTTTTCCAATGAAGCGATCCGGTTGGTTGTTATTATAATTACCCAAGTGTATATAATGCTTTTAGCGTAAATCGGTACGTCGAACCATCGACAGTGGTTATGTGTCTACTACAATTAGAAAACAGTGCCTGGAAGGGACATAGGCCAAAATCAGGGGAAGGACAACATGTTGATTCTTACGAGAAGAGTGGGTGAGACATTGATGATCGGTGACGAGATTACCGTCACTGTCCTGGGTGTCAAGGGCAATCAGGTCAGAATCGGTGTCAATGCCCCGCGTGATGTTAGCGTACACAGGGAAGAAATCTACGACCGGATCAAAACCGAACACGATCAGCAAAACGGCACCGGATAATTCGGCAAGACGGCTGAATATCAAGCTGAAATCTTTACCTGGTTTGACAGCAACGGTATGCTACGCCCCGGGCTGAGGTCGTATGCCGCATACGGCTGTTTAATTGCATATACAAGTAATCACGGAGAGATGGCCGAGTGGCTGAAGGCGCGCCCCTGCTAAGGGCGTATGGGTTAATAGCCCATCGAGGGTTCGAATCCCTCTCTCTCCGCCAAATTACGCATGACTATACAAAGCATTTCTGTATAATTCACATCCGTTTCCAAGCGCCCGTAGCTCAGCTGGATAGAGTACCTGGCTACGAACCAGGCGGTCGGAGGTTCGACTCCTTCCGGGCGCGCCATATATTCGGAGTTTTAACAAGCGGTTAGCGCGTCAT
>JAJDNX010000084.1 GCA_022340485.1 Gammaproteobacteria bacterium | reverse complement strand
GAAACCGAGGCCTCGCCGCTGACGCATCTGACCTCACGGGATGATACCCTCGAGCGCCGCGTCGAAACGGTGGGCACCAATCTCCCGCACCAGGAAGTCAAGGTGGTGGATGTCGAGTCCCGTCACACCGTTCCATTCGGTCGCGTCGGAGAGATCTGTTTCCGTGGCTATCACGTCATGCGCGGTTACTATGGGGACGCACAGGCAACCGCAAGAGCCATCGATGCCAGTGGCTGGCTGGCCTCCGGCGACCTCGGCACCATGGACACCGATGGCTATGTCAGGATTACCGGGCGGCTCAAGGAAATGATTATCCGCGGCGGCGAGAACATCTATCCGCGCGAGATCGAGGACTTCATCTTCACCCACCCCAAGGTCGCCGAAATCGCTGTCTTCGGCATCCCCGATGACTACTATGGCGAAGAGATCATGGCCTGGATCCTGTTGCATGAGGGCACTACGGCCACGGAGCAAGAAATCCGCGACTACTGCAAGGACCAGATCGCCCATTTCAAGATACCGAAATACATCTGGTTCGTGGACGCATTCCCGATGACGGTAACGGGCAAGCTACAGAAATTTCGCATGCGCAAGATCGCCCTCGAGAAGCTGGGCCTGGCGACACAGCCAGCGGACCACCACTGACGAACATGTGGGAACACTTTCGTCATGAGGCCGACATCGGTGTGCTGGGGCGAGGTGGCAGCCCGGAAGCGGCCTTCGAGGAAGCGGCCATCGCGCTCACGGCAGTCATCACGGATCCAGCCAGCGTCAACTGCCGGGAATCGATACCCATCGACTGTGAAGCACCCGATCTGGAGTTGTTGTTGGTTGACTGGCTCAATGCAATTGTCTACGAGATCGCCACACGGCGTATGCTGTTTTGCCGTTTCAGCGTGGTGCTCCATGGCACACACCTGCATGCGACCGCCTGCGGGGAAGCCATCGACATTCCCCGTCACCGGCCCGCAGCGGAGGTGAAGGGAGCAACGTACACGGAACTTGCCGTGTGCGAGGACCGGTCCGGCGAATGGCGCGCACAATGCGTTGTCGACGTCTAGAATAAGAAGCAAGGACTGACCATGGACACCTCGACACTGACACGGATCTCGGACTACGAGTGGCGCATTGAGGCACAGGGCGATATGCGGGTGCCCGGCATCATCTTTGCCAGCCATGACCTGGTCGAAGCCATGGATGAAAAGGTCCGCGAACAGGTCCGCAACGTTGCCGCCCTGCCGGGGATTGTCTTGGCTTCCTACGCCATGCCCGATGCACACTGGGGATATGGCTTCCCGATCGGTGGCGTGGCTGCCTTCGATGCCGATCAGGAGGGAGTGGTGTCAGCCGGCGGAGTCGGTTTCGACATCTCCTGCGGGGTGCGCACCCTGCTCACGGGTCTGCAGCGTGCCGACATCGAGCCTTTCAAGACACGTCTTGCCGATGCGCTGTTCCACTCCATACCGGTCGGCCTGGGCAGTACCGGCGACATCCACCTCGATGACAGCGGCATGACGGCGATGCTCTCGGGAGGCGCCCGCTGGGCCGTGAAGCGCGGCTGGGGCTATCGCGAGGATCTCGAGCGGGTCGAGGAACAGGGTTGCATGGCGGGGGCGCAACCTGAACAGGTATCGGTACAGGCCCGCAAGCGCCAGCGCAACGAGATGGGTACGCTGGGTTCGGGCAATCACTACCTCGAGGTCCAGGAGGTCAGCGACATCTACGACCCGGACACGGCCACTGCCTTCGGCCTGGCGAGGGGCGACATTGTGATCAGCATCCACTGTGGCTCCCGCGGTCTGGGACACCAAATCGGCACGGAATTTCTCAAGTCGATGGCCCTCAGCGCGCACCAGTATGGCATTCGTCTCCCGGACCGCGAACTGGCCTGTGCACCGCTTGACTCGGACACCGGACGAGCCTATCTCGGTGCCATGCGCGCCGCCATCAACTGTGCCCTGGCCAACCGGCAGATCATTACACACCTTACCCGCGAGGTGTTTGCACGTATTCTCCCGGAGGCCGAACTGGCGCTGCTCTATGATGTATCCCACAACACCTGCAAGGTGGAGGAGCACGTCATCGATGGAAAGCCACGGTGGCTGTACGTGCACCGCAAGGGCGCGACCCGGGCCTTTGGTCCCGGGCACCCGGACCTGCCGGCAGACTTTGCCGACAGCGGCCAGCCGGTGTTGATTGGTGGTTCCATGGGGACGGCCTCGCACATCCTCGCCGGCACTCGTGAAGGCGAGGCACTGTCTTTCTCCTCTGCCTGTCACGGTGCCGGGCGTGCCATGAGCCGCCACCAGGCCGTCAAGCTCTGGCAGGGACGTCAGGTCACAGATACCCTGCTAGAGCAGGGCATCCTCATACGCAGCCCGTCTGCACGCGGTGTCGCTGAAGAGGCACCCGGTGCCTACAAGGATGTCAATGCCGTGGTTGATGCTGCCGATGCGGTAGGGCTGGCGCGCAAGGTGGCGAGACTGAAACCCGTGATTTGCATCAAGGGCTGATGCAACCCGACCGTGGATGACACCCGGACAGGGATTCATATCGGCACCTCCGGCTGGTCGTACGATCACTGGAAGGGACCATTCTACCCGGCGCAGCTGCCCAGCAACCGCATGCTGGACTACTATGCACAGCGGTTACACAGTGTCGAGATCAACAGTAGCTTCTATCGACTCCCGCAACCACAAACACTGCAGCACTGGTATGACAGCACGCCGGATGACTTCCACTTTACCGTCAAGGCCAGCCGCTACATCACCCACATGAAAAAACTTCGGGAGCCGCAAAAGACCCTCCCAGACCTGCTGGAGCGGGTCAGTAGTCTGGGTGACAAGCTTGGCCCGATCCTGTTCCAGCTCCCCCCGCACTGGCACTTCAATGGCAAGCGACTGGGTGATTTCCTTGCTACCCTGAGCAATGAATTCCGCTATGCCTTTGAATTCCGCGACCGCAGCTGGATTAACGAACACACCTGTGAATTGCTCTCTCAACATGCCGCCGCCTTCTGCATCTTCGAGCTGGACGGCTTCCTGTCACCACAACCGGTGACCACCGACTTTATCTATGTGCGCCTGCATGGACCTGGCGCGGCCTATCAGGGCAGTTACAGCCAGCAGACCCTGGCCGGCTGGGCCGAGACCTTCTCCGGCTGGGCGCACCAAGGCCTCTCCACCCATTGCTACTTCGACAACGATCAGCATGGTTATGCGGTGCAGAATGCATTGCTCCTGCAAACCATGCTCAGCCAGGAATAACCGCCACTGGCAGGCGTAACTATACCATTGGAGGAATACTCCACCGCAAAGCCGGCGGCTTCTGCGTACGGCTGAAATCCGGATGAGTCGGCCTTTCGGCCGATTCAACCCCCTCTCACCGGGAGTGCAGCCCGTTCCCGGTGGCAGGGCTTTTACTTGATCTATATCAAAAATAAATTACCATAAAAGTAGTAAGGTATTAAACAGCTACTGAGGGGGTGTAATCATGCACAAGGTCACGCGAGAAGAGCTGGAAAGAATCGATACCATGACCGCGCTGGAGGCCGTTGCCTTCGCCAACCGGGTGAGCCACAGGCTGAAATGTGATGACTGCGCGCATGAGGAACGACAGGATGGATTGGCGTTATTGGAACGACTTACCGAGAGAGTGAGTTTTCTTAAAATTACGCTGGAGCCACCCACCTTTTGCCGAGTTGGGTGTCGTCGAAAAAATAGCCCTGCAACCAATGCGTCAACCATCTGCGATCTGTCCTAGCGGGCGAAGGTTGGGGAGAGGGATGAAGCAAGGGCAGGATCGTCCTTTCACACCCCCCTTCCCTGTCCTTCACCCGGTATCGCCAGAGAACGGGCATCAGGAGCAGTAGCAATTCTTCCGATCACATCATCCCCATTTCCTCCATCCCTCGGCCTGCCGGTGCTGGCGCAGGCAACTCGCCGATCATCGCCTCCGTAGTGATCATCAGACCGGCCACGGAGGCAGCATTCTGCAATGCCACGCGCACCACCTTGGTAGGATCGATGATCCCCATGTCCATCATGTCACCGTATGCTTCCGTCTGGGCGTTGTAGCCGAAGTTACCCGACTGCTGCTTGATGCTGTTAACCACCACCGAGGGTTCAATGCCGGCGTTGGCAACAATCTCTCGCAGCGGCTGTTCGACGGCACGCAGTACAATGCCGATGCCGATGCCCTGGTCATGGTTGTCACTGTTCAGGCCTCGTGCCTGGAGCGCCTGCAGGGCGCGTATCAGTGCAACACCACCACCCGGCACAACCCCCTCCTCCACGGCGGCACGTGTGGCATGCATGGCATCGTCGACGCGATCCTTTTTTTCCTTCATGGCCATTTCGGTCGCTGCACCCACCTTGATGACCGCGACACCGCCGGCAAGCTTGGCCATGCGTTCCTGGAGCTTTTCCCTGTCATAATCCGAGGTCGCCTCCTCGATCTGCTTGCGCAGCTGGGAGATGCGCGCCTGGATATCCTGCGGATTGCCGTTGCCACCCACGATGGTGGTGGTTTCCTTGTCGACAACTACGCGTTTCGCGGAACCGAGGTTTTCCAGCGTGGCCTTTTCCAGCACCAGCCCGATCTCTTCGGAAATGACGCTGCCACCGGTCACGATGGCAATATCCTGCAGCATGGCCTTGCGACGATCCCCGAATCCAGGTGCCTTCACCGCGGCCGCCTTGATGATGCCCCGGATGGCATTGACCACCAGCGTTGCCAGGGCTTCCCCCTCGATATCCTCGGCAACAATCAGCAGCGGCTTGCCGGACTTGGCAACACTTTCCAGCAGGGTTAGCAATTCCCGGATGTTCGTGAGCTTTCTGTCGCACAGCAGGATATAGGCATCTTCCAGTTCCGCGCACATAGCCTCGCTGTTGGTAATAAAATACGGTGACAGGTAACCGCGATCGAACTGCATGCCCTCGACAACCTCGAGTTCGTTCTCCAGACCGGAGCCCTCCTCAACCGTGATGACCCCTTCCTTGCCGACCCGGTCCATGGCCTCGGCAATGATCCTGCCGATGTCGGCATCGAGGTTGGCTGAAATTGTGCCCACCTGGGCAATGGCCTTGCTGTCGGTACAGGGCCTGGAGATCTTGCCAAGCTCCTCCACCACCTGCTCCACGGCCTTATCGATGCCACGCTTGAGATCCATGGGATTCATCCCGGCGGTAACGGCCTTGATACCCTCCTGCAGCATGGAATAAGCCAGTACCGTTGCCGTGGTGGTGCCGTCACCGGCGATATCCGAGGTATGCGCAGCCACCTCTTTCACCATCTGCGCACCCATATTCTCGAACTCGTCCGGCAACTCGATTTCCTTGGCAACGGATACACCATCCTTGGTCATCGCCGGACTGCCGAAGCTTTTTTTCAGGATGACATTACGTCCCTTCGGACCCAGGGTCGCCTTCACTGCCCGGGTCAGAATTGCGGCCCCCTGCACCATGAGCTGGCGTGCCTCGTCGCCAAATTTTATCTGTTTCGCCGTCATCTGGTACCTCCTCCTAATTGTTCAGCAAGCTGCTGATTGCCATTGTGTGGTGAAACATCGCAGGATATCCGAAAACCCGTCCGTTGGCGCATGCTAAAACACCATACACTTGCAGTGCAGATTGGCTGGAATAACCCGAAAGTGTAACGGGTAGTGGTGCTGTGTACAGTTGACCTATATCAGGGTAATGCCAGGCAACTGCTGTTAGTCTTGGGCGTGTAACCGGGGGGTGTCCACACTGGAGGTGTGATAGAGCCTATGACCGAACGCGATCCGTTCACCGTTAGTACAAAATACTGGCATACACTGGACGATGGCCGGGTGCAGTGCGATTTGTGTCCGCGCTTCTGCAAGCTGCATGCTGGCCAGCGCGGCTTGTGCTTTGTACGGCAAAACCTCGATAACGAGATTGTGCTCACCACCTATGGTCGCTCCAGCGGCTATTGTATTGACCCCATAGAAAAGAAACCGCTGAACCATTTTCTGCCCGGCACGCCGGTGTTGTCATTTGGTACGGCCGGCTGCAACCTCGCCTGCAAGTTTTGCCAGAACTGGGATATCAGCAAGTCGCGTGAAACCCATCGCCTCACCGATGAGGCCTCTCCAGAGGTCATCGCACGCGCAGCGCAAAAACTCAATTGCCGCAGTGTCGCCTATACCTATAACGATCCGGTCATCTTTCACGAGTACGCCATCGATGTCGCGCAGGCCTGTCATGAAAAGGGTGTCAAATCAGTGGCCGTGACCGCGGGTTATGTCTGCCCCGAACCCCGCCGGGAGTTCTACCGCTACATGGACGCCGCCAATGTCGATCTCAAGGCATTTACCGAGGATTTCTATCACAAGATTACCGGTTCGCACCTGGCGCCGGTTCTGGAAACGCTGGAATACATCCAGCACGAAACCGATGTCTGGCTGGAACTGACCACCCTGCTGATACCCGGCAAGAATGACTCGGAAAAAGAGCTGGATGAAATGACCCGCTGGGTGGTGGAGAAACTGGGGCCGGATGTACCGATGCATTTCTCCGCCTTCCATCCGGACTGGAAGATGATGGATGTCCCTCCGACACCGAAGCAGACACTCATCCGTGCCCGGGAAATTGCCATGCGCAACGGTGTGCACTATGCCTATACGGGCAATGTCCACAATGCCGCCGGTGACAGCACCTATTGCCACCACTGTGGTGAGACGCTGATTGGTCGTGACTGGTACGTACTCACCGACTGGAAACTGACGGCGGATGGCAAGTGCGCCACCTGTGGCACCCCCTGTGCGGGAGTGTTTGAAGCCAGTCCCGGTCACTGGGGAGCCCGTCGACAACCGGTGCAGCTGCGCGATTTTGTCACCTGAGCGGCGCGCCAATCAGGAAGTCCCTGGCATCCCGCTCCAGTCGTGTAACTAACGAACCAGCAGCACCGGGCGGAACAGCGCCTGCAGGCATTGTTCGAGACCGATCTGCTGCAGCAGCGGATGTTCGGCTTCCGTGATCAGGGTGTTGCGGCCAGGCGCACCCGCTGCCTGCACCAGGGAGCGCACGTCCGTGCCGGTGATGCGTGCAAACTGCGCTGTTTGCCCGTGCAATTCCAGAATCGCAAGGGCCTTGTTTTTCAAAGTGGCCAGATCCTGCGAGTGAATTTCAGGCAACAGGACAATGAGGCGGGCACCCATGTCCCTGGCAAGACTACAGGCGATCGTCAGCGCACGGACCGCCTGTTCCGTATCGCTGAACAGCACGCTGATGGACGCCTCCACTTCCCCTGGATGACGTTCAATGGCTTGTTTCTTGTCCCGCACACGCGAGGAAAACAGGGAACATACCGGCGGCAGGCTGAGGATATCTGCGCCAAAGGCCTGTGCCAGTGACGCGGCACCGGCACGACCCCGCCAGACCTGGAAGGACCAGGGAACCCCCAGCTCTCCGGCTGCCTGCTCGAGCATTCGCTCGGCATGCCGCGCCAGCGTATGTAACTCACGTTGCATGCGCTGCATGCTGATTGCTTCCTCGACAAGCGACCAGGATCTCACCTCGCGCAGAAACGGTAGCCCGGACAGGCGAATCAGGTTGATGTCTTCCACGAAGACTCCTTCAAGGCCTGCACCCGTTACCGCAGCGAGGCGTAC
Organism: Gammaproteobacteria bacterium; assembly: GCA_022340485.1. GTDB lineage: Bacteria > Pseudomonadota > Gammaproteobacteria > UBA9214 > UBA9214 > UBA9214. The sequence continues at coordinate 9,911 of JAJDNX010000084.1, read as the reverse complement.
CGCAGCCTGCAGTGCCGGCAGGCCGGATTCAGAGGCGTCCAGGGTGGCCACGATATGCCGGATTGTATGCTGTTGAGTCGCTGCCATCATGAAGAGGCCTGCCGGTTTGCGGAGTCCTCACGCCCTCCCCTTGAGGCATAGTCCTGCATCGTCTCGGAGTACCGTATCAGTGTATCTTCCACGCGGCGGTTGATACTGCCGGCAGGGAACTGTCCCTGCTCGTCCCGTTGTCCTGCCGGTGTCGCCGTGAGCAACTCGATGCCGTCATCGACCGTGTCGATGGCATGGACAGCAAACTTTCCGGCCGCCACCGCCTCGCGGACATCCGCGCGCAGCATCAGGTGTTTGACATTCGTTGCAGGAATAATGACACCCTGGTCTCCCGTCAGGCCACGTTGTTTGCAGACATCAAAAAAGCCCTCGATCTTTTCATTGACGCCACCAATCGGCTGGATCTCCCCCTGCTGGTTCACCGAGCCGGTGACGGCGAATGATTGGTGGATCGGTGCGTCGGCCAGTGCCGATAACAACGCATAGAGTTCCGCCGACGAGGCACTGTCACCTTCGACCTCGCCATAGGACTGCTCGAATACCAGACTTGCCGAGAGTGCCAGGGGACGATCCAGTGAATAGCGGGCACCGAGGAATGCCGTGAGAATAAAGACCCCCTTGGAGTGTATGGGGCCTCCCAGTTCCACTTCCCGTTCAATGTCCACCACTTCGCTCTTGCCCATGCGTACGCGGGCCGTAATTCGCGAGGGTCGGCCGAACATGAAATTACCCAGGTCAAGCACCGAGAGACCATTCACCTGGCCGGTCTTTTCTCCGGACGTGTCAATCAGCAGCGTACCGCGCCGGATCTCCTCCTGCATATGCTCGCGGATGCGATCAACACGGTAGATGCGGGCATCGATTGCCTGCTGCACGTCATCACTGTTCACCGTTTCATGTCCACGCTGTCTCGCCCAGTAGCCCGCCTCGCGCAGAATATCGGCAAGACTGCGGTTGTGGGTCAGCAGTTTTTCACCATCCTCAAGCATCCGGGCACTGAATTCGATGACGCGTGCGACTGCGCTGCGGTCCAGGTGCTGCAGCTGCTCCTTGCGAACCAGCGTAGCGATCATGCGGGCATAGAGCTGCTGTGTTTCGGTGTTGCGGTCCATGCGATAGTCGAAATCCACAGCGACCTTGAACAACTCCCTGAACTCGGGATCGTACATGGACAGCAGGTAGTAGATATGCGGCTCGCCCAGCAGGATTACCTTCACATTGAGGGGAATCGGCTCCGGTTCCAGCGAGACGGTACTGACCAGACTCATCAACTGGGCAAGCGATTCAATGTGCATTTCACCCGCCTGCAGCGCACGCTTCAGGCCATCCCAGGCAAATGGCTGCATCAGTACCTTGAGGACGTCAAGGATCAGGTAGCCGCCATTTGCACGGTGCAGGGCACCGGGACGGATCATGGTGAAATCGGTGATCAGGGCGCCCAGTTCCGCCTGGTGCTCGACACGCCCGATGAGATTGTTGTAGCTCGGATGGTCTTCGTAAACAACCGGAGCACCTTCATGATTTTCATGGGTAGTGAATGCATTTACCCGGTAGCGTGTACCCACCTGCATGCCTTCGTCGCGTTGTGGAAGTTCGACACCGAGAACCTGGAAGCGCTGTTTCTCCGCTTCATGGCGAAGGAAATGACGGAAATTCTCGATGACATCCTTTTCGACTTCATCCAGATATTTGATAACACTGGGTAGCTCCCGGTAGGCATCCTGTAACGCGTCGATGAGATGCGAGATGGCACTGGCGGCCATTTCCCGGTTGAGTGCAGCCATGCGATCACGGACTTCCTTTTCCCATTTTGGAGCCTCGTGCAACATCTTGCGGAGGCGTTCCTGCAGCTCTTCGGTATCCTTCTCGATTTGCTTGCGTTCCTCCTCGGGCAGGGCTTCAAAATCCTCCTGGCTGAGGACCTCGTCCTTGCGCACCGGCGCCAGGGTGAAACCGGTCGGAGTACGTATGAGGGCGATCTTCTTTTGTTCGGCGTCCGCCTGAATCGCTTTCAGTGCCTGTCCCTTTTTTTCATCGAGCTCCTCCTCAATGACCTGAGAGCGGGTGCGATATTCATCACTTTCAAAGACCGTGGGAATGGCGACGTACAGGTCCTCTATGAACTGGTCCATGTCCCTTGCCAGTTTTACACCCTGTCCTGGCGGCATGCTTAGCATGCGTGGCTGGTGCGGCTTCTGGAAGTTGTTCACATAGCACCAGTCAGGTGGCAGTGGCTCGTTCCTTGCCTGCTCGGTGGCATAACGCTCCACCAGCGCATGCTTGCCGGTGCCGGTCGGGCCCAGCGCAAACAGGTTATACCCCTTGTGCTGGATGCCTATACCGAACTTGACCGCCTCGACGGCGCGCGGTTGTCCAATGACCTCGGAGAGGTCCTGCAGCGACTCGGTCGTCTCGAAGTCAAGCAACTCCGGATCACAGCGCTGGTAGAGGACATCGGTTTGCAGTCGTGTCATGGCCATAGATCTATCCTTGTTTGTTGACTGTTACAGCACTCAATCATAACCGAATCAGCCACCGCTCAATACTGTCAGCCCCGGGAGTATTTTTACTAAACAGCGGTTTTCACCTATGCTCATGACATGAGCCATGACCTCCGCCATGTCTGAAATCCTGCCGGCAAGCGAGCAACTCCCCCCTGTCGGGTCGATCACCGAGGTACACGGCCCGGTGGTCGTGATCGACTGTGAAAAACTGCCACCGCTGCATCAGGCACTGTACGCTTCCATCCGGGATGAAAGGTACCTGTTCGAAGTCCACCAGCACCTTGACAAGCGCCACGTGCGTGCCATCACACTGCACCGCACCGCCGGCTTGCGCAGGGATATGCCGGTTTATGATAGCGGCGCACCACTGCATGTACCAGTAACCGCAGAGTGCCTTGGCAGGTTGCTGAATATCTTCGGTGAGCCTCTTGACGGCGGCGAACCCTTGCCCGCAGGGGACTTTCGCAATATTCACAGTCGACCTCCACCACTGCGCGATGCCGTGGCGGTCAGCAATATTCTGGAAACCGGCATCAAGGTGATCGACCTGCTCTGCCCCTTCGTGAAAGGTGGAAAGACGGGTCTGTTTGGTGGTGCCGGTGTCGGCAAGACCGTGCTGATTATGGAGTTCATGCATGCGATCGCCACCTTGTATCAGGGACTCTCGGTATTCGCCGGTGTCGGCGAGCGAATCCGCGAGGGCCATGAACTCTGGCACGAGATACAGAGGGCCGGTGTGATGCCGCAAACCCTGATGGTCTTTGGACAGATGGACGAATCGCCGGGGGTGCGTTTCCGGGTCGGCCTGTCCGCTCTGACCTATGCCGAGTACCTGCGGGATACCCTGCAGAAGGAGGTGCTGTTTGTCGTGGACAACATCTTCCGGTTCGTACAGGCTGGTAGCGAAATCTCGAGTTTACTGGGAAGGATGCCCGCGACCGTCGGCTACCAGCCAACCCTCAATACCGAGGTGGCCGAGATACAGGAACGCATACTCTCCACCCGCGAGGGTGCCATCACCTCGGTACAGGCCGTGTATGTACCCGCCGACGATATGACCGATCCGGCAGTGGGTACCATCCTGAGCCATCTCGACACCACGGTCATTCTGTCCCGTGCGCAGGCCGGCAAGGGAATCTATCCTGCCGTGGACCCGTTACAGTCGAGCAGCAAACTGATGGACCGTCACACCCTGGGCGACCGCCATTACAGCATTGCAGAGGGTGTACGCGAACACCTGGCCCGCTATCACGAGCTGGAGGATATCATCACCATGCTTGGTATCGAGGAGTTATCCCCAGAGGACCGGCGCATTGTCATACGTGCACGCAAGCTGCAGCGCTATCTTACCCAGCCATTTTCGGTGACTGCCTCACACACCGGCATCAAGGGTGTATCCGTGCCACTGCAGCATACCCTGAAGGACTGCGAGGCCTTTCTGCAAGGCCGTTACGACGACTTGCCCGAGGACCGCTGCTATATGCGTGGCAGCATCATGGCCGCATCGCAATGAAAGCCTTCACACTGATCCTCCAGGATGCGACCCGTACCGAGCGCATCGAGCAGGTCACCTCGTTTACCGGTGAGGACGCCAGCGGCAGCTTTGGGATCCTTGCCAGTCATGCCCGCATGATGACCTCGCTGGTCTTCGGACTGGCGCGCTTTCGTGTTGGTGAGAATCACTGGCAATACCTGGCCTTGCCGGGCGCCGTACTGTATTTCAACGACAATGAATTATCGCTCAGTACCCGGCGCTACCTGCTGGATGATAACTATGAGCGCATCAGCATTGCCTTGCATGAGCAGTTGCTTGCGGAAGAAAAGGAGTTGCACGAATTGAAAAAAAGCCTGCACCACATGGAGGAGGAGGTCCTCAAGAGGCTGTGGGAAATGGGTCATAACAGCGGGCGCGGCGGGTGAGCACGAACGAACAGCTCCGCAAGCGCGTCGAGCAGCAGGCGCGACGTATGAAACAGGCGGAAAAGGACCGTGCTACCCTGTTCTCTCAGACCATCTACCTTGGTACGCTGGGGCTGGTATTCGTGCTTCCGGTCGTCGGTGGTGCCTACCTGGGGCGCTGGCTCGATGGTCTCGTGGAAGGTTATTCCATACGCTGGACTCTGAGCATGCTGTTGCTGGGCGTCTTCGTTGGCGCAGTCAACGTCTACCTTCTGATCAGGGAGTAACCCATGGATCACAATAGCATCGAGCTGGCGACCCTGTTCCAACTCGGACCACTGCAGGTTACCAATACCATTATTACCAGCTGGGCGGTCATGGCCGTCATCAGCCTGCTCGGCTGGCTGGCCACCCGTCGCCTGCAAATGGATCCGGGACCTGTCCAGACCGTTGCCGAAGGCATCGTCAGCACGATAGAAGAGGCCATCCACAGCGTCGCACCCGATCACGCGAACCAGCTGTTGCCCTTTATTGGCAGCCTCTGGATATTTCTGGTCAGCGCCAACCTGAGTGGCTTGATACCGGGTGTGCATTCGCCAACACGTGACCTGTCGGCCACGGCTGCCCTGGCAATCCTGGTGTTTCTTTCGGTTCACTGGTTCGGCATCCGCGCCCAGGGTTTAAAGGCACATCTGCACCACTACCTTACCCCAAGCCCGGTGCTGCTGCCCTTTCATATCATCAGTGAGATCACCCGCACCATCGCACTGGCAGTACGCCTGTTCGGCAATATAATGAGTCTGGAAATGGCAGCACTGCTGATCTTGCTGGTGGCCGGTTTTCTGGCACCGATTCCAATCCTCATGCTGCATATCATCGAGGCACTGGTGCAGGCCTATATTTTCGGCATGCTGGCGCTGATCTATGTGGCCGGCGGGTTACAATCACAACAGCTGGCCCAACAGAAAACCATCGAAAGCAACGAGGAATAATCCATGCCCGACCTATCCACCTTTACCATCGCAACCACGGTTGCCGCGGTTTTCGGCATTGCATTGGGCGTATTGTTGCCTGCCTTTGCCATGGGACGCGCCATCAGCAGTGCCCTGGAGGCCCTCGCAAGACAACCGGAAGCCGAACGCTCCATCATGCGTACCCTGTTTATCGGTCTGGCCATGATCGAGTCACTGGCGATCTACGTGCTGGTTATCGTGCTCATCGTGCTGTTCCGCAACCCGATGCTGGAATACATTCTGAAATAACAGGCTGATGCCATAATGACACCGTCACCAAGTCCACGGGGAACCGCACCTTGGAACTGAACTGGTCCACCTTCCTGCTGGAGATTATCAACTTTCTGGTACTGGTCTGGATCCTGAAGCACTTCTTCTACAAGCCGGTGCTGGACGTGATCGCACGGCGCCGCCAAGGCATTGAAAAAACCCTGGACGAAGCCAGGACCCTGCGTGAGGATGCCGAGGCTCTCAGCACACAATACAAGAACCGCCTGGCTGACTGGGAGAAGGAGCGCCAGGCCGCACACGCGACGCTGGACAAGGAGATCAGCACGGAACGAGCCCGGCGGATGGAGTCTCTGCAGAACACGCTGGCCGAGGAGCAGAACAAGGCCCGCGTGCTGGAACAGCGCAGACTGGAAACCAGCCGCCTGCAGGCCGAAGCCGCTGCATTGCACCAGGGTGCGCAGTTCTCAGCCAGGCTGTTGTCCGCCGTCGCCGGACCGGAACTCGAGCAACGTCTGCTTGCGCTGCTCCTGAAAGAACTTACCGCCCTGCCCCCTGAACGTCTGAACACCCTGCGCGCCGCTGCGGAAAAGACCGCAGACCAGGTTCTGGTCAGCAGTGCGTACCCGCTGGATCGCGATACGCGCCAGTCACTGGAACGTACCCTTGGCGAGGCACTGGCGGTAACCGCCCCTGTTCACTATGAACAGAACCAGGAGCTGCTGGCCGGGTTGCGAATTACCGTGGGGTCCTGGGTGCTGCGTGCCAACCTGCAGGACGAGTTGCAGGCTTTCAGCGAACTGGCCCGTGAGTCCTGGAGTGCTTGATAACGCCGGACCACTGGACAGGCAGGCTGCCTGGCTTGAGGATTACCAGCCTGCAGTGCGCATTACCGAGCAGGGCAGCGTGCTCTCCGTAGGCGATGGCATTGCCTGGATGTCCGGTTTGCCTTCCGCTGCGATGGATGAGGTCCTGCTCCTTGAGGACGGTAGCCGTGCCATGGTCTTCGATCTTACCGAGGACATGGTGGGGGCCGTGCTTCTGCACGAAAGCGAGGCGCTCACCGCAGGAACGGCCGTTCACCCAAGCTACCGCGCACTCAGCATACCCGTTGGCGACAGCCTGCTGGGACGGATTATCGATCCACTGGGCATGCCACTGGACAGTGGACCGGTACCGGAACCTGATGACTGGCACAAGCTGGAAACCCGCTCTCCGGAAATCGTGGCGCGCGACCTGGTCCATGCCCCCCTGTATACCGGCATCAAGGTGATCGACACGCTGATACCCATCGGCAAGGGACAACGTCAGCTGCTCATTGGGGACGAAGGCCTCGGGCGCAGTGCGCTGGCCATCGACACCATCATCAATCAACGTGGCAAAGATGTGTATTGCGTGTACGTGCTCATCGGCCAGAAGCGCTCCACCGTCATCAACACCATCGAGACCCTGCGCAAGTACCATGCACTGGAATACAGTACGGTGCTGGTCGCGGAGGCAGGTACCCTGCCCGGCCTGCAGCACCTGGCACCCTTTGCAGGCTGCGCGGTCGCGGAATACTGGATGCAGCAGGGACATGACACCCTGGTGGTCTATGACGATCTCGCCACGCACGCGAAGAACTACCGAGAACTCTCGTTGCTGCTGCGCCGCCCACCGGGAAGGGAAGCCTACCCGGGCGATATCTTCTCGGTACATGCACAGTTGCTGGAACGTGCAACCTGCCTCAATGCCGACCATGGCGGCGGCAGCATGACGGCCCTGCCCATCGTGGAGACCACACTGGGCGAGATTGCGGCCTATATCCCTACCAACCTGATATCCATCACCGACGGACAGGTCTATCTTGACCATGATCTTTTCGTCGGCGGATTTCGCCCCGCCATCGACATCTCCAGATCGGTTTCACGCATCGGCGGTCAGGCCCAGCATAGCCGTATCAAGGACGAAGCCGGACGCATGAAACTGGATTATCTGCAATTTCTTGAACTCGAGGTGTTTACCCGTTTTGGTGCGCGTCTTGAAGCCAGCATGGAGGTAGCCATCCGCCGGGGGCGGGTGCTGCGCGAGATCCTCAAGCAAGACCGCCTGACACCTCATGCCATCGAGTTCCAGATGGCCTGGTTGGTGGCCTACAATGATGGCCTGTTCGATGACATCCAGGTCGCGGATCTCCCTGCCAGGCTGGCAACACTGGAAAAGCAAATACTGCGCTCGACCCTCACACTGAACAGCCCCCGCCCGCAATGGAGTGAAGCCGTCTCCGGCTGGCTCGACCTGCCACCCCGCCTACCGCCATCATGACACGTCGTCGGGAACTGGAGCAGCATCGCCGCACCCTCGGAGAGATCCGCGAGATCATGAATTCCATGAAAACGCTGGCGTACATAGAGAGCCGCAAGCTGGGACGCTTTCTCGATGCCCAGTGTGCCGTTGTTGCCCACATCGAAAACATGGCGGCTGATTTTCTCGGCTTCTATCCCGCGACGCTGCCGCAGACAGAGCAAGCAACACCAGTCATCCTGTTGCTTGGCTCGGAGCGCGGCTTCTGTGGTGACTTCAACGATGCGCTGTTGCGGCGACTGGAGTCCTATCTTCAGGAAAACCCCGTCAATACACCGCAGCTGATCCTGTGCGGCAACAAGCTCGGCAATCGCCTCGAAGGAGACCCGCGCGTGGTTGCCTGTGTTGATGGTGCCAACGTCGTTGAAGAAGCAGGAAATACACTGGCCCTGATCATCAACACCCTGGCCGGGTTGCAGGAAAAAGAAGGCCCAGTATCACTCGTGGTGCTGTATCACGACTACGACAGAGAGCAGGTCGTGACGGCTGAAGTGCTGCCTCCCTTCGAACAATACCGGGATACTGCGCCACAGTTTCCCTATCCCCCCGTGCTCACCCTGCCCCCGGCGGCATTTCTTGCAGGATTAATCGACCACTATCTGTTCGCTGCACTCCACCAGATCATGTACGTATCCTTGATGGCAGAGAGCCTGCAGCGGGTAGAACATTTGAATGGCGCCGTCCAACACCTCGATGAGCAGTCCGCAAACCTGCTGCACCGGAGCAATGCCTTGCGCCAGGAAGAGATTATTGAGGAAATCGAGGTCATCCTGCTCAGTGCCAGCAGCTTCGACGAGAGCCCACCTAAACACACATGAGTACTTACCGGGATGCAGCCCGTCAGTCGAGTATCCGATCCCACTGTAGCGAGCTTGCACAGCAGCCATCGTCATGCACTGCATGGATGCCGGCTCTGGATGATCCAGCGGTACACAACCTTATGCTGCGCAATCACACCAGGGCCGCAGAGAATTTCATCATAGACTGCTGCAGATAAGGCCTTGGCAGGAGACGGCCTCTGTTTTCACGCAATCGAAAGGGGTACGATGGGAACGAAACAATCCGTGTGATTCGAATCGTGTGGGGGTATTCAGGGAGACAAGTGCAATCACCGGTACAGTTTTCCACTAAATGGTTGCCATGGTATTCAGGAGGGCATGATGAGTTGCGAAGGTGTCTGGGTTGTGGAAATGAAAGGACCTTACGGCTGGGAACGCATCGCCATCGCATTCCTGAAGGATGGAGACTACCTGGGCGCTGGACCCAACCACTACGCGGTAGGAACCTACCAGGTAGACGGAAACAATTTCGAGATGTCAGTTGTGGTAACACAACATGGTCAGCTAAGGACCATATTCGGAAAAAAATTCGCCGGTAAGTTGCAGATCACATCAAAGTGCAAGATCGAAAAGGATAAAATCATTGGTTCCAGCAAGGCAAAAGGCATCAAGAATTTCGATGTCTTGTTGCGCCTTACCAGGATCGACAGCCTTGAGTAAGCAGCCCTGTCCCTCAAGACGGGGATGGCCGCACTGGATGATTCCATCGGTGCCGGTGAAACCGCTGCAGACAAGTATTGTCTGGCTGTAATACGGGTGAAGGCCGTCTGCCAAGTTACCTCAGGGCCAATGAGTCCGGTGTCAGTGACGCCGTGTAACGACCCTGAAAGAGACCGGTCTGTGGGCAATCGGTATCTACAGGGACCATGACCGATGGGGGCCGTGTCCAGGGGCAGTGCCGGCGAGTCGCTATATTGCTTCAGCGAATTAACAGTTTCTCATGTGCTGAATAAGTATTTACCACAATTACAACCCTGATTTGCGTCTTCTAAACTCCACAGCAAAAGCTAAAGTGATCATTGGCATTGTAGTTC
>JAJDNX010000073.1 GCA_022340485.1 Gammaproteobacteria bacterium | reverse complement strand
CCTCCGGAAGGTACCTTAATAACCGCCATATCCTTGTACAGCGTCAGGCCCGGGATACCCGACACACTCAGGTCATACTGATGATCGGTATCATCCATGTTCAGGATCTTGAGGATGTAGACATTCTCGATCAGCCCGTCTGTGGTTTCACGGTAGAGGGTATTGCGGTCACGAATGACATCCAGCCCGAGCGAAATGCGATGAGTGAATGACCAGGCAAAGGCAGCCATGATAGTCAGCAGGATGAGCGAATAAATCACGATACGTGGCCTGATGATGTGCGTCACCCCGCCTTTCATGGCGTGTTCCGTGGTGTACTTGATCAGTCCCTTCTCATAACCCATCTTGTCCATGACATCATCACAGGCGTCGATGCAGGCCGAGCAGGCGATACATTCGTACTGCAGACCGTCACGGATATCGATACCTGTCGGACAGACCTGTACACACAGGGTGCAGTCTATGCAGTCACCCAGTCCCAGCGCGGCAGGATCTGCACTGCGTTTGCGCGAGCCACGTGGCTCCCCGCGGGTGGGTATATAGGAGACGATCAGGGTGTCCTTGTCGAACATGGCGCTCTGAAAACGTGCATAGGGACACATGTATTTGCACACCTGCTCGCGCATGAAGCCGGCATTCCCGTAGGTGGCAAAGCCATAGAAAATGATCCAGAAGGTCTCCCACGGGCCGAGGTTGAATGTCAACAAGCGCTGACCGAGATCAATAATAGGTGTGAAATAACCGACGAAGGTAAAGCCTGTCCAGGCAGAAAAGGCAAGCCACAGAAAATGCTTGCTGGCCTTGATACGGAACTTGCGGGCACTCATCGGCAGGGCATCGAGCTTCTGCTGTTTCAGGCGATCCCCCTCAACCTTGCGCTCGATCCACAGGAAGGCCTCGGTCCATACGGTCTGTGGGCAGGCATAACCACACCAGACACGACCTGCCAGTGCCGTGACGAAGAACAACGTCAATCCGGCAATAATCAGCAGCAGGGCCAGGTAGAAAAAGTCCTGTGGCCAGAGTGTGATGAAAAAGATATGAAACTTGCGTGCCGGCAGGTCCAGCAACAACGCCTGTTGGCCATCCCAGCGCAGCCACGGCAGGACATAGTAGATACCAAGCAGTCCAAGCACACCCAGGACTCGCAGGCGCGCAAACAATCCATGCACTTCGCGCGGATAGATTTTCGCCGCCTTGGCGTAGAGGGACTGGGCGACCTGCTCGTCAGATCCCGTGGCCGTAGATGGCCCGGTAGTATCGGGATTCGTCATACCAATCCCTTACTGGTCCCGGGAAGCCGGGTTCTGTCGCATACAGTTGGTAATGGCGAAGTACAAGGTACCCATTCCAGATATGGCTGATACCAGCCAGAAGCCCAGAAAGCCGATCGAGTAGATCCCCAGGCGACTGATCCCCGTCTGCTCACCGAAGGGATACAGGTCGTCGGGATCAAAAGCGGAAAAGAACAGCCCGGTGGCAACAACCGCCACCAGAAATGACGGCCACAGCACCGCAATGCACTTCTGCATCTTGGGAACTTGCTTCTCCGTCATGTCGTATTTCCGCTTTGTCATCTCTAGACCGAAATTACTCTAAATTATTCTTCCAGTGCTTCCTGTCCCGTGGAGAGGCTGTAGACATAGGCTGCCAGCAGGTGAACCTTGTCTTCACCGAGAAAATCACGATGTGGCGGCATCACGCCATTACGGCCCATTGCAATGGTTTCTGTCACCTGCCGTGCAGAACCACCATACAGCCAGACATTGTCGGTCAGATTCGGTGCACCCAGTGCCTGGTTGCCCTTGCCGTCAGCTCCGTGACAGGCGACACACAGCATCTGGAACTTCTCTTGGCCACGTGCAGCGGCCACCTGGTCGACATTGCGGCCACTGAGGCTGAACACATATTCCACCACGTCAGCCACGCCGGCATCACCGCCAAGGGCATCCTTCCATGCCGGCATCACGCCGTTACGGCCGTTCAGAATCGTCTGTTCGATCGTCTCCGGGGAGCCACCGTAGAGCCAGTCGTTATCACGCAGGTTCGGGAAACCGCGCGCACCGCGTGCATCGGAACCATGGCAGGTGGCACAGTAATTCACGAACAGGCGCTCGCCCATGCTGCGGGCATCCGGATCATCGGCGACCGCGACAATAGGCATCTCCTGGTACTTCTTGAACAGGGGTCCGTACTTGGCATCAGCAACATCCACCTCGTGCTGGTACTGCCCGACGGAAGTCCACCCGAGCAGCCCCTTGAAGGTCCCCAGTCCCGGATAGAGTATCAGGTAGCCGATACCGAAGAACAACGTGATATAGAACATGTTCAGCCACCAGCGTGGCAGTGGATTATTGAGTTCTTCAAGATCCCCGTCCCAGACATGCCCCATGGACTCGGCCTTATCACCCGGTTTGATTGCCCCGGTTGACAACCAGCGTATCAGAAGGAAACAGGCAATAATGCCGCCGATTGTAGGAATGATGATGTACCAGTTCCAGAAGCTGCTGGTGAAATCAGCCATGGGAATTCTCCTTGGAAGTATGTTCTGTTGGCTTTTCATCCTCGTGAAAAGGAATGTTCGCCGCCTCATCAAAGTCTTGTTTGCGCTTGCTGCTCCAGGCCCAGATAACGATACCGACGAACAGCACCAGTACCACCACGGTCCAGACCGACTGAATCAGTGAAGCATCCATCCAGCTATCTCCGGGTCTTGATGGCAGTACCCATCCCCTGCAAATAGGCAATCATGGCATCCAGCTCGTTCTTTCCTTCCAGCGCCTTGGGTGCATTGGCGATGTCCTCATCGCTGTAGGGTGCACCCAGCATACGCAGCACTTCCATCTTGCGCTGAATATTGCTGGCATCAGCCGGTGTCTCCGCCAGCCATGGATAGCCCGGCATAATGGACTCCGGCACCACATCGCGCGGATTGTTCAGATGCACCCGATGCCATTCGTCACTGTAGCGGCCACCGACGCGTGCCAGATCCGGACCGGTACGTTTCGAGCCCCACTGGAACGGTCGGTCATACACATATTCGCCGGCGACCGAGTAATGCCCATAGCGTTCGGTCTCGGCCCGGAAGGGTCTGATCATCTGCGAATGACACAGGTAACACCCCTCGCGTACATACACATCACGCCCTGCCAACCGTAGCGGTGTATAGGGTTCCAGCCCTTCAACCGCCTCCGTGGTGGACTGCTGGAAAAACAACGGTACGATCTGTACCAGTCCACCAATGGATACGGTAATGAGGATCAGGATGATCATCAGGCCGATATTTTTCTCTACCTTGTCGTGTCCAGTCGCCATGTCCTGTCTCCTTTAGTGTGCGGCGGCGGGGGCCGGAATCGTGGCCGTGGCCGGTTTAGCACCCGCAATGGTCTTCCAGATGTTCCAGGCCATCACCAGGGCACCCACGAGGAAGAAGGCTCCACCAAGGAAGCGCACGATAAAGTACGGATGCATGGCCTGCACCGACTCAACGAAGCTGTAGGTCAGGGTGCCATCACTATTGGTAGCGCGCCACATCAGGCCCTGCATGATTCCCGCCACCCACATGGAGGCAATATAGAGCACGATACCGATCGTTGCCGTCCAGAAGTGCACCTCAACCAGTTTCAGGCTGTACAGGGTGCGGTCAAACAGGCGCGGGATCAGGTAGTAGAGGCTGCCCATAGAGATCAATGCCACCCAGCCGAGGGCACCGGAATGTACATGACCGATGGTCCAGTCCGTGTAGTGAGACAGTGCATTCACTGTCTTGATGGACATCATCGGACCCTCGAAGGTCGACATGCCGTAAAAAGAGATGGAAACAATCAACAGCCGCAGCACCGGGTCGGTACGCAGTTTCTCCCATGCCCCGGAAAGTGTCATGATGCCGTTAATCATGCCCCCCCAGGACGGGGCCAGCAGGATCAGCGACATAACCATACCCAGTGACTGGGCCCAGTCTGGCAGCGCCGTATAATGAAGGTGATGCGGGCCGGCCCAGATGTAGGTAAAGATCAGCGCCCAGAAGTGAACCACCGAGAGACGATAGGAGTAGACCGGGCGATTCGCCTGTTTCGGTACGAAGTAGTACATCATGCCAAGGAAGCCTGCGGTCAGAAAGAAGCCTACCGCGTTATGTCCATACCACCACTGCACCATGGCGTCCTGTACACCGGCATAGGCCGAGTAGGAGTGCAGCAGGCTTGTGGGTACGGCCGCACTGTTAAAAATATGCAGGATGGCAATCGTGATAATAAAGGCGCCAAAGAACCAGTTCGCCACGTAGATGTGCTGCACGCGGCGCTTCATGATGGTGCCGAAGAATACGATGGCATAGGTGACCCAGACCACCGCAATGAGGATATCGATCGGCCAGATCAGTTCGGCATATTCCTTGCTCTGTGTTAAACCAAGCGGCAAGGTGATCGCGGCCAGCACAATGATCAGCTGCCAGCCCCAGAAGGTAACCGCGGCCAGTGTGTCACTCAGTAAGCGTACATGACAGGTGCGCTGTACCACGTAGTATGAGGTAGCAAACAGGGCCGAGCCGCCAAAGGCAAAGATCACGGCATTGGTATGCAACGGCCGCAGACGACCAAAGGTCAGCCATGGAATATCAAAATTCAGCACCGGCCACGCCAGTTGAGCCGCAATGAATACGCCTACCAGCATCCCGACGATGCCCCAGACTATAGTCATGATTGCAAACTGCCTGACTACCTTGTAGTTGTAGGTTAGCTGATCTGCCATGCCGTACTCCCTTGATTAATACTTCTGTTAAATCAGTTTTTACGTAACTTCTTACTGTAATTAATTAAGAAAATCCTGAGGTTCTTCGAATGCTGCCGTGCTAGCGCGTAAATTGCGGCTCCAGTCCGATGCCCCAGAGAATGGCGGTTGCTGCCAGCAACGCCACGAAGGCCACCAGGCCTACCGCCAGCACCGCACTGGAAAACAGAAAGCCCCGATCCTCGGAAATGCCCATCATAATGGGCACGCCTGTGTAGAGCAGGTACACCGTATAGGCCAGTGCCGGGATACCAACAACCATGTTGATCCACAACACCGGATAGAGCTCCATCAGTCCGATAAGAAACAGGGGAGTGGCCGTATAGGCTGCCAGTACTACACACTGGGATAGCTGCACCTCCGCACCATAGGTGCCGCCCATCCAATGGATCATCCAGCCGATGGAGTACACGCCGACCAGCATCGCGAGGTAATAGAGTATCGCGATCATTCCCGCACTCTCGTAGGTCAGTTTGATGGGGTCACCGGCACCGATTTGCCAGCCAAACTGCGTGGTTCCAATAAAACCGGAAATCGCCGGGATCGCGGCAAGGATCAGGACGTGTATCGCATAGCACTTGCCAATGGTGCATTCATCATCGCGAATAGCTTCCCATTCACGCTTTGGATTGGTAAATAAACCCCATACGTGTTGTAGCACCATTGCTTATCTCCCCTCGAATCTTTTGTTAATGGCGATGGCCCGCTAGTCTCAATGCTAACGACTAGCGAGTCAATACCCTATTCTATAAGCCCTATTCAGACAGTCGGCATCAGAATTTCTTACCGACACTGATCATGTATACCCATGGGTCGATACTCACATTGAATGTTTCTTTATAGCCAAGGTCGGAAACCTTTAATGTCGCGTCGGTATCGATATCCATATAGTAGATCTGTCCACCGATCATCCAGTCATTCCCGAGGTCATAGTCCAGACCAATTTCACCGGCCAGTCCCCAGGAATTGTCCAGATCGAGTTTACCGCCGAGGTCCTTGAGATCCCCCTTGGTATTGGTGTCAAAGAAGTAGGTGTAGTTCACACCTGCACCGATATAGGGATGAAATTTACTGCCGGTATCAAAGTGATACTGCACGGTGAGTGTCGGCGGCAGGTGCTTGGTATCAGCGCAGGTTCCCAGGGCCGAGATACTGCCCTTGCAGTCGATATCATGCTTGAACGGCCAGGCACCCAGCAGTTCGATGCCAATATTGCTGGTCGCCATGTAGGTACCATTGATGCCAAAGCTCCAGGCACTGTCTGCCTCGACCTTGGCACCATCTATACCCTTGACGTTGCCGTCACCGGTCGGATAGACCCCGGCCGCACCGGCCCGGACAATCCAGTCACCGGCCTCATAGGCACTGGCCGTGGAGAGCATCAGCAGCGAACTACTGGCAAGCACGGCAAGGCCCAGCACTTTTCCAAGTGACAATTTCATGGCATTTCTCCCTATTTGTTTATGGTGTCTTGATTGTTTGCAGCCCATCGGGGTGGCTGCGGAAAATTTTTTCAGCCGAGGAATTATCTTTTCCTGCCTGCCGGCATTTATTGATCTACATCAAATAATCTTAAAATACTAATACATCTCAGACCTGGTTACGGGACATGCGCTATGCTATGCACACCTCCGTAACGGCGCCAAATCCCGGTAACCAGCCAGAACAACCTGCCCTGAATAGAACGTGTCTTCCCCTGAACCGCTAATCGACCAGACCGCAGTACCCTCCGGGGCTGGCACGACCACAAACTGTTTTCATTGTGGCCTGCCCATACCCCGTGGACTGGAGTTGAGCGTGGCCATCAATGGTCACGATGAGCCCATGTGCTGTTATGGCTGCCAGGCCGTGGCACAGGCCATCGTCGATTCGGGCAATGCAGATTTCTACCGGCATCGCACCGCGGCCTCCCCCACTGGCCAGGCACTGCTGCCCGATTTCATCAGACAGACACAGGTCTACGACCACCCCGAGGTCCAGAAGACCTTTGTACGCGTCAGCGGTGAGCACCAGCGGGAAGCGGCACTGATTCTGGAAGGCATCGTGTGTGCGGCCTGCGTCTGGCTGAATGAACGGCATATCGCGCAGCTGCCAGGGGTTCTGGATGTGCAGGTCAATTATGCCACCCACCGCGCACGCATACGCTGGGATGAGACGCGGATCAAGCTCAGCGATATCCTGCAGGCGATCCATAATATCGGCTATACCGCGCATCCCTACGATCCGCAGCAACAGCAACAGGCCTTCGATCGTGAACGTCGCAACCAGTTACGGCGCATCGGCATTGCCGGTGTTCTGGGGATGCAGGTCATGGTGTTATCCATCGCCCTGTATGCCGGTGGCTGGTCTGGCATGGAAGCCGGTTTCAAAACCTTTTTCCGCTGGGTCGGCCTGCTACTGACCACGCCGGTACTGCTGTATTCGGGTGCACCGTTTTTTCGTGGCGCATGGCGCGACTTGCGCAATCGCACTGTTGGCATGGATGTACCGGTCGCGCTGGGCATCCTGGTCGCCTTTGCTGGCAGCCTGCATGCCAGCTGGACCGGCCAGGGCGAGGTGTACTACGACTCGGTGGTGATGTTTATCTTCTTCCTGCTGAGCAGTCGGTATTTCGAACTCATGGCGCGCAAACGAGGCGCGGAAACCCTGGAACAGCTTGGTCGCGCCCTCCCGGCCATGGCAACCCGGGTTACCACGAGCGCAGACGGGGAACAGCAAGACATCATCCCGCTTGTCGAGTTGCAGGCCGGTGACACCGTACTGGTCAGGCCGGGTGAAACGGTCCCCGCCGACGGCCACATCACGGCGGGTGAATCTAGCGTCACCGAGGCCTTGCTAACCGGTGAGAGCACCCCGATCACCAAGGGTGTGGGGGCACGCCTGATCGGTGGCAGTATCAACATAGAAAGCCCGTTAACCCTGCGCGTTGAGCAGGTCGGTGTGGATACCGTGCTGGCGGAAATCATGCGCCTGCTGGAACGGGCACAGAACGAGAAACCCGCCATCACCCGCCTCGCCGACCGTGTTGCCAGCTGGTTTGTTGCTACGGTATTGCTGGTGGCGGCAGTGGTCGGCCTCTACTGGTGGCAACATGCCCCCGACAGCTGGTTGCCGATTCTCGTTTCGGTACTGGTGGTGACCTGCCCGTGTGCCCTGTCACTGGCAACCCCCACTGCAATCAGCGCAGCAACCGGAACCATGCTGGGACACGGCCTGCTGACCATCCGCAGCCAAAGTCTCGAAACACTGGCCCGTTGCAGCCATGTCATCTTCGACAAGACCGGTACGCTGACGCTGGGCACACCCGTGATCACCCGCATTCTGTGCCTGTCCCATCTGAATAAAAGGACTGTACTCGGCATCGCAGCCGCCCTTGAACAGCAGTCGGAACATCCCGCCGGCAAGGCCATCGTCACAGCTGCTGCCGGGGGCAAACCACTTACAGCCACTGACTTCAAAAATTTCCCCGGTGCCGGCATCAGCGCGCGCATTGATGGGCAGCAGTGGTTCATCGGTAATGCGGAATTCATTGCTGCACACACGGACGCTGCCAGCCACAAGCTGCCGGCCGATGCCGGTTACGGTACCTGCGTATTGCTGTCCGATACTCGCCAGTTGCACGCGCTATTCCTGATGCGAGATGCCATGAGAGAGGAAGCACCCGCGGTCATAAAGACGCTAGAACAAGCCGGCAAGAAGGTATTGCTGATGAGTGGCGATCACCCGGCTGCTGCGCAACAACTTGCCAGCGAGGCCGGTATTGAAGTGGCCTATGGCAACATGACACCGGTAGACAAACTGCATCAGGTACAGTCATTGCAACAGCAGGGTGCGGTAGTAGCAATGATCGGTGACGGCATCAATGACGCACCGGTACTGGCGGCCGCCGATGTGTCCATTGTCATGCGTGATGCCGCCAATATCAGCCAGGCCAGCGCCGACATGGTCTTGCTGTCCAATCATCTGGGTGCACTGAACAGCGGGGTACGACTGGCGCGCAAGACACTGCGGATTATCAAGCAGAACCTGACCTGGGCCGTGGGTTATAATCTGATTGCCTTACCGGCCGCCGCGCTCGGCTACGTCGCCCCCTGGATGGCGGCCATCGGTATGTCCTCCAGCTCGCTGCTGGTAGTACTGAATGCACTACGCCTCACCCGGAGCAAGTAATACCGCCTTATGGAAATCATCTACCTGCTCATCCCCGTATCGCTAATCCTGGTGGGGCTGATTGTGTGGGTCTTTCTGTGGGCCGTGCGTTCCGGGCAGTTCGATGACATGGAAGGCCCCGCCCACCAGATCCTGATGGATGATGACGGCCCGGCTACCGGGCAAGGGGACAAAGCGACCGACAAGGCCGCCACCGCGCAGCGTGCTAAACCTGAATGACCAGCTGAATCAACGATTTCGCGGCAAACCCTACAATACCCAGACCCAGGCTCATAAAGATCATCACCGTGCCAAAACGGCCGGCACCTGAATCCCGCGCCAACCTGTACATGACATAGATCATGTACAACACTAGACCACCGATGCCCAGCGTCAACGACAGGCTCTCAAAGGTTTCTATGCTCATGAAGGTAACGCGTCCCTTACTGGTAGAACTCTGCCGTGAGATGGTAAATACGCGAAAAACCCTTCCCCGCCAGCAGGCGTGCAGCCCGGACACAGCGCACTTCGCTGGCACCAGTGACAATCACCGGGCGGCGATGGTCCAGTCGCCTGTGCTCATAGCAGAGCGAATCCACCGGCAGGTTGATGGCACCGGGGAGGCTGTGCTCCAAGAACTCTGACGGCGAGCGGACATCAATCAGTTGTCCACCCTTTGCCAGCAGCGCTTTGACACCTTCCGGTGACAAGGTCCCGGCGGCTGCACGACAGACGGTCTGTAGGGCGAATCTCACTGCCTGCCACCCGGCTCGGCATCGCGCTTGATCTCTGCCTTGTCGCCTCTCGAAATGAGGCAGCTATTGATGATGCACTTCTTAATGAACATCACCATAGCAATCGCAACCACAACAAAAGCAGTTATCGTCAGACTATCGATGTACATGGCACACCTCCGGCTCATGATGATACTACAGTTATTGTTTATATTAACATGTTCTAATATATAATCAACAAAAATATATTGTTTAAAGTCAGATAGATGTAGATTTATTTCCCCCGGTCCAGCTGGTGAAGGCGATGCACAGATCCGCTCAAGGAAAGCCCATCGTCAACCCTGACGGGTTACATCACACAGTTTATGCAACTCCTGCGGCACATTCGGCGGGCACTCGCCACAGCGCTCGTTACCAGGTACGGCAAAGTCGATCTTCTTCGGATAGGACAGCTCCAGTCCGTTCATGATCTCCACGAATTCGGCCTCTGACCTGCCACCACCGAGCCTGGGATTGCGACTCTTTTCCTGGCCGATTGTGGAGACTTGCCGGCCAGTGTAATCATGCCCCGGGTAGACCAGTGTCTCGTCCGGGAGCGTAAACAGCTTGTCGTGGATGGCGCGATACAGGGCCACCGCATCACCGCTCTGAAAGTCGGTACGCCCGCATCCATCGATTAGCAAGGCATCCCCGCTGAACACGCGTTGCGTATCCCCCTCCCGCAGCAGATAGCTGTGGTGCGTAGCGGTATGTCCCGGTGTGAACAGCGGGTGTACACTGATACCCCCCACCCTAAACGGCGTACCCTCACGGATCCCCACATCGGTACATGGCAACCGGTCCAGCGCCGGACCGGCAATCTGCGATCCGGCAAGGTGCTTTAACTTCAGCGCACCGGTGAGGTGATCGGCATGGACGTGTGTCTCCAGTGTGTACGCCAGTTGCAACCCAAACGACTGGACGATTCCCAGGTCACGCTCCGCGGTTTCCAGGGCCGGATCAATCAGTACCGCCTTGCCGGTGTCGGTATCACCCAA
>JAJDNX010000064.1 GCA_022340485.1 Gammaproteobacteria bacterium | reverse complement strand
AAAAACAACCGCGCCTGACAACGACGGTCTGCGCTTGAGGAGCCAGTCATGAAATCGTTTAACCGCTCGTTCGGGCGGTCCCTTGGCCGCACCGGGCTGGTATTGCTGGCCAGCCTGACGCTGATTGTGGTGTTTCCGTCTTTCGCCGGGACTGACGAGCAACAGGAGATCAACTGGGTTTCCCTGCTGATGCAACTGTTTGGCGGTCTGGCCATGTTCCTGTATGGAATGGAGCAGATGTCAGAAGGTCTCAAGGCCGCTGCCGGCGACACGCTCAAGGATGTGCTAGCCGGTCTGACCAAAAACCGCTTCATGGGTGCAATTACCGGAGCCTTTGTCACCGCAGTGCTCAACTCTTCCTCGGTAACAACGGTGCTGGTGGTGGGCTTCATCTCCGCCGGGTTCATGACGCTGTCGCAATCAATCGGCATCATCATGGGAGCCAACATTGGCAGCACCTTCACGGCGCAGATCGTCGCTTTCAACGTAACCCAGTATGCCCTGATCCTGGTGGCGGTTGGCTTCTTCATGCTGTTTGCCAGCAAACAGGAAAAGATCCGCCACTACGGTGCAATGATCATGGGTCTCGGTCTGGTGTTTTACGGCATGGGAGTGATGGGGGAAGGTATGAGTCCGTTACGTAGCTACCCGCCGTTTATTGACCTGATGTCGCGTATGGAGAATCCGCTGCTGGGCATCCTCGTAGGTGCCGTATTTACTGGCCTGGTTCAGTCATCCGCCGCCACCACCGGCATAGCCATTGTCATGGCGGCCAGCGGTCTGATTACTCTGCCCGCCGGAATCGCGCTCGCCTTTGGCGCAAACATCGGCACCTGCGTCACGGCCCTGCTGGCAGCGATCGGCAAGCCCGTCGAAGCGGTACGCGCGTCCGTAGTACACATCGTTTTCAACATCGCCGGCGTGCTGATCTGGATCTTGTTCATACCGCAACTGGCAGATTTCGTCGCTGCGATCTCGCCTGCCGCCCCCGAACTCAGTGGCAAGGCGCGCATGGCGGCAGAGGTACCACGCCAGATCGCCAATGCCCATACCGTGTTTAATATTGCCAATACGCTCATCTTTATCGGCTTTACCAACGGCTTTGCACGGCTCGTCGAGCGCCTGGTACCCGCCAGGCCCGAGGAGGCTGAAAAGATCATTGTGCAACCCAAATATCTGGATGCAGAAATGGTCGCTATTCCGGCCATGGCGCTGGAACGGGTGCGCTTTGAAATCGGTCATATGGGCGAGATCATCTCCAGCATGCTGAACCGCCTCGACGAAGGCTTTCTGCAACAGGACAGGCACAAGCTGGACGAGGTGATGATGATGGACGACAAGGTCGATGTCCTCAATGACGCGATTCTGGAATACCTCAGCGAGATCCGCCAGCATCCGCTGACCGATAACCAGAGTGATGAGTTCCAGCGGCTGATGGGCGCCACCATCAACCTCGAAAGTCTGGCGGATGTCATCGAGAGCGACCTCGTAAACCTCGGCAGGGACTTTCTCGAACTGGAAATCCGTCCCAGCGAAACCAGCAGCCTGTTGATACGGGAGTTCGCCGCCGAGGTCATTCTGGCAGTTGCGGGCGCCATCCAGTCAGTCCGTGAAAATGACGAAACGGCCGCGGCCGCGGTCATTGCCCAGAAAGACAGGATTCGGCGCCTGCAGGAAGAGGCCCTGCAGCATCAGTCGCAACGCATTGCGGTGCAGGAGCCGAAGCACCTGAAGCTGGTTCAGCTGGAAATGGAGCTGCTGGGACACCTGCGGCGCATCTACACACTGGCCAAGCGGGTGGCAAAGGAATTCGTGCCCGAGGAAGTTGCCAGTAATGCCTGAAGAAGCTGATTTCACACACCGTGGTCCCGGACCCCGTTGGCTTCTTGTCAGCTCACGTTCACGCCGACCCGCCCAGACTCACCCCCGGAAAGACCGGGGTGATAATGTTTGCCGGCCTTCGCGGTGCTTGATTACTCGTTGCGCAGCGCCCTTCTCAAGTCCCGTCGTGACCAGTCAGACCTTGCGAACCTTCGTGAATACCTTCATCAGCTCACTGCCTTCGTGGATCACGGCCGAGCTATGGTGCAGGACCGGGATACAGGACTCCTCGGCAAGCGTCGGCTGCCACGATGCAGTGCGCCCGAACTGGAGTGTTTGTGCAAGTAGTCCGCCCTTTGCAACGCAGCTGCCCAGCGTAGCGGTAAAATCCACGTGCCCGGCATGGCGCGAGTAAATGGTCTTGTAATCCTGGAGGCTGCAGACGAATCCGGATTTTGGCTTTTGCGCCCTGCCAGCGACGATCCCCTTGTGGCGCAGGAAATTCACTACCCCGGCTGCATCGCGCTTCGCCGCATCGCGTGAAATCACTTCATGCCCGCCAAGTTCGAGGGTGTAGCCCTGCGGCAGTTCCCTGCGTGGTGGCAGGTCCGGGTATCCCTGCGCCTGCAATTCGTGCCAGAACGTCCACCAGGCACAGCTCACGCTTTCGTCCATGGCGCCACCGAAGTCATTCGGTATCGAGAGCATCAATGGGATCTGGAAATAGCGCGCGCATGCCTCGGCGTATTGCGGTGCGTACAGGTGCCGCGCCGAAATATTGGCGCAGTGCAGATCGATCACATAATCCGCGCCGACGGTAAGTAACTGCAGCTTCAGTGCCAGTCTTTCCCCAAAGGAAAGGTTGTCCTCGAGCCGCGCGCGTATTGCGGATGCCATCTGCGCCCATACCTTCCGTTGCAGCGTTTTCCATGCAGGTCTCTGGGTCACCCGTGTCGTCGGCAGCCAGTAGTTGCGGTTCCAGTTCTCGCCGGTCGTCGGATCAAACCGGCCCAGGGTGTATTCCGCTGACTTCTGATTGATGGCAAACGGATTTGCATTGGGTACGAGAACCACATCACCCTCGGGCGGTGTCTGTTCAAAGACTTCGAGCAACGCTGCGATCACGGCATTTCCCTGCACCTCCGAGCCATGCATGCTGGACTGGATATAGGCGCGCTTCGCGTGGGGATTGCAGCCCTTGATGGTGTAGACAGGGATGTCAAGCTTCGCTCCGCTTGCCAGCGAGCGAACCGGCAGTCGTTTCAATGCGCACATGGATCGAGGTCTCGATTGGAGTTGGTGCGGGGGCGATAGTATTTAACGTCAGCACCTTGAAAACAAGAAAAGGCGAAGGTGTGACCGTCGGGGGTTCGTGCCGGCTGCCATCCCTGCCCCGGCAGCGAACGCCGGTGACCGCTGCGGAACAACATCCTGCAGCACCCCGCACCCCCCGTCTGTGGTGCTTCTCATAGCAATCAACAGACACCTGGCACCTTTTCAATGCCAGCAAAATCGACCATACTCCGGCCACCCGTCATTTAGGCAGACGCGAGGGAATGCAATGAGTAGCGCAGATTTACAACGAGAGTTTGAACGCATTGCCG
>JAJDNX010000056.1 GCA_022340485.1 Gammaproteobacteria bacterium | reverse complement strand
CGAAAAAAATACTCACCTTGCAGCGCCTGGTGAAACTGGCACGTACACCGGTTGCAGTGAGCCTGCACTCGGACGGCGCAACCGATGTCTCGATCTACCATGTCGGACAACTGGGTACCTTCACCAGCCGGCAGCTCGAGTTGTTGCCCGGTACCTACACCGTGGTGGGTACACGCTCCGGTTACCGGGATATCCGCCTGCAGCTGTCGGTGTCTCCGGGCAATCAGGACATGGCCCTGACCATCCGTTGCGAGGAACCGATTTGAGCCGCCTCTTTTTTATTCAGGATGCGCGTGGTGAGCGCCAGCTGGATGAACAGGCGCTGCCATTCAGTATTGGTGGCGAGTCAGCCGCTGATATCGTCATCCCCGGCGTGTCTGCGGAACGACAGGTGGCCTATATCGCAGCAGCAGACGGGCATGCCTATATCCAGTCCGTTGATCCAAGCATGCAGGTATTTCACAACCATGAACACCTGCGCGGCTCGCGCTGGCTGAAATCGGGTGATGAAGTCCAGGTGGGAGAAGGCGTTATGCGCTGGACGGTGCAGGGTGACGTCGTTGTGATTGCCACACGTACCCAGTCCTTCACCGATTCCATTGTGTCACCACCCCTGGTACCCCCGCCGCAGCCATCGAAACGGACGATTCCCGACGTGGTGACGCCAGTGCCTGCGGCGTCTGCAGCGGGCAGCCGTCACCGCAAGCAGCGCTGGAGTATTGTCATGGTGTTCGTGCTGTTGTTGCTTGCTGCTGCCTTTGTACTGCTGGCGACACCCATTGCCATACAGGTGACGCCGGAACCCGCACGGCTATCCCTGCATGGCTTTCCTCCAGTGCTAAAACTCGGTGAACGGCAGCTGGCATTGCCTGGTCGCTACACCGTGCAGGCCATTCGCGAGGGTTTCCAGCCCCTGCAGGCCGATATCGAGGTCAGGCGCGGCGAACTGCAAACCTACCGTTTTGAACTGCGGGAACTCCCCGGGCGCGTCCGTTTTTTACTCCAGCCGGACGTCGACTACCGGGTGTTTGTAGAGGAAACCGCACTGCCAACAGATGCCAACGGCATCACCGAAGTGGCGGCCGGCACGCACCGGCTGCGCATCGAGACCGACCGGTACCTGCCGGTGAGTACGCAGCTCGACATTGCCGGGCGCGGCCAGACACAGCAGTTTGAATTTCTTCTGCAGCCTGGCTGGGCCGATGTCCGCATCAGCAGTGAGCCGGCCGGTGCGGAGGTGCGGATCGACGACGAAAGGCGGGGTGTGACCCCGTTGACCACCGAGGTGATGGCCGGTACACACACCATCGAGGTGTCCTTGCAGAAATACAAAAGCGTACTGTTGCAACAGGACATCACGGCGGGCACGACAGCTTCACTGAATAACCTCGTCCTGACACCGGCAGAGGGTGAGCTGACAGTGAACAGCGAACCGAGTGCAGCGACCGTCAGTGTAGCAGGGGTGTTTTATGGCACTACACCAGCAACCCTGTCGCTTGCCTCCGGGGAACCGCACAGCGTGCGTCTCACCAAGCCGGGTTACCAGCCGGTCGAGGCAGCCGTGCAGCTGGAACCGGAGGAGTCGCGGCAACTGGCCGTTACGCTGCCACCGGAATATGGCATCGTCTTTGTCAGCACGCACCCCGCGGATGCCAGTCTGATGATTGATGGCAAGCCATCCGGTGAAGCGACACGGCGACTGCAACTCACCACGCGAGCGCATACCCTGGCATTCAGCAAGCCGGGATACCTGTCGCAGGAGGTTACCGTGACGCCTCGTTCCGGGGTCAGCAAGAACATCGAGATCACCCTGAAAACGCAAGCCCAGGCCAGTGCAGAACGCAAGGCGGCCCGTACCCCTGCGATACGATCGACGGCGGCTGGACAACGGTTGCGCCTCATCAAGCCGGCAGGCAGTTTTCGCATGGGTGCCTCACGCAGAGAGGCCGGCAGGCGTGCCAACGAGAGCCCCCGGCTGGTGCAGTTGTTGCGGCCGTTTTACTTGTCCGAGAAAGAGGTGACGAATGCCGAGTACCGGCGCTTCCAGCCAGCCCATGATTCCGGACAGGCCGAAGGCGCTTCCCTTGATGCCGACCTGCTGCCTGTCGTGAATATCAGCTGGGAGGACGCGGCCCGTTACTGCAACTGGTTAAGCCGGCAAGACGGCCTGGTGCCTGCCTATCGCGAAGCCAACGGGAAGTTGCAGCTCGTGACACCCGTGACCAGCGGCTACCGGCTGCCGACGGAAGCCGAGTGGTCCTATGTCGCGCGCCAGCTGGAACGGCAGGAAGCCGCGCGCTACCCATGGACAGGGCAGTATCCGCCTGTGCAGGTGGCCGGTAATTTTGCGGATGCCAGTATCGCGGATACACTTGCCAACACGGTACCGGGCTATAATGACGGCTACCGGGTGGCTGCCCCGGTGGGGAGTTTCCCCATGCAGCCAGGCGGCTTTTATGATCTGGGCGGTAACGTGGCGGAGTGGATCAGTGACTATTACGCAGTGTATCCCGGCATGGCGGATACCCTGGTTACTGACCCTGCCGGGCCGGAAAACGGCGACCATCATGTGGTACGGGACTCCAGCTGGCGGCAGGGCGGCATCGCCGAGGTGCGCTTGAGTTATCGGGACTACAGCCGCGCGCCGCGCCCGGACCTCGGTTTTCGAATTGCCCGCTATGCGGAGTAAGGTCTTCTCTGCCCGTGGATCTCCCTGAAGGAGAAGGGACTCTCTATCGGATGTGGGATCGCTGCACAAGATTTGCTGGCAATGAGATCAATCGCTAGAGCGCAACTATGAAAATCACTTTACCCATCACCTTGTGTTTCCTGCTTGCCAGTACAGTATTTGCAGCAGTGCCTGCTGAAGATGACCGTTCGGAAACAGAACCAAAGGCCCCGCAACAGTCCACACCGGCTGACCGCGCCTCACGACCACCTCGTCCGCCGTCCCCGACCTTTACACCCTCGGAGAAGGTAGGCGCGGACAGTGCGGTGTCGTTTCCGGTGGATATCTAGGCTGCAAACAAGACGCTGACCCAGGATCTCTATCGCCATGAAAAAAAGCTTTCCCGTTGAACTGGTCTACCAGGTATTTTCCCTG
Organism: Gammaproteobacteria bacterium; assembly: GCA_022340485.1. Lineage (GTDB taxonomy): Bacteria > Pseudomonadota > Gammaproteobacteria > UBA9214 > UBA9214 > UBA9214. The sequence goes on along the minus strand of JAJDNX010000056.1, from coordinate 4,411 downwards.
CTGATTGCCTTTATCCTGGTACATGCCCTGTACGTGACGGTGATCCGGCCACAGGCAAACAGCTTCCTTCAGGAGGAGGCCGCCAACATGCAGGCTGACCCGGACTATGTCCCGCAGCGGTCTTTCTTTGTGGTCATCAAGGACTATGAACAGGAGACCTGCCTCATTCTCATGCTCTGGGCCTTTGCAATACTCGGTTTCAAGGGCAGGTCCACCTACAGCCAGCAAAAAATGCTCGAACAGGACATGCTGCGTCTGCCGGACGACTTGCCCATCGGCCCGGAAGACACCCGTGATCTGCTCACACGGCTACGCTCGATGCCGGCCAGCTTGCAGGAATCCTTGCTGCCGCGGGCGCTGCTGACTGCAATCGAGCGATTCGGCGCGACCCGTAATGTGCAAAACGTCTCGACCGCAGCGCGGGATATCTGCGAGTCGGAAGGTGAACGCATGGAGTCGGAATTAGCCATTATTCGATATATCGCCTGGGCCATTCCCTCGGTTGGCTTCATAGGTACCGTGCGCGGCATCGGTGACGCACTTGGCCAGGCACACCGCGCCGTCGAGGGAGATATCAGTGGTGTGACCGCGAGCCTTGGCGTGGCCTTCAATTCAACGTTTATCGCACTGGTCATCAGCATCGTGCTGATGTTTTTCATACAGCAGCTGCAGTTGATGCAGGAGCGACTGGTGCTTGACAGCGAACGCTATATCGACCACTGGTTTATCCGGCGTCTGCAGACCTGAGGCGGGCACTGAGCCATGAAACGCCGGCCGATCTCGCCCTTTTCCCTGTCGTTTCTGGATATCATGTTCTGCGGCTTCGGCGCCGTGGTGCTGCTGGTGCTGATCCTCAACACGGATACCGTCAAGGCCCGCAATCAAACCTTTGCCGACCTCAGCGCAGAGGTGATCCGGCTGCAACAGGAAGTGATCCTCGGCGAGGACGATCGGGTCCTGGCGCGCAACAGCCTGGCGGCCGTGGAGGATGAACAGCTTGCGACCGAAGGCGAGGCAGAGCGCCTTATCGAGACCATCAACACGCTGGAAATCCAGATCGCGACCCTGGAGAAGGAAACCCTCTCCAGTCGCGCACATATCAACGAACTATCCGCCGATCTGAAAACGCTCGATGCCGAACAGCAACGCCAGGGGGAGCGAACGGCCGCCGCTGCAGAACAGGGTGACAAGGTACGCCGCTTCCAGGGGGAGGGGGATCGCCAGTACCTGACTGGCCTGAAGATCGGGGGCAGGCACATACTGATCCTGGTGGATGTCTCGGCGAGCATGCTGGATGAGACCATCATCAACGTGGTGCGCCGGCGCAACATGGACGCCGTCAGCAAGCGCAAGGCAGCAAAATGGCGGCGGGCACTGGCAACCACCGACTGGCTGGTGAGTAACCTGCCAGCAGGCGCAGCATTCCAGCTCTACGCCTTCAATACCAGTGCCTATCCACTGAGGAAGGGGTCGGACGGCCGCTGGTTGCAGGCCTCAAACCGCCAGGATATCGAGTCAGCCGTCAGCGGTTTGCATCAGAGCATCCCCGCCGGCGGCACCAGTCTTTACCAGGCACTCTCGGTTGCCAGCAAGCTGTCACCCCGTCCGGACAATATTCTGCTGGTCACCGATGGTCTGCCCACCCAGGGTCGCAGCAAACCGGGCAGCACCACCGTGTCCGCTGCACAACGCCTGGAGCATTTCGAGACCGCAGTGCGTTCCTTGCCGGCGGGCATACCCGTCAACACCATCCTCCTGCCCATGGAAGGGGATGCCTATGCCGCGGCCGCCTTCTGGAAACTTGCCATCGATACCCGAGGCTCCTTTTTGACCCCGGCACGGGACTGGCCATGAGAAGACGCAGCCGCCGCGAGGTCGATATCTTCAACCTGTCGTTTCTCGATGTGGTCTCGTGTGGCTTTGGCGCCATTATTCTGCTGCTGGTCATCGTCAAGGTCTCGGAGCCGCATGTCATCGAACGGCTGGCGGTGGATCTTAGCGGCCTGCTGCAACGCCTCGAAGCGGAATTGTCCGAGATACGCGGAGAGACCACGGTGCTGAATCGCGAGCTGCTCGGCAAGGAGCAGCAGCTCTCCGAGGTAAAGGACAGGCTGGCGCGTCTCCAGGGGGAGTTGTCCACCCTGCGTGGCGAGTTCAGCCGCAGCCGCAACGAACATGATGCACAGAGCATCATCGAGGGGCAACTGTCCTCGGCCAGACAAACGCTGTCCGCGGAGATGCGACGGGTACTGGGTGCCAACTACCAGCGTACCCTGGCACGTGCCACCATCGGCGGTGTACCGGTTGACAGCGAATACATCATTTTCATCATCGATACTTCCGGCTCCATGCAGCAGCATGCCTGGCCAGGGGTGCTGAAAAAACTGGATGAAGTCCTCTCTATTTACCCGCAGGTGAAGGGCATCCAGGTGATGAACGACATGGGCGACTACCTGTTCAGCCAGTACCAGGGAAAATGGATTCCGGATACGCCGGCGCGACGCCGGGCGATCATCAAGCGACTGGCCAGCTGGCAGCCGTTCTCCAACTCGAGCCCGGTGGAAGGTGTGGAGGCGGCGATTCGACGTTTCCATGCACAGGATAAACGCATCAGCCTGTATGTATTCGGCGATGATTTCTCCAGGGGCTCGATACAGACGGTAATCGACACCGTCGCAACCCTGAACCGCGCGGACCCGTCCGGTAACACACCGGTACGCATCCACACGGTAGGCTTTCCCGTGCTATTCGACTTCGGCCAGGGACTTCCCGTCAATGCCGTTCGATACGCAGCCTTGATGCGCAAACTCGCAGAGAACAACAATGGCAGTTTTGTCGGGCTCAACAGTGTCAAATGAACGCGCCGGATACCTTGGCCATTCCGGATTGAACGCTGCGAAGACCTGCCATACGGTTGTTTTTGGAGGGGCCGCAGGGGTTTTGCCGGAGATGCATCCAGGGATGTACCCAACTGCCCGTTGTGCAATTCATCGGCTCCCTGGGACCATTGGTCGTCGTGCAGCACGATGAGCGGAACTATCACTGCCTTACCCTGTCTTTTAGCTCAGTCAGGACACATTGATACAATCACGGCAACAATCTGCTTGCAGGAGGTAGTTGGATAATGACGGAGATGGTGATGCAAAGGGAGAACACGGTCGGCAGCACGGTGAATGCGGCATTTGACCAGCTGCGGCGTGAACTGGAGCAGGTCATTATCGGGCAACCGACACTGGTTGAGCATCTGCTGGTGGCGTTGCTTGCCGATGGACACTTGCTGGTGGAAGGGGCGCCGGGGCTCGCAAAGACCACCGCCATCAAGGAACTGGCACGGCGTATAGAAGGCGATTTCCACCGCTTGCAATTCACGCCCGACCTGCTCCCCGGTGACCTGACCGGTACGGAAATGTACCGGCCACAAACCGGAGAATTCCAGTTCCAGCGTGGCCCGATCTTCCACAACCTGATCCTGGCAGATGAAATCAACCGGGCACCTGCCAAGGTTCAGTCCGCCTTGCTGGAGGCCATGGGTGAACGGCAAATCTCTGTGGGACAGGTGACCTATAGCCTGCCAAGGCTGTTCCTGGTGATGGCTACACAAAATCCGATTGAACAGGAAGGTACCTACCCATTGCCGGAGGCACAACTGGATCGCTTTCTCATGCATGTGCGCGTAGGTTATCCAGATGCCAGCACCGAAAAGCAGATTCTCGACCTGAATCGCGAGCAGGTACAAATCCAGACACACCCCGATCGTCGTGCGACGCTGTTATTGACACAGGAGCAAATATTCAGTGCCCAGCAGGAGGTGTTGTCCCTGCACATGTCGGCGGCGGTCGAGGAATACCTGATCCAGATCGTGCTTGCCTCGCGCAATCCCTCGGCCTATGGCAATGACCTGGTGCGCTGGGTCAGTTACGGTGCCAGTCCGCGTGGCACGATTGCACTGGATCGTTGTGCACGTGCCCAGGCCTGGCTGAAAGGGCGTGATTATGTATCACCGGAAGACATACAGGCCGTGGTCTTTGACACCCTGCGGCATCGTATCCTGCTGTCATTCGAGGCAGAGGCGGAAGGTCTCAGTTCCGATGATGTCATACATGAACTTATCCGGCGGGTACCGGTTGCCTGATCAACAATGCCGATCCTGAACCTGTCTACACAACGAGCAGTCCGTTCCCAGTTACCCGATAGCAGCCACTCACAGACACCGGGTGTGGTCCATGTCAGCAGCGATGAGCTGGTGCAATGTCGCCTGCAGGCACGCGAGCTGCGCCTCGACAGCCGTCGTCCGGCACGCAGTGCCATCACCGGCGGACACACATCGCGCTTCCGCGGTCGTGGTATGGATTACCTGGAATCACGCGCCTACCAGCCGGGTGATGATATCCGCAGCATGGACTGGCGCGTC
>JAJDNX010000044.1 GCA_022340485.1 Gammaproteobacteria bacterium | reverse complement strand
CATCCGGATTGTCCGGCTCGAGCTGTGTTAACTTGCGATATTGCTGTTCAGCCACTTCGAAGTCACGCAACCAAAAAGCCTCACGGGCCTTTGCCAATATCTTGTAGGGGGCTTCTGCCACGGTGCCTGCGTTCAGTTGTGTTGCATCTTCTTCCTCAGGCACCGTATCTGGCTCCGGTTCCACGGCTGGTTCAGTGTCCGCTGCTGATTGCGGCAGCGCTGCCGGTGCTGGTTCTTCAGGTGCCGCTTCTTCTACGGCAGCCTCCAGTGGCGTCTCTTCTGCCGGGCTCACCTCAACAACCGTCTCGTCGATGGTGAGCACGGTTGTATCGACAGTCAACTCAGCAGCGACTTCGTCGCTGTCTTCGGCTGCAGGCGCTGGCGGAACCTCGGCTAACACGCGGGACTGATCAACCGATTCCTCGATGGTGAGCACGGTTTCACCCTCAGTCACCTGGGTCGTGCCTTCTTCGAGTTCAATCGTTACAGCTGGCTCACTTGCATCCTCAACCTGGGGAGTCTCGCTCGCGGGAGGAGTCAGCTCCCTGCTCGTTTCCGGTTCGGTAACTGCTGCAGTCTCAGCTGCCGTTACCGGTTCTGTGGTCTCAGCTGCCGTTACCGGTTCTGTAACCGCTGCGGTCTCAGCTGCTGTTTCCGGAGTTGTATAGGGTGCTGTGTCAGGTGCTGCTGCCGGTGATTCTGTAGCAGCAGGCATCTCGTTGACAGAAGACTCATCATCGCTTGTAACCGTCACCGGTGCAGGCGCCACGTGGCCCTGTTGTGATTCGGTTGGGGCTGCTGCGGTGCCAGCGGGCACGGCTGTCTCATCGATTGTACGGTCAACAGCACCGGCCCCCGCCTCTTCCGTGGGCACCGGTTGTTTCTTGAAGGTGAGAAATTCAGGTAACTCGGTATCCTGGAACAAGTCGCCACGGTAAACCAAAACGAGAAAAATCAATGCGACGACTGCCAGTGCGAAGCCGTGGCTGAGAATGCGTGCAAGAAGATTCATTATGCCTGCTCCTTGAACCTAAAATAGATCAATGACTGACAACATGCGGATAGAGTGCCCTTGCCAGTATACGAAATTCCTCTGCTGCCTTACCCCGTGGCCACATTTCGAAAACCGTCATCCCCTCGCTGAGTGAACGACGGAAACTGGTTCTCATTCTCAGTCTGTAAGGCAAAACAACATCGATACCTGGCAACATTTTTAATGCCGATTCGGTTTCATGTGTTTCACGGATGGATTTGTTCGTGTCAGCCCGGTTGACAAACGCCAGTATTTTCTGCCTGCCATTTAGTTTTGTTGCTTCAAGATCAGGGCCAATAATATGTAGAAAACGTTGTGTTGCCCATACATCCGCCTGGCTTGGCGGAACAGGAATGAGAATCCTGTCTGCTGCAGTCATGGCTTCCTTCATTGCAGCCATGTTGGCCGCACCCACATCGACAATGACTTCTGCATCCTCGTGTGACAGTAACTGCTCCTTCAAAACTGCTCGTACAGGGTGTATCTCCAGCTCTGGTTTGTTACCGATCTCCTTGCGCAACATCCCGAGATCACTGAAGGTACATTGTGGGTCCAGATCATAGCCAACTACATGATGACCGTTGATTTCCAGCCACACCGCAAGATTGAATGCGACTGTACTCTTTCCGGAACCACCCTTGAGGTTAGCGATAACAGTAATCATTACCTGGACTCTTGCCTAATTAACCATCTTATTGACTCAATAACGTAGAACGAGCACAGCGCATTGCTGCGCCGGGCCCGTTTACGTTCAGACCTACTTACTGGGAAGCAGCGGGTGCTGCCGGTGCTGCCGGTGCTGCCGGTGCGACAGGAGCACCATAGGGACCCGGGTAACCACCATAGCCATAACCAGGATAACCATACGGACCACCGTAGCCATACGGACCGTATCCGCCATAATAACGGTTGTAGTAATCACCGTATCCACGGCCGTAACCACGGCCAGAACCACGACCGCTGCCGCTCATGTTGAAGCCGAAGTCGCCGTCGAAGTCGCCATCGCCATAGCCGTCACCCCAGCCATCCCAGTCATTACCGCCATAGCCACGGTCGCCGCCCCATGGACCCCAGCCGCCCCATGCATGGGCAGATGTCATCGGGAGCGCAGCAAAACCGGCAATTGCGGCTGCACACAGCGTTTTTGTTAGCATTTTCATACTTATAACCTCTTGATATATATTGAAGATTGCCTGCAGCTGAACTGCAAGCCTGTATACCCGCCCAAGTACCAAGACCAGTAACCGCGGGACTTACTATTACTGATCACATCAGAATACCGGTATTCCGGTTTTAGTCTAATGTTCTGTTGACCCTGCACCGGGCCATATTCTTAACCGCCTAATCAACCTTGTCGCCAGGCTCACACCACGCAGACCATACCACTAATAAGCATAGTATATCGTTCCGGGTACCTGGCCGGCTTGTCCCGTCGCCCCGCCACTAATGGTCCCCGGAGGTGGCGCACCCCATGGAGTAACGACATAGCCACCCTGTGGCCAGGCCTGGGTTGACGTGTTTGAATCCTTGGTTACACCGGGCGCTATCACGTCACCCCAGGGACGCGGGGTATATTGATACTGCGGCACCACAGGCAGCTGCCAGCTGCTGGCGGGTTGTTGACCTGACCACACCGGTTGTGGCTGTTGATAGGGATTCAGTTGTGGTTGAGCCGGATACACAGGCTGCGGTGCACTGTAGTATGTGGGTTGCTGCGCAGGAATCCCCCACGGCTGTGGCACAACACTGGATTGGTAGCCTGGTGATGACATTACAGGCTGTTGTTGTGTTGCCGGAACGGGCACATAAACGGTTGGTTGCTGCCGGTGTTTAGGCGTTGGATACCACTCAGTGACAGGCAATGGCGACTCAGTTGGCTCGGGCTGTGTCTTCGTTTTGATAATATCTTCATTTTCACAGGCACTGAGTAATACGACTGAAATGAATAGCAAAATTCTCAGTAACCATGTCGTTTCAAATGGTACTGATTGCTGAATCATAGCAGGTAATTGTCGTATAGAAGAGTTCCACCTTAAGGTGATCCTCTTCCAGTCGGATGCTGATTCCTTATCAAGGCATCATACACAGGTGGCGGTGGTACCTGCTGTTGTTCCTGTGGATAGGCAGGTGAACCATAATAAGGATATGCAGGCTGTTTTCTGTAACCAGGATACCCCCCAGGCGGTGCCGTATAGGACTGCGCGGGATAACGTGATGGTGCGGGATAGTACTGTCCCGGCGGAGAGGGTGGGGCCATGCGTTCGCGTTGTACTGGTTGAGGGCCGGGGACGATTGGTTGAGACTCCACGGCAGAGGCAGGTCTGTCCTGTGAGGGAATATTCGCAGGAATGCCAGCAGAGGGCGGGTTAGCCATTGCGTCTGCCGGGATGTAATCTCTTGCAGGGGCAGTTATGGCATCCATAGGCAGTGGTGGTATGGCATCTACTCCTGGCACGCGAGGATCGATGTTCACAGCACGGTAGGGGCCCGGTGGCGGTGGGGCCGACACAAATGCCCAGTCATCTGTGTAGGTAAATTCGCTACTCGGTGCAGATTCATCACCGGGCACAGGGGCAGTCACCAGCAATAGAGATAGCACAACAAAAACATATCTACACTTCATCACCCGCTCCTGTGGTTATGCCACTGGTTAATAAATGTCTCTATTATTATCAGCTTAGTCTAAATCCTGCTTCAAGCGAATACCGCGTCGCTTTTTCCCAACGACACCATTCCCCTCGTCATCAGATTCCGTAGCATCCCTAACCGTCGCATCTTTTGGAGCGCTGACCACCGGTGCTTCACGGGGAACCGGAGGAGCTGTTTCAGCCTTCGCCGGTGGTGGCGGAGGTGTCTCCTCGGCCTTACTCGGTGGCGTTTCCATCGGTGGCAGAGGTGTGCCCTTGGCTTTGCTCGGCGGCATCTCCCGCGGTGGCGGAGGTGTGCCCTTGGCCTTGCTCGGCGGCATCTCCCGCGGTGGCGGAGGTGTGCCCTTGGTCTTGCTCGGCGGCATCTCCCGCGGTGGCAGAGGTGTGCCCTTGGCTTTGCTCGGCGGCATCTCCCGCGGTGGCGGAGGTGTGCCCTTGGCGGTGCTCGGTGGCATCTCCCGCGGTGGCGGAGGTGTGCCCTTGGCCTTGCTCGGCGGCATTTCCCGTGGTGGCGGAGGTGTACCTGTACCACCTCCCCGCGGAGGTGGAGGCGTACCACCACCTGGCGGTGCCTGCCGAGGCGGTGGTGGTGTACTACCACCGCCTCGGCCAAACAGTGACTTCAATCCCATCCCGATCATGGTAAACACGGCCTTGATAATCAGGAAAATCCAGGAGAACAGGGAGAATATGCCTCCCCACAGGCGCATCAAAAGTGAGGAACCGGATTTCTCCGCTTTCGCCTGCAAGGCCTCATGCTCCACCATCTCGAAGGCTGCACTGACTTTTACATTACCATCATCACTGGTCTCGACGTAGAACTGTCGCCGTGCACTGATACAACCCAGCGGGATTATCAGCACTGCCATCACGGTCGCAACGCCGGCACCAAACAGCAGGCTGATTGCCATGCCGTTAAAGATGGGGTCCTGAAGAATGGCAAAGGCACCAGCCATCAAGGTCAACGAGGTAATAAAGATCGGGCGCATGCGAAGTTCCGCACCCCTGACTGCCGCTTCCTTGACCTCATTGCCCTTGGCGACTTCCATCTTTACGAATTCGACAATCAGGATGGACTGTCGGACGATAATTCCGCCCAGTGCAATCATGCCAATCATGGACGTCGCCGTGAATTCAGCACCCATCAACCAGTGACCTGGGATGATCCCCATCAGGGTGATGGGGATCGGTGACATAATCAGTCCTGCCAAGGCAAAGTTCTTGAACTCCCAGACGATCAGGCCATAAATCAGGATAAGAGCCGCCATGAAGGCGCCACCCATGTCACGGAATGTCTCATAGGTGACTGTCCATTCACCGGTCCACTCATAACCGGATTCGGTGTCATCCGCTGGCGGACCCAGCAGGTTCCAGGGCATGGTTTCCATCTTGACCCCGTCAGGTGTCGTGTATTCCTTTACCATGTCCTCGATATCCAGCATGCCGTATATCGGAGCACCGAGGCGGCCTTTCATCTCCGCAGTTACGTATTCGATACCACGCAGATCCTTGGTATAGATAACCGGGTCTTCGTAGCCCTTCTCGAACACGCCAAGTTCAGACAGCGGGACGGTCGTGCCATCGGCACTCGGGATTGGTAAATCACCGAGACGGGTTACCTCTGAGCGAATCGACAGAGGGATCTTCATGATAATATAGGTCGGCTCAAGCACGGTACCGCGCTTGATATCGCCGAGCCTGAAATTACCCATGGCCATGGCGAGACTGCCATTGATGGTATCTACGGAAATGCCCCGGCGAACAGCCTTCTCGGTATCCACATCAAAGCGCCAGTATTCATACGGTTCCGACATGTAGGTGTCTACATCCACCACATCCTTAACTGCATCGAACATGGCCATCATATCGGTGGCAACCTGGCGCCTTGTTTGCGCATCGGGACCGTGTATCTCGGCAACAACCGTATTCAGCACAGGTGGCCCCGGTGGCATCTCCACAACAGCGACACGCCCACCTGCGCGGTCAGCAATGGGTTTGAGAATATCCCTGGCTTCAACAGCGATTTCGTGACTGCTTCGTTCACGATCGTTTTTATCTTTCAGCATGACGAGCAAATCACCTTCCCAGGCACGCTGACGGAGATAGTAGTGACGTACCATTCCGTTGAAGTTAAACGGTTGTGCGTTACCCGCGTACGCCTGAACCGCGGTCACTTCGGGTATCTGCCGTACGGCTTGGGCCATCTGCAATGCCACGTTGGCTGTATCCGGCATTGCCGTTCCTTCCGGCATGTTGATAATGACTGAAAATTCGGGCTTGTTATCAAAAGGCAGCATTTTTACAGCGACATGCTGCGTATAGAACAATGCGCACAGACCAGCGGTCAGACCAATAATGGAGAACAGGAATAAAAGACCGAGTTTGCGGTTTTCAATCAGTGGCATGATGATCGGCCGGTAGAAACGACTGATGCGCTCATGTGCACGTTTTTCCTTGGCCTCTGCTTTTCTCAGGGCTTCATGCCTAGGTGCGACCTTCACAGCCATCCAGGGCGTGAAGATAAAAGCAGCCACCAGCGAGAAGAACATGGCGGAGGAACCCAATACCGGGATCGGCCGCATGTAGGGGCCCATCAGACCACTGACCCACCCCATCGGCAACAAGGCCGAAATGATGGTGAAGGTTGCAAGTATCGTCGGGTTGCCCACCTCGCGAACCGCGTCAATGGCAACCGCTACACTGGTTTTCCCTTTTTCCAGCCAGTTCCTGAAGATGTTTTCCACGACCACTGTCGCGTCATCAACCAGGATGCCAATCGCAAAAATCAGTGCAAACAGACTGACACGGTCAATGGTGTAATCGATCATCATGGCCCACCAGATCGTCAGCAGGATAACGACCGGGATAACCGCAATAACCACGAAGGCTGCACGCACACCGAGACCGACCAGACACAACACCGCAACAATAATCGCGGCCTCCAGCATGGCCTCCAGTAATTCATTTACCTTATCATCAGCCGTCTTGCCGTAGTCACGGGTCACGGTAATATTGACATTTGAAGGTATAAGGTCGCCTTTTAACTGCTCAACCTTCTTCAGTATGGCTTTTGCTACCGTGACACCATTGCTGCCTTCTTTCTTTGCGATGGCAACGGTTACCGCAGGATCACCATCCGACAGCTCAGTATCCCCCTCATAGGCCGGTCCGGTGAAAAAGGCTACCATCTCATCCGGTTCTGCCGGCTCCTGCGAAACACGCGCAACGTCGCGCACATAGACAGGAGCACCCTGACGGATTGCGATCACCAGACGACCGATTTCCTTGGCGCTAGTAAGGAAGGAACCGGTACGTACCGCAAAGGTAGTCCCTCCTGATTCAAGTCCACCGGCCGTCTTTTCGGAATTAGCAGTCTGTATGGTTTGCGCGACTTGCTGCAGACTGATGCCGTAGCCTGAGAGGCGCTCTGGCATTACCTCAACCTTGACCTGGTCTTCCCGGCCGCCGACGATAAATCCCTTGCCGGCATTCTTCACTTCACCGAGCCGCTGCAGCAGATCGAGTGCCAGCAATCGTAGGGCACCATCATCCACATCTTTGGACCACAAAGTCAGCGTAACCACGGGAACATCGTCAACCCCAACCGGTTTTACCAGCGGTGGCAATACATCCGGGGGAATCTTGTCCATGTTGGACTGCAGCTTGTCATGGACCTTGACAACCGAGGGACCCATTTCCTCACCCACCTTGAAACGCACCGTTACCATGGCACGACCGCGCTCGGTGGCTGTATAGGTATGTCGCACCCCGGGGATTTCATTCATGATGCGTTCCAGTGGCTCTGTCACCAGGCTGGCAACCTGTTCGGCAGAGGCGCCCGGATACTGGACAAAAATGTCGATCATGGGTACTGATATTTGCGGGTCTTCCTGGCGGGGGGTGAACATAAGACCGATCAAACCGACAAACAGTGACACCATCAGGATCATGGGTGTCACCGGGGAGGTAATAAATAGCCTTGCCGTTCTACCCGCAATACCCAGCGAATGGGCGTCATAGTTGTAAGGGGTAGAAAATTTCTTTTCTTGATCAGCCATACTTTTATTTCACCTTCTTTTTATGCCTTCTGCAGTGCCGTAGCGATTTGCAGCAGTCGCTAACCTGTTCTGACTGCTATTTCAGCGTACTTGAGGTGTAGATAGTTATCTGCACCACGGATGCAGGCCAGGCAGGCAGTACCCGCATTATTGCCATGCGCTGCCAGGGCTGCCAGGGACAGGGCCAGGACCGACAATCACGCGCTCTCCTGCACGCAATCCAGATAGTATGGCGACACCATCAGCACCCACATCATCGCCGGTTCTTACCAGCCGCAGCTCACGCTGATTGTTTTCGTTCATTACATAAATACCGGGCAAACTACCGCGCCAAACCAGTGCATTTCTGGGAACAACGGGCAGATCTCGCACCTTGGCATTGACGTCACTGATCATGACTTCGGCATACATACCTGCCCCACCGGGCACGCCCTGCGGCAGATCCAATTTTACCGTCACGGTATGGCGATCGGGATCGGCGATCGGGAATATCTGTGCAACCTGGACCTGGATATCCACATCACCAACATCCAGTCTTGCTGGGAAGATCATGCCTTTCTTCACACCTGGCATCAGGCGAGCCGGTACTTCAACCTTGATCTGTAGTCTGGACATGTCTGCGAAGTTCAGCAGCGGCTGGCCGGGCTGTACCGGGTCACCAACCTCTACAAATTTCTTGGTGATCACCCCGTCAAATGGGGCTACCGATTTCGCATCACGAATTTTAGTGTCAATTGCTTCAATCGCTGAACGCGCGGCAACAATCTGGGAACGTGCCTGCTCCAGTTGTGTGCCAGATTGATAGCGCTGTGCATAACGATCGTAGCCGGGAGAAGAACCACTCCCCATCATGCCTTGCATGGGGTTGGTGAAACTCTTCATCATGGAACTCAGGCCACCCATGGCGTCATTCTGTTCACCTCCATAGGGTGAAATTATTTCCCTGCTGTACTGCACGCCGGCATTGCGCAAGGCAGCTTCTGCATTCGCCAGATTTGCCCATGCGGACCGGCGTTGTGCCAGCAGGTCATCATCATTGATGGCAATTAATTCAGCCCCTAATTTGAAGTGATCCCCCTCCTCACCAGCAATGCTTTCAATACGACCTGGAATCTGCGCAGAAAAGGTCACTTCCTTGTACGGGACAACCGTGCCACCGAGAGAGACAGCCGCTCCAACCGGGACGCTGGGTACAGTAATTACAGATTCCCCGGGCGTTCCCTGAGCCATGACGGTGGCTCCCATCAGATATCCGGACAGAAGACCAAATATTGCTAGCTTTTTGATTAACATTGTTAATCCTCACACATCAAATAACCTGGACAGGTAGTTCTTTCAAGAATACGGCGCTGTCGAAACAGCGCCATACTCATCAGCCATGATTATTTTTGGTTTTATACGAACCCCTGCGGATTCCTACGCATACAGGTGTAGCAGAGAGCAATTACCTACTTATTGTTATCCACAATACCCACAAAAAAGCGCGCCGATCAGGCGCGCCCCATTACTGCAAAACTCTTGATAAACGGGCCAGCCATACGCGGGTCCTTGATCATGGCACCGTAATCACCCACATTGAATTTTATTTTCCGTGAGGTGTAGGCCATACCCAGTCCCATCATGCCCGGCGGCTTGGCCAACCACTTATTCCAGTTATCAAAGGTCGCACGGAGGTCCCAATTCAGCTCCTGACCATCATAGATACCCGCATCGACAGCCTTGCCATTGACTACATTGAGGTAGCCGCGGGGGGTATCTTCGCCATCAAAACCATATGCAATCACAGAATTGAAACCAATTTTCGAGAGTGCATCCGAGAGTTCCGGCTCAGCATTCCACTGCTCCATAAAACTCTTCATCCATTCATCAGAAAACAGATCTGCCATTTTTTTGTCTCCTCCGGATTTTGACCGAAATCGTGAGTAACATAATGTAACGTAGTGTTTAACTGGAAAAAAATATTGTTCCTTATAGCGTACACTAAAATATCAAAATAAGACCCAGAAATACAGAAGAAATAATCTTTGTTATAAAGTTATATCCCATTCAAGAACCTTTATGGAAGGGATAGAGGAAAATTAAAATGGGTGTGGGTAGTTTGTCTGTAAGATTTCGCACGCATGGGTAAAGTTAGTGTGTTGGATGCTGCTCCAGGTCAGTTGTTCGCTACTGACTGGATGATCCGGTTTGCCATGGGTTTGCCATGATCCCCCCGTTCTCACCCGGCCATGATAATGCTGTAAATGCGAATCAATGTCGATAGCCAAATAGCCCCTAAAATTATTAAAGGCACAATTAGCAGTAATTTCAATAGCATATAAAATTAATACAGGTGGGTTCAAGAAAGTGATTTAAATGTGCTTTAATAAAAAAATAGCAAAAGTCTCGAGCTGCAAGACGATAAATGAAGAATGGAAAATGCATTTATCAAAACGGGGAATCAGAGCTTGTTACAAGGAGTTAGGGGATGAACCCGCATTCGGAAACAACCGTTGAACCACCACCCGATCAGCGCCTGGCTGATCGCCGTCAGCCCTCTCTCAAAACCGTGTTGGCATCCATGTGCCACCCTCGACGCCGACATGCAAGACGAGAAGGAGACGATTCAAACAGTTACACGGACTGGTATGGACACGGACCGTTCGCTGCCACCCTGATCATCCTGCTGCTCTGCTTTGCGGATGCCTTCCTGACAATTGTTCTTCTCAGCAAGGGGGCCGTAGAACTCAACAGCCTGATGGACTGGCTCATCCAGAAAGATACGCATACCTTCACGGTCGTAAAGATGTCGATGACCGGGGCCGCCCTGATCGTACTGGTGATTCACTTCAATTTCAGGATATACAAATATATCGCTGTACGTTACCTGATCTATGCAATGGTGCCACTTTATTCCCTGCTGATCTTCCATGAGCTGACGATGCTTGCAAGGATCTGATCACAGTCAGTAAATCATGTTTACAAGAATGCATGGCAATAAACACGGAATTCAGTGAAGCCTGCAGCCCAGTACCGCGATATCATCCGAAAGTTCATCACTGCCACGCCAGCGGGTAATGGACTGAATCAGCTCATCGAGACTGCTTTCAAAAGGACCTGCTGACGCCGCGCATAACTCGCTGCACATGCGCTGGCGACCAAATTGCTCCCGTGTCTCGAGGTTTCTTTCTTCATACAAACCATCCGTATACAGGTACAGGCGGTCACCAGACCGCAGTTCTATTGTCGTGTCTGCATATTCAGAATCCGGGAACATGCCAATGGGCACGGCCGGAACGTCATGCAGATCCGCTGACCCGTCAGCATGCACCACCAGTGGCCCGGGGCCGCCGGCACTGACAAATCGAAAGCTGCGGGTTTTTACATTGAGGACTCCGTAGAGGAAAGTAAAGTAGTGTCGTCCGACGGACTCCATGGGGAACAGCATGTTCAAATCACGTGCCAGACAGGCGGGACTGAGGGTTGTTGCGCCGGCTACTTCTGCTGCCTGATGATTGCTGGTCATCTGGGATAAATGATGCGTCACTGAAACCGAGAGTAATGCAGCCGCCACTCCATGTCCCGACACATCCAGCACATACATGGCGACGTGCTCTTCATCGCGCCTGAATAGATTCAAGCCATCTCCGGCGAGTTCATCACAGGGGCGATACAGCCAGATAAAATCGACCTCGTCGATCTCGACCGGCTCATGTGGCAGCAGTGACGCCTGTACCCGTGCTGCGGCCTCTATGTCACGATTCATGCGTTCATTGGCCCTGGTGAGCGCAGAGACAGCCTGTGCATATCCCAGCATGTTTTCTATGCGCGCTAGAACCACCCGGTAATCGAGCGGCTTGGTGACATAGTCATTTGCGCCCATCGACAGGGCTTCGGCAAGATCGCCCCCTTCATCCCGGGCAGTGGCCATGATGATCGGCAGCTGTGTCTTCGAAAAGCATTCGCGAGTGCGCTTCAAGACTGTCAGGCCGTCGATATCCGGCATCATTATATCGAGCATGACCAGGTTGTAATCACCACTCAGTATCATCTCCAGTCCGCTGACTCCACCATCGGCCGTGTCAACAGTGAATCCCGAGCGTACGAGACGCCTTGCCAGAAGGTCGCGATTCAGTTCATTGTCGTCGATAACGAGTATGCGGGCATTCGTTACATCCAGGCCAGTCACGTGGCACTCTCCTCCTCATGCATTCAGCAGGGTGTCCATTTTTTGCAGTAAACGCGCCAGATCTACCGGCTTGGTATCATAGTCGTCGCACCCCGCTGCAAGCGCCTTGTCACGATCGCCTGACATGGCATGGGCTGTCAGAGCGATGACAGGTATACCCGCGGTCGCGGGGTTATCCTTGATGGTCCTGGTTGCGCTCCAGCCATCCATGACCGGTAAGCTCATATCCATCAGGATGAGATCCGGTCTTTCTGACTGTGCAAGCTCGACGCCCTGCCGGCCATCAACGGCAATGATTACGTCGTATGACCTGCGCAGCAGCCTCCGCGTCAACATGTCACGGTTCATTTCATTATCTTCAACCAGCAAAATCTTTGACAAAACTGTAGTCCTTTTCAAATTACGAGGCTACCGGGGTGTGCTGCTGCAAACATCCTGCAGCGGCCAAACAGGTACTAGCCCGCTGTTTCGATTGCCCGCCTGATGTGTTCAAGAATGCTTTCCGGTGTCATTTCTGCCTTTCTGATAACGGACTCGGCGTGCAGCGTCAGTTCGGCCAGCTCGCGCTCATCCAGTTCTTTCGCCGTCAGCACAACCACCGGGATCTGCTGCCAGGCTTCAACCGTCCTGAGCTTGTGCAAAAACTCGAAGCCATCCATCACCGGCATCATCAGGTCCAGCATGATGACAGAGGGTGGAGCCTGGGTTACTGCTTCGATTGCCATTTTGCCATTTTCAGCGGCAGTTACAGCCCAGCCCTCGCTCTCCAGCATTCGGCACAGCATTGCCCGATCTTCAGGATTGTCATCCACCAGCAGCACCTGGTCTGCACTTTCATGGTGAGTATATTTCTCCAGCAGTGGCAGCAGACGGCTGCGGTCTACCGGTTTGGTCAGGTACTCGGCGGCGCCCAGTGAGTAACCCATGCCCTTGTCGTCAATCATGGTTAACATGATGACGGGTATGTGCATCAGTTCGGGATCGGCCTTCAACGTGCTCAACAGGCTCCAGCCATCCATGCCCGGCATCATGACATCCAGGGTTATTGCATCTGGCCGGGACGCATGTGCCTGCCTTAAACCTGTTTCTGCAGAGGTTGCGACGACAACCGCATAGCCCGCTTTTTCAAGCGTACGCCTGAGCATGTCACAGGTAGACTCGTCATCGTCGATCACAAGGATGGTTTGTGCATCGGGAGACACCTTTACTGTTAGCGGAGTTGCATCAGTGGATTGCGTGCTTTCCTTGGTTGCAGCACGGGCCACCTCCAGTGCATTGACCTCCGCCGGCAACCTGATCGTAAAGGTGGAACCCTGGCCGGGTTGGCTCTCGGCCCAAATGTTTCCACCCATCATTTGACAGAATCGGCGGGTAATTGCGAGACCGAGTCCGGTACCGCCGTAATTTCGTGTGGTAGAGTCATCGGCCTGGGTAAATTCCTGAAACAGATGGTTGATCTTGTCCGGGGCAATACCGATACCAGTATCCCTGACGGTCACCGTTATCCAGTCGTCCCCGGACTCACTATTTCGCCTGACTAGGAGCGAAACCGTGCCATCGCTGGTAAATTTTGCAGCGTTGCTCAACAGGTTAAACAATGCCTGCCTGAGCTTGGTGAGATCTGCACGCATGGTCCCAAGGTCATCTGCGAAATCCACTTCAAGGGTATTGCGATTCTTTTCTATCAGTGGAGACACTGTACTGATT
The DNA here is from genome assembly GCA_022340485.1 of Gammaproteobacteria bacterium. Classification (GTDB taxonomy): domain Bacteria; phylum Pseudomonadota; class Gammaproteobacteria; order UBA9214; family UBA9214; genus UBA9214. Next base: position 10,333 of record JAJDNX010000044.1, on the reverse strand, counting down.
ACATCTGTCAGCATTGCCTTTAAATCGAAGCGTTCCAGGTAAAGATCCATACGGCCGGCCTCGATCTTTGAGAGATCGAGAATGTCATTGATCAATGAAAGCAGGTGCTTGCCAGCGGCATTTATTTTTTCCAGGTCTGGGATAAATTCCTGCTGGCCGCTATCGGCAGCCTCCTCCTGCAGCATTTCACTGTAGCCGATGATGGCATTCATGGGGGTTCTGAGCTCATGGCTCATATTTGCCAGGAAGGCACTCTTGGCCCGATTTGCCTGCTCTGCCATATCCCTGGATTTCCGTAATTCATCTTCGGTATGCTTGCGCTTGCTGAACTCCTTTAGGACAAGCCTACCAGCCTTGTTGAAACTTTTTGCCAGTATCGCCAGTTCATCTGTACCCTTCTCGTCAACCGGATGTACATAACGGCCTTCACCAAATTGTCGGGTGGCCTTGACCAGGCGATTCACCCTGCGGGACATCGAATAGGCAATGGCACCGCCAATAATTATTGCAAGCAGTGCTGTAGCCAGTGCAATCAGAGAGAATTTGCGTTGCAGGCGATAGATTGGCTGGTAAATGTCTTTGGCATCATATTCATTCAGCAATATCCAGCCCAGCCCCGGCAAGTTGCCATGCGGTTGCGAGATCGCGTAGGTAGATAGCAGTTCCTCCCCGGTTTCCTGCTGTGTGCGTTCTGCATTGACAACAATGGCACCGGGCGGGATTTCCACACCGACGAAGTAGGATGCACCGTCACCATGAATATCTGAATCACGCATGCTGGTGTGAATAATCCTGTGATCAGGGCTGAACAGGATAAAGTTAAAACGATTCACCAGCCGCTGGTCCTTGCTGCGCTGATCGATGATCGAGTCGACCTCGGCCAGACTGATGACCACTTTCATCACGCCAAGGGGATTGGCTTCTTCATCGTCAATTCGGAATGCGACGTCTATGGCATACCGTTCAGCACGTTTGTTGAAAGCAACATTGCCGATGTAGATACCGTCAGCCATTGCCAGCTGCCACCAGCTCTCGTCGCTTTGCCGGTATTCAGGAGTAAGATTGGTTTGTGCAACGTTGGCACCGTAACGATCGGTGATAAAAATTTCAGGATAAATCGATTGCCCGAACCCCTGGTTGAGTCGATCACGCAGCCCGCGCAATGCACGTGACATCCTGTGTTGCAGCAGCCTGTTCATGAATGGCGTCGTCTTGCCTGCTGCTGCGGCAGCACGCCAGTCTGCATCACGGCTATCGATCAGGCTCTGAGGATCTCCCAAATCTATGATGGCACGATTCGCATCGATCAGATAATCCTGTATATCCTGACCACTGGCATAGGCTTTCCAGCCAACAATACGTGACTGCATCGAGCGGTCAATCTCAGCCATGATGGCGCTCACATAAGCAGCAGAAGTATCATTGATGACGGTGCGCATGGAGTCCTGCCAGATATTCAGCACGTACATGCCGACGAGGCCAATGACAATTGCAGGCATCAGCATGCCGAGGATTAGCTTGTGTGCGAGTTTCATTGCCTAAAAAAGTTTCGGGGTTTGTGAGTCGCTCGCATCAAAATCGGTCATGAATCCACACGGCGGTTTACCGTGTGCACAAATTCAATAAAATCTGTCGCGGGCATGGGCCGTGAAAAATGCCAGCCCTGAGCAAAATCGACCCCCCTGCTCAACAGGTATTCTGCCTGGCGGGCTGTTTCTACACCTTCTGCGATAGTACGCAACCCCAGACGGTTTGCCATGTCGATGATTGTATCCAGCAGGCCCGCATTAAGTGTATTTACACCGATGGTATCAACAAAGCGCTTGTCTATTTTTAGATAGTCGAGTGGAAAGCTCTCTACATAACTCAGGCTGGAATAGCCGGTACCGAAGTCATCAAGGGCGATTTCGGAATGGCGGCTCTGCAATCGCCGCATGATGTCCTTCGCCTTGCCGTCAGGATCGTCTATCAGGCCACGCTCCGTGATTTCATAAATGATCTGCTTCGGCAGGATACCGCTGTTGCCGAAAATACTGCTGGATGATTGCAATATCTTGTCTGATTCAAAATGACCAGGGCTCAGGTTGATGGCAATATGCAAGGAGCGGTCAGACTGCAACAAGTCGCCAATTTCAGCGCGCAACTTCTTCATCAGCCAGACGGTCATCGGCTCGATCAGGCCGGTATCCTCCGCCAGTGGAATAAAAAGATCCGGCCGCACCCGCTTGCCACCAGGCTGGCGCCAGCAAATCAGTGCCTCGGCACCGACGCAGTGACCGCTCTTGAGCTCGATAACCGGCTGGTAATTGATTTCGAACTCGTCTTTTTGCAGGCTACGTTCCAGTTCGCCCTGCAGTGACAGGCGTCGTTGCAATATACCAACAATCAGGAATACCAGCAGCGCTGAAGTGCCAGCACCAATAGCACCCAGCATCAAGGCCATCCGTTGCCAGTCATGCAGAATCCATTCGTCTGCAGCAGCGACCACCGAGTAGGTCCCGGGGAAGCCGTCCAGCTCGACAGCAAACAGGGTTCTTTCCACTCCATCCTTGAACAGTGCGCGCAGCAACGTTGAACCATCGCCACCTTCTGATTCGGATTCAACCATTTGCATTTCTGGGACGTTTCCTTCCCAGGCGTACAAATGGGTATCATCACGGCGTAACAGTACAGCGAAACCGTGTTCTCCCAGGTCGGCCCCCATGTGGCCAATCAGTACACTCGGGTGGATCAGGGCCGCGATTTCAGAGCCATCCTCGCGTTGCCGCAAGGCGATCAGCCCGTAGCGCTTCATGATGCCTATGTCCATCGGACCGAGCAGACGGAATCCGGGTTGCGCTGGCGGCAACTCGGGCTGGACGGGTGGATTGACCGGTCCCCAGCTGGTGCAGACCAGTTTTCTGTCCGGATTAATCAGGCCGATCTCGCTGATGCCGGGTATGTCATAGGACATGGTATTCATGGCGATGACATCTTCCGGGCTGCATTTGTAGTCCAGGTCAGAGAGGGCAATCAGGCCCTGGTTGATATCGTTCAGCAGTCGTGAAGTATCGGTAGCAATCTCCTGCGCAATCAGGTGCAGGTTTTTCTCGGCATTGACCACGGTTGTTTTGTACGCCAGGTAGATGGCGTAACCAACCGGTGCCAGGCCTGCCACGATGGCTATTACGGTTGCCAGCAGTACAATCAGCCGACGTCGCAGGGCGAAGGACATCCCGTCGCCGTTCAACAGGTCGCTTTCCTTCGTGACGGGTGCATTGGAATTTTTATACAGATTGCCATATCTGTTTTTGATTCTGTTACTTACAGCCGTAGACCGTTTGTCGAATTATAAGGTATGCTGACCCAATTGCTATACAATCACGCGGGTTTTCATCTGTTCGTATGACGGCAATCAGTAACCACCGGGTGCCATTACTGCTTGTCACTTCGGGAACGGTGCTGACATCCCGCAACAACATGACCGGAGGCATCATGACTAGAGTACTTTTAACCTGTATTTCAATTTTGTTGCTGGCCGCATGCTCAATTCCCCATCGGGATAACCCGCTGCCTCCGCTCAAGTCTCCGGATACGGCTGCACAGGTACTTCTAAAAAATGTCTTCCCCGGTAAACCCGATAGCTACTATGAACTTACATTTATACTGGATAATGCGCCCATTTTCCGCTTCGGTGACACCCGGGAATTTTCATTTTATGCGGATACGGGCAACTATATGTTCGGTTACTCTCATGGTTCGAAAAACTGTGAAACCAGCGTATACCTGAGACCAAACGGAAATTATGTGTTCGAACTTGGCCCCGACTGCCACATCGAAATGATCAGTGAATAACTGCGCAACGCATAGCCGCTGAACGGAACGTCCAGGCCTTGCAACAGCACCCGGAGTGGATCGCCTACCTGCTATTCATTCTTGACCTGGCGATAAGGATAGGCCTGTCGCTGCGCATACTTATGCGCAGCAACATGGTGGGTGTTACCTTCGCGTGGATGACGATAGTGCTGGCGGTCCCCTACCTCGGTGCATTGCTCTACTTGCTGATTGGTGAACGCCGGCTTGGTGAACATCGAACCTGGCGCGCCCGGAAGGTGATTGAACAGTCGATTCACTGGCGCAGTACCCTGTACGAGCATGCCTCACGGGAGCCTGTCAATATACCCGCGCGCTATCAGTCACTGGACCAGCATGCCCGTAAAATTATCGGCTTTCCGTCATTACCCGGTAATCGCCTGACGCTGTTGAGCGATTATCAGTCGATCTTTCGCGAACTCATTAACGACATCAAGGACGCACAAACCTCCTGCGATCTGGAATTCTATATATGGGAAGCCGGCGGTCTTGCGGATGAACTGCTGGAGATGGTGCTCGAAGCCCACCAGCGGGGTGTCTCCGTGAGGATCCTGCTTGATGCCGTCGGCAGTAAGAACTTCCTGCGGGGCACCCCGGCCAAACGCTTGCGCAAGGCCGGCATAAAGCTGACGGATGCGCTGCATGTGAATGCGTTATTGATGCTGTTTCAGCGCGCCGATATCAGAAACCACCGCAAGATTGCTGTCATAGATAACCGCATCGCCTATACCGGAAGCCAGAACCTGGTTGACCCGCGCTACTTCAAGCAACAGGCCGGTGTCGGTGAATGGGTGGATCTCATGATCAGGATCGAAGGACCCGCAGTCACCGTGCTGAAACATGTTACGGAGATGGACTGGTCGGTAGAAGCCAGGGAGACCGGCAATTTCTCTACCAGGACGATCTCGATGCAGAGAGCTGGCGATCTGCCTGTCCAGGTGGTCCCCTCGGGGCCGGTGTTTCGGGAAGGAGCCATGCATCAACTGATGATGAGCATCATTTACAGGGCCCAGCGTGAACTGATTATTACCACGCCCTACTTCGCACCGGACGAAGCCCTGCTGGAGGCGCTGGTCACCGCCGCCAACCGCGGTGTCGATATCACACTGGTCATTCCGGCACGCGTCGATTCGCTAATGATCCGCTATGCCACGCCGGCGTTGCTTCATGGCCTGCTCGAGGCGGGTATCCGGGTGGCACAATTCGACGCGGGGTTACTGCACACCAAGTCAATTTCCGTTGATGGCGAATTCTGTGTAGTTGGCTCGGTCAATACAGACATGCGCAGTCTCTGGCTGAACTTCGAGATCAGCCTGTTTGTGTACGATGAAGAATTTGCACGCCAAATTCGTGAACTGCAGGCAAGCTATATCTCCCAATCGCGCTTTATTGACAGTAAGCAGTTTCTCCAGCGCACGTTCCCGCAACGCCTGGGAGCGAACATCATGCGGCTTTTTGCGCCAGTGTTATGAGGCCTTCAATCAGCTGCCTGTGTATGTATAGACAGCACATTACCGCCGCCGAAAGTCAACACATACACGAATGAACCTTGTAGCTTGTGATAGGTCCAGCGACCGGCTTCCCTGAAAGAGGGTTCTCCGCAGTAACGCAGCACCTCATCCTCGGTATCTCCAATCGATATGAAGTTAGTACCACAGGTCATTGTATCTGATGAATTATTCGAGAGTTCGTCTGCAACCGATACGCAGTTGAAGAACATCGACAAGACCGTGCAGAGAAACACTCGCGGCATTGTTTTCATACATCTACCCTGTTTGTCCAGTTCGTCAGAACACACCGGCCTGGCGTGCAAGTTTAAATGCGCCGGTAGTTCCGGTAACCACCATTTGCGTACCAATCACGGCCAGAATCAGTCCCATTAAGCGGGTAACCACGCCGAGCCCGTCATCGCCCAGCAGCTGCACCAGCCGCTCGCCAGAAAGGAAGAATACATAGGTAATGAGGCATAGCAGGGCAAATGCGGCGATGGTAATGAGCAATGCGGCAACTCCCCCGCTCGAGGAAAAGTTCATCGCGGTTGCAATCGTTCCCGGACCACCTAGTATGGGAATGGCGAGTGGCGTAATGGCCACACTCAATTCACCCTGTAAGCTTTTTTTACTGTCGGTGTTCGCCGGGTTGTGAACCCTGGATTGTTCGCCGTGTAACATCTGTATCCCGATCATGAACACGATGATGCCACCGGTGATCTGGAAGGCAGGCAGTGTGATGCCGAATAAATTGAAGATGAGCTTGCCGAGCAGACTGAAGAGCACAATCAGCGTGAATGTCAGCAGCAATGCCTTTGTGGCAATGCGTCGTTTAATGTCCGGTGGGTCATTAGCCGTCAGCCCAAGGAATACCGGTGTGTTGGCCACAGGATTCATGATGGCAAAGAACCCCATGAATACGGAGAGTGCATGGCCTGTCATCCCGTGCATCATAGGATCGGTGTCAATCCTGCGCGCGCCCTGGCCGCTTCAGGCATTGCCATGGCTGCGCATAACTGGCTGGCAGTCCAAGCACCAAGGACATCCGGGTAATCAGCAGGTGGCCGGTCAGATAATTGCTGTTTGTCATTCCGTTTCTTTATGTCAGAACTTGCAATGGGTAGGTTGCGTCGATTATAAACATTAATGAGCGCAAGTTAAGCGCCAATATCCGAAACTGCCCGGGAATACTCCATGAAACAGGTCATCCTTTTACTGGCCCTCTGCAGCCTGCCATTAGCCAGCCTGGCAGAAAAAGGTCAATCCATCATGTTTGGCGACCCGGACCCGGTGTATACCGAATCGGTCACAAAAGACCCGGCACAGGAAAAAGCCGACTACTGTAATGAACTTCGCAAGCAGATGGATGAACTCAAGGGGAAACCGCAGCAAAGAAACGCGGTCGTACAGCGCTATCAGCTGGAATGTCAGCAACGCTAGTCGAACAGGTCGTCGTTAGTAAACGGGCTCTGCCAGGCCGGCTTTTTCTTCTTGGCCTTTTCCGCTTCGTCAGTAAGCTTTTCGATATTCGTACAACCCTCCCCTACTTGACCGCCCGAACTGACGGCTAACCAGATCTTCTCCATCAATCGTGTAGACAAATAGATGGTTGGGCTGAGCGCCAGAGTGCCTATTTCCTGAATCGCCGCTTGTGCAGGAATTGCCAGCACCCTGGGCTTCCTGATTGGGCCGCTCAAGCGGATCGGGCTGATGTTGGAAAATAGCCGCCTTTTTTGTTTTGGCAACAGCACGGCGTCAATGGTTTCCTCACGAAGATCCAGATCGATGCGTCCGCCGAGCGACATGTCGGGGCCATCTGCCAGCAGAAGTTTGCTCTTTATTTCTCCGCTATCTGCAGTGAAATCCGCGACCACGCAATTCAGGTTGGCGTATTTGTTACCTGCGAAGGCAGTCGATAAAACCCAACCGAACATGTCTACTGAGAGAAAGTCGGCATAGACCTTGGGTATCCTGGCATTTTCAAGTTCGAGGTTGATTTTTCCGTTGAGATTCGCTGCCAGTTCATGTGCGGAATTACCACGGGCAGAGACGTCCAGATCCACATTGGTGCGTCCATCGATCGGGGTACTGTGCACAGCCTGTGCCATCATCGGCCCCAGTACCAGATCATCAGCGATCACCTTGAGTGTATAGACAGGTGTTGTCGTGGCCTGCACGCCAGCAATGACATCCATGGTGCCGCCGGCATAGACAAAATGCAGAGGAGCAATCTTCAGGTCACCATCCTTCAGGGTGATATGTGCAACCACGCTGTCGATAGAGCTTTTCCCATGGTTTTCGACCTCGTCTATGTGAATGCGGAGATCAAGGCCGAAGCTGTTGAGGAAAGCTAGCTGCAGTGGTTTTCTGCTGAAGAGATAATCATTATCCGATGTTCCGGGCTTCGCAATCACCTCGTCTGCAACCTCTGGCTCCAGCCGGAATCCGAAATCAGTTAGATCCAGCAATGGAACGGAAAGGGTCCCTTTGTAGGTAATCAACTCGTCTTCTCGCCGGCTGCCATGAATGGCCGTGGTGCCGGATGTCTTGCCGATCGATAGCTTGCCGTTGTATACCAGTGCGTCCTTGTTGCTGGTGAGCACACCACGCTCACGGTAGGGCTTCAGCCTTGAGAGGTTGAGACCCAACGCCTTACCAAGACCAGCGGGATCCATGATATCGAGATTCACATTGATATTGACCTGATCGGTATTCTTCAGATCGTCGATGCCACCATCGAGAGCCACCTGGTACAGCCTGGTTTGACTGGAAACAAGCTTGAACTGCTCGATACCCCAGCTGCCATCAATATCCGAAATCTCTGCATTGCCCTCGAGACGACCCAGGTAGTCGGGTATGCGGTTTGCAAATGCAGCGACAAGATCGGCAACCGCCACATTGTAGTTGAGACGGATGGTACTACCCTTTTGCAGCTGCGTAGTGGCCTTGCCCTGCAGTCGTATCGTGGGCTGATCCTGCCGACCGATATTGACTTTCAGGGCATCGAATACAAGTTCTCCCTTGTCTAGCGTCATCGTGCCATTAAGGCTGGCTGGCCCCAGCTTTGGCAGATCGCTGTCCACCAGGGTAGACAGTTGCCTCAGGTCAGGGGTACTGGCAGCCACATCAAAGAGCGCACGGTCAACCGTCACCTTCCGACCGAGTTCCAGCTTATCGATACTTCCCAGGGCAGTTAGCAGTAGCCTGTCATGGTCACCTGCCTGGATATTCACCTGTTTCAACTTCAAATCTGCAGCAGCACCGACCACATTCATGCTGGCACTTCCAGGTCCGATTGCCGGAAGGCGGTAGCCGAATCGTTCTGCCAGGACAGCGATATCCGCAGACTGCACCGAGACCTTTAGCTCGATACCGGTGGCAGCCGTCTTCTCGAGTAGCGGGATCTCCCTGATCTGGCCCTGTAGTCGGGTCGTTGTGTTGCGGCTTTTCCCGACGCTCACGTCAGCATCATACACACCCACTGCATCGGTGCTGATGAGCAGTGTAAGACGTCCGGAAACTGCACCCAGCTCGGGTAGATCGGCAACGTTAAACAGGTTTAGGGCTGCCGTTGTAGGGGCCGAGAAGGTAGTATCGAGCCCGCTGTCAGTTTTCAGAAACAGGTGTTCCCCATCATAGATCAGTGCCTTGCCTTGTGCGCTTACCAACAGGCCTTGTGGTGAAGCGGCAGTGGCATTGACCCCGGATAGCGATAGGCGGCCACCCTGTTCTTCCACAGTACCACTGAATTCAAGAGAACTCAGTTGCCCGGACATGCCGAACAGCAGCCATGACACCTCATCCGGCTGTTTCGATTGGCCCTTGACATGAAGCAGCAGTCCATCGCCACTATAGAGATCATCCACCGACCCGAGCACACTGATCTCAACTGCCCCGGCACGTATCAACCGGGCATCGATCTCCTCGAGCCGGGGGCTGTCATAGTCTCCGCGCAACTGGGCTGTAACCTGCAGATCTCCCACATCCGGAATACCGTCACCCAGCCATTCCAGCAGGCGTTTGGTGTCGCGTGTAGCCATCTGCAGGTGCAGCTCCAGACCCTTGCCATGCATGAGATCGGTGATCGTTCCGGCAATGTGTAACTGGCCGTGATCACTGGTGAGAAGCAACTCGACAGGCTTTGGCGTGTCGTGATCAGGCATTTCATCAATGGCTGGCAGCGTGCCACTGATCTCAAACGGCTGGTCTTCAAACAACCCGCTTGCCCGAAGCGAAATCGGACCGGCATCGGCAACATCATCGAGTTGCAACTCATTGAGTGAGATACGATGCAAGGTACCCGGTGGAAGCTCCTGGTACTCAACCACCAGGTCCTCGATGCTTGCCCTGGTAACAATAACGGGCAGCAAACCAGGGTCTGGAGAATCGGGGGAAGTAGTCGTTGATTCATTTACCCTGAGGAAAAGCTGACTCACCTGCAGCTCGTTCAGCCACAGGGTACCGGACAACAGCGGTCGCAGCTGTATAGCGGCTTTCAGTGTTTTGCTGGAAAAATGAAAACGGTCATCGTGAGCATCCATTCGTATGTCACTGATATTCAGCTGCAGCTGGTCCGAGAGCTGCAGCGTCACTGGGCCGGCGATGGTCAGCTCGCTGTCGAAGAAGTGACTGGCGATCCAGGCAGCGGTGCGCTTGTAGTCTGCCTCATTGAAAAACGCAAGCATACCTGCCACCAGCAAAAACATGCCGATGAGCATCGCAGCAAACAGCAACAGCAGGCGCTTGATCCAGATCATGTGATTGTCTGCCTGGCTTATCGATCGCAAGGCCTGGATTATCTCGTTATTGATGACGATTGTCTCTAGCTGACATGAATACACGGGTGCCTCCTTGCCAGCCAGTCCGGCTTACAGGGGCAGCGCGGTGCGGTTTTGCTATCAGCAATGGCTATAGCAGGCTACGATTCCTGTTGCCAGAGAGTGAATGCCGCATTGTATAATTACTTTCGGCTGTCAATAATGATTCCAGGC
>JAJDNX010000024.1 GCA_022340485.1 Gammaproteobacteria bacterium | reverse complement strand
ATTCGGCCCCGTCCCCTCGCGACGGCTTGGGCAGAGCCTGGGTATCAACAATGTCACCACCAAGTCCTGCAGCTATACCTGTGTCTACTGTCAGGTCGGGCAGACCACGGAAAAGACGATACAACCCAGGCCCTTCTTCACGCCAGAACAGGTTTTTGATGCCGTCGCTTCCCGATTGCGCAAGTTGAGGGCCACTGCTCAGCGGGTCGATTATCTCAGTTTCGTACCAGACGGTGAGCCAACCCTGGACAGCCGTCTTGGCGAGAGTATCGATGCACTGCGTGACCATTGCATACCGATCGCCGTGATTACCAACGCCTCACTGTTGTCGCGCGCTGAGGTGCGCTCACGGCTGATGAAGGCAGACCTGGTATCTGTCAAGGTCGACGCTGTGGATGACACGATCTGGCGCAACGTTAACCTACCGCACCGGGACCTGAGCCTCGTCAGTATTCTGCAAGGGATTCGTGATTTCGCGGCGGATTACAAGGGGATACTGATCAGCGATACCATGCTAATTGCGGGTCTCAATGACACGCCGGAATCGCTGACCGCAACTGCCGCCTTTATTGCAGACATTGCCCCGCAGACTGCGTATCTGGCGGTACCCACCCGTCCTACCACGGTAAAAGATATTCACGGTACCGATGAAACGGGTCTGCTGCGCGCGCATCAGATATTCTCGGCTCACTTGGGAAGCGTGGAACTGCTGACAGGGCACGAGGTTGGTCAGTTTGCCTACACCGGCGACGCACGAGAGGATCTGCTTGCTATCACAGCAGTTCATCCTATGCGCGAGGATGATGTGCGCCGGCTGCTGGCCGAGGACCAGGCCGACTGGCAACTGATCAAGGCCTTATTGGCCAAGGGTGAGCTCAAGGCGCTGGCGTTCGAGGGGGAACAGTTCTACCTGCGGCCGGTACGCAAAGACCGGCACGGTGTATAGGAGGAGAAGGGTTCAGCGCATACCGACGGCCGCCTCCGGTTCACGTGCCTCGGTCAGGCGCAGCTCGATGCCGGCATCGCGTAACACGTAGACTGGCCCCTTGCTCTGCATAACTTCACGCGACAGCACTACATCTACCTTCTGTGCGGCCAGCCATTCTGCTACCCGTATTCCTTTTCCCTTCTCCAGATCCCGGAATGGGTTGACCGCTACCTTGCGTTCAACCACTGACTGGTCATCACGGCGCAAGGTCAAAATGGTGAAGTAGGGCGCTTCACCGAGATGCTCGCTGATCGGTCCGTCAACTGCCGTGACCGGGACCGCGTAACGGACATGAGAGGAGCGGGCCGGTTCCACCTCTACCAGGACTCGCTCGATATGTGGGATTACCTTACGTACCTTGGTCTCGATTCGCAGCACGGCGCTTTCCACCTTCCTGCGACTGCTTGCCCTCAATGCCAACCCGCTTTCCACAAAACGGTAGCGTCCGGCGTTGCGCCCGATCACCCAGTTTACCTCCGTGACCATGGGGTCTGACTCGATGACTTGACGAATCTGCAGCAGGGTGTCGGTATCCAGTGATGCATCGAGTAGTACACGCATTGCATCGAGCAGCAGGTCCCAGCCTGTCTTGAGCACCACCAGGACGATCAGCAGGGCAGCCACCCGATCGAGGGACCAGTTTCCCCATTGGGAAGCCAAACCGATAAACACCAGTCCAGTGGTGAATGTGTGCACTCGATATTCGAGCGCGTCCGCTATCAGTGCGGGCGAGTGCGCTGCACGACCGGCACGCAACTCGAAGTGACTGAATAGCAGAGGCAATATTGTGGTGAACAACAGCAGGACGAGCATCCAGGGCTCGGCGCGGACCTCCCGAGACCCAGACAACAAGGCGTCCCTGCCAATCTCGTAGCCAGTCAACAGTACCAGACAGGCCAAACCGAGTGCCACCATGCTTTCCACCTTGTACAGTCCATAAGGGAAGCGGCGTGATTTTCGTCCGGCCAGACGAATGCCCACCAGCACGGCAGCCGCTCCGAGAAGGTCAAGCACGTTGTGAATCACCTCGGCGCTGACCGCGAGGCTGCCAGAAGACATGGCCAGGCTGCCATGCAGCCCGACCAGAACGACGTTGAGCAGCAGCGAAAGCCACCCCCACCGTTCAAGACCCTTGGCGCTTGTTACTGTACCGGCTTTTGTCGTTGCTTGTTCACCCACAGCTGGAAGTCATCAGAACCGACGCGCAACATCTTGGTCCCACATGCCGGGCAACGCTCCTGCTGGCAGGGCACACCCTGGCGGTGCATGATGCGCAGCTCGCATTTTGGGCAGATACATTCCCCGATCGGCCCCATCGTGTGTTGACGTTCTTTTTTTGCCATAGGGTTACCATGTTGGTGGTTTTTGCAACGGATTATCCAGTATGACCGACTTGTAATAATGCGATCGTGCCGATGCCCAGTAGCAGCAGCGTTACCTGGTGAACAGCGTCTTTCAGCAGCACGCGTCGGTGCAGATTCGGCACCAGATCGGCGCTAGCGATATAGATAAAACTGGCGGCTGACAGGGCCAGTACCTAGGGCACGAGTGTACGGGTATCCTCCAGCCAGAAACAGGCCAACAGGGCACCTGGCAAGGTCGCCGCAGCGGACAAGGTGTTCAACACGAATGCCTTGGTGCGTGAGTAGCTGCTCAGGTCGGGCAATAGTCGCCCGCGGACCACGTCTGGCAAAACCAGCAGTAACTCTGCACCAGCAGTGGCACCGATACTGCCGAGCAGGCTAAAGGCGAGAACCCACAGTATGAGCATTGGGTATTTCTGGTACGTGGCGTATTGTAATCATGATCCTGGTAGCCGTCGTGTTGCTGTGCAATCAAGCATAAACGAAAGGACTGTCATATACATGCACATCCCGGATCTGTGAAGGAGAATGAATGACCGCTCATTCCACCTGCCTTTCTTGGCTGGAATGAGCCTCCAGCCACGACCGGAGTGCCTTGTCTATCTCCATGACGACCAGTACAGTCAGTGCCAGACCAAGCAGGATGACCCAGTGTTGTGGCGATATCGGCTGGATCTGCAGGACGTCGCTGATCCACGGGGTATACATGGCACCGATGTGAATCAGCTGCGCCACTACCGTCCCGAACAGCAACAGGGGATTGCGCATTGGGTTGTGCCGAAATGCCGACAGGTTTTCTGACCGGCTATTGAAGACATGAATGTTTTCGAACAACACCATCAGCATCAAGGTTCCGTTGCGCGCCTGGTCAATTGAGTAGCCGCGTTCCAGCAGCAACTGGAACAGCAGAAATGCAACGCTACCGATTACCAACGCGGACAGGACGACACGCTCGATCATCAGGCGGTTGAAAATTGGCTCCTGCGGTTTTCGTGGCGGGCTATGCAGTTCGTTGCCTTCACCCGGTTCGAATGCCAGTGCCACGTCCTGGATGCCGTTGGTCACCAGATTCAGCCACAGCAACTGTACTGCCAGCAACGGTAGTGGCAGGTTGGCCAGCAACGCCAGGGCAAAAAGTACCAGCTCCGCGGCCCCGGTAGAGATCAGCAGAAAAATCACCTTGCGTACATTGGCATAAGCAACACGCCCCTCCTCGACACCGGCCACAATCGAGGCAAAGTTGTCATCGGTTATGATCAGGTCTGCGGTCTCACGGGCAACGTCGGTGCCACTTCGGCCCATTGCCACGCCTACCTGGGCGGCGCGCAGTGCAGGTGCGTCGTTGGCGCCGTCACCACTGACGGCAACAAAGTGCCCGTTGCGCTGCAGGGACCGGACAATGTTGAGCTTCTGCTGCGGCTCCACGCGGGCAAATACCCGTGCCCCTCTGGTCAACTGATCCATTGCTGCCGCATCCGTTGCCTGCTTCAGCTGCGGTCCGGTGACTACTTCCTCCGGGCTGGTTGCCAGTTCCAGTTCACTGGCAATGGCATAAGCGGTTGCCGGATGATCACCGGTCACCATTGCCACGCGAATGCCGGCAGCCCGGCAAGCGGTTACAGCCGCCTTCGCCTCGGGCCGTAGCGGGTCGATCATGCCGACCAGTCCGATCAAGGTCAGCTGCCTGAGGTGTTCTTCGGAAAACACCTCCTGTGGTCCCAGTTCGATCGCGCCAGCCGCAAGCGCTATGACACGATAACCCTGGCTGGCAAGCAGTTGTGCCTGCCGCTCCACCTGCGAATGGTCCAGTGCCAACGTGCCGCCGGTTGCAGCCATGCTGCTGCACATCGGCAGCAGACGTTCCAGCGCCCCTTTGACAAAGGCATGCTGTGCCCCCTCCTTGCCGTTCAGGCTCGCCGAAAACAGGCGCTCCGATTCAAACGGGATGGTCGCGATTTCCGGCATGGTATTGACGGCCTCTGCCTGTGCTACCCCGGCCTTGTGCGCCATCACCAGCAGGGCAACATCAACGGCATCGCCGTGCTGTACCCAACCGTGATCACGATGCGCAAGAAAGCCCTCATTGGCCAATACCGCCGTCTGGCACAGCCACCCGAGCAGCTGTTCCTCCTCTGGCAACGGGGCGCCCTGCGGTGTGAGGATGCTGCCTGCCGGCTCCAGGCTGTTACCTGTGACCTCCCAGTGCTCCTGGCCGGGAAAGGCAATACGGCATGCTGTCAGCTGATTGATCGTCAGGGTGCCGGTCTTGTCGGTTGCGATAAAGGTACAGGATCCAAGCGCCTCCACCGCCAGCAATCGCCGTACAATGACATGCCGCCTTGCCATGCGCCGCATACCGATGGCCAGTGCGACGGTAAGCGCAACCGGCAAGCCCTCCGGAATAGCCGACACGGCCAGCGCTACGGCCAGCAGGAAGATTTCATCCAGCGGCATGCCGTGAGCCAGTGCTACACCTGCCATCAGCAAGGCGATTCCCCCAATCAGTAGGGCGATGCGATGGGTAAATCGCTCCATCCGAACCAGTAGAGGTGCCTTGGTGGGCGACTTGCCGAGTACCGCGGAGGCAATATGACCAAGTTCTGTATGCAGTGCCGTGCCCGTGACGACGCCACGGGCACGTCCCCGGCTAACGAGCGTACCGGCAAAGGCCATGTTGAGTCGGTCGCCAAGCGGGCTCTCCGCCAGATACAGTTCGTCAGGACGTTTGAATACCTCGATGGATTCACCGGTCAGCAGCGACTCATCCACCTCCAGGTTGTGGCTGGTTAGCAGACGCATGTCGGCCGGAACGCGTTCACCTGACTCCAGCAGCACGATGTCGCCGGGCACGATCTCTTGTGCGTCACACTCATGGGCATCGCCCTCGCGCAAGACCCGGCTGCGCATGCTGACTAGCTGCTGCAGCGCCGTTGCAGCTCGTTGGGCAGAATATTCCTGTGCCGTACCGATAATGGCATTCAGTAGCAGTACCGCGCAGATGAAGCCGGCGTCAGACCATTCGCGAATCGCCAGTGAAACCAGTGCAGCAGCCACCAGCACATAGATCAGCGGACTTGCGAATTGATGCAGGAAGACACGGACAATGCCCGGTGGTTTGGCTGTCGGCAGGGCGTTACGTCCATAGTGTTGCAGGCGGGCATCCGCTTCGGCATGGCTCAGACCTTTCGGCGAGCTCTGCAAAATGGCAAGCATTTCCTCTGCCGGCTTGGTATGGGGTGTCAAGGGCAAAGGATATGATGCGGCAGAGGAGGGGGATGACTGTCCTTTCATACGGCACCCGCCGGGTGGTTTCGCATTATCTTCCGCATCCGCGCAGTGTCCGTGTTCAAGAACATGCATGTTTCTTGCTGCGTTAGGAGAAGTAACGGCATTGGATCAGTGTCCCGGTTGTAGAAGATAAAGTATCTGGTGTGAGGAACGGCACGCCTTCATTCTGACCACCCGTGCGATCCTGGTGGGGTATGCACCCGGTCTTTTTTTCCGGACCGAGATTTGCGTGGCTACGGGTCTTGCTGCAAAAATGCTATGGGGCATCCAGAACAAAGCAAACATATACAGTTGGTTAAAAAATATTCGTAAGGTATTGAACCAGGTTTTCCGAGACGAATGCAAATCCCGCCCCAGGAGTTTAATTGCGGTAGAGCAATTCTGCACGTTTCTCGAATCGATTGATAATTTCCGGAGACAACTGCTCGAATAGTGCGGTCGTTACCCGTTCAATGAAACGATTGCGCAATATGAAGTTGAACTCAAGAAATACGGCACAGTTTCCCGCATCGGCAGGCTCGAAGCACCATTCAACCTGCAAGAATCGAAACGGTCCGCTGCTTGAATGGATGCGGATCGTGTGTGGACGATCAAGAACCGCCGTCGTGACAAAGGGCAGGGGGAGTATTTTCAGACCTAATCGTTGTTCTACGCGCAGGGTGTTACCTGACTGTTCCAGAACCCTGGCGTCGACCCAGCCGGGCAAGTATTCGGGGTAGCTTTCCACATCGGTTGCCAGGTCAAACAGCTG
Source organism: Gammaproteobacteria bacterium (assembly GCA_022340485.1). GTDB lineage: Bacteria > Pseudomonadota > Gammaproteobacteria > UBA9214 > UBA9214 > UBA9214. Next base: position 1,638 of record JAJDNX010000024.1, on the reverse strand, counting down.
TTCACAGGAGTAAGGGAGGATCCGTGAACCACTGTGTATAGGCATGTTTGTTACGGATTCCGGTTTGAAATGATGCCCGGTCGGTAGACTGACAGTTTACATCCTGGGGATGCTACGATTATCTGGTTATGCAATGATACTCGAACCTGTTTGATATGGAAGGTAGGCCGGTGCGCCAACAGAACTTAACCGGTAGTGGTTTCGAGAAGTATTGCAAGAAGAGTCACAAGGGACGGTTCCTGGATGACATGGAACAGCTCATTTATTCAACGGACAGTTTCGTTTCTCAGCCGTTCAGCGCTAGCAGCGGAAGCTTCAGCACCCTTGTCACTATATACGAAAACGGCGACCCGAAGGTCGCCGCCTGCGTTCTGCAAGAGTAACGGTGTCGAGACCGTCACTGTGCAAATATCAACCGTCGAGCTGGGAAATGATGAAGGGCGCCGTGGCCAGTGCAATTGCAGCAGTAATGAAATAATTCTTCATGTCGCCAAGCCAGGCCAGAGTCTCCATGCCGGGATCGCCCAGTAAGTAAATAACCAACAGTGCAATAATAATCTTGTGCATATCTGTCTCCGTGACCACCTGCTGTTTCGATGGTTCTATCGTAAGAGGTTAGCTACAGGATATCTGTGAACGGATACACACCCGATACAGTCACTCGTCACAGAATTACAAGAATATCGGCGAATCTATGGGGAAACCCAACTGCGCGAGCAAGGTTCCGAAGCAGCCGTTGTAGTGGAAGCCACTGCGGCAGTGCAGGCGATGGGGTAAGCCGTATCCGCCGCTGTATGGTTAGTAAAGAAGATTTGGATGCAAGGAATCGGTGACAGGCAAGCGATGCTTGAAGCTGTCACCGAATGCTTTGCTCTGGAACCCCCGCCTCAACGGGCGGGGCTGAAGGTTACTTATCAGAAAAGACAGGCGTTAACTTGTAATTGACCGGTTTCTTGAGGTCGATATCCAGCAATTTGGCTAACTCTTCTGCATCACTCCAAACCTGGTTGACCGCCTCATACCCGGCTTCGAGGCTGAATTCCAGTACCTCATCGCTGTCGACAAAATTCTGCGAGTCTTTCGCACAGTCCACCGCCTTGCCCAAACCAATTGAGGTAGCAGCTGTCCTGCTGACAGAGTAGATGGATTGCAACAGTTCAGCCACGCGTGGGTTGATTGGCTTGTTCACAGTATTGGTTTCCTCGAGCTTGGGAGGTTCGGCAACAGAATGTAGGATAGGATCGACCATCATGATCTCCTTGACTGGTTGAATGGGTTAACTTGGTTTGGAATGTCGACACACCCCGATAAGGAATAAATTATCCTATCTGTCCAATCAGCTTGTCAAAACATGTGTGGATTAACCCTGATAATTCCATGATAGTAGAGGGGTAATCATCCTTTTAAAAGGGAACGCAAAGACATTCATCCGATCCAGGATAGGTTTTACTCCGTATGAAAAGTAATAATCGTATGTCAGGGAAGTCGCAATATTATTTCGCGCCTAGGCAGACTAGTTCTGCGGCCGCTTTTTTTCATGACTGAATACGCTGCCTCCATCGAACTGCCAATTCCCAGACAGCACTGGCTGCATGGCAGCATTGTTGATAGCTGTTTTTATTGTTTCGGCTGGCTACT
>JAJDNX010000154.1 GCA_022340485.1 Gammaproteobacteria bacterium | reverse complement strand
ACCCAGAGTGTTACTGATTTCGACATCGTCATTGCCGATGACGGTTCCTCGGATAATGCCGAGGCAGTCATCAACGACTTCAGAAATCGCTATCCTGGTTTCGAACTGGCTCACCTGTGGCACGAGGACAGTGGTTTTTTCAAAACGAAAATATTAAACAGGGCATTCAAGCAGTCCAGCGGTGACTATCTCATCGTCATTGATGGCGACATGTTGCTGCACAGCCGTTTTGTCGAAAACCACCTGCGCCATGCACAAAGGGACAGAGTATTATGCGGTTATCGAGGTGTAAAACTCGGCAAGGAGTATACGCGCAGACTGATTACTGGCGAGCAGCGTTTCAACCAGAACCCGTGGCGACTGCTTTGGCAAACACTGCGCGGGGAGATCGCGGAAGGTAGCCGTGGCATCGTGATACAGAACAGATTGCTGCGCAGGCTGATTGCCAGGCGCGGCAAGCGCCTGGCCGGATGCAATTTTTCCACCTACCGGGAAAATCTCTTCGCCGTGAATGGCATGGACGAAAGCATCCTGGTCTATGGTTTTGAGGACTTCGAACTCGGACACCGCCTGAATCTCAGTGGCGTACAGATCTGCGATGTCAGCCGACTGTGCAACACCTACCACCTGCACCACCCGAAGCGATCATCGGGTGACATCGGGGATATCAAGCAGAACATTCAGAACAGCACCCAGGCGCAGTGTAAATACGGACTGGAGACGCTTGCGGCCGGCAGCACCCTCAACGACTTCGTGCCGGCAGCCAACAGGTCCTGACAGCTCACCGGCATCGACCCACGCAACGCCATGTCAAGACTCGACCAAATCCGAAAATGGTACCTGCGCAAGACACTGCCGAAATCGTTACGGCACATGAATCGCCTGCACCCGGACTTTCGTCTGGAACCTGCGGGAAAGGGCGATGATCCGCACTACGGCATCTACTGGAAAGGCCGGCCGGTGGGGCAGACAAACCCCCTTAGCGCGTTGCAGAAACCGCCATCCCGCCAGTGTTTCATCATCGCAACCGGCCCTTCCCTCGCAAAGATCGATACCGGCAAGCTCGCCGGCCTTTGCTGCTTTGGCGTGAATGGTGCCATTGCACTTGCAAACGACCGTGGACTGGAATTCCAGTATCACCTCGTATCCGACGGCTCGTTTGTCAAGGATCGCTTGCAGCTGGTCAGGCTGATGATCGAGTCGGACGCCGCCTGCCTGTTTTCCTTCGCGGCACTGGGCATGCTCTGCGAGCTCGACCGTGGCCTGCTGGCCAGCCCGAATCTGTACCTGTTACCGGAGATGAACTATCGCTACCAGGTCCCGCAGCTCAGTCCCGAGGCCTTCAGACGCTGGGCATTACGGCAGCACGGTATCAGCCTGCATCCCGACCCGCAATACAACAGCGGCCGGGTCGGCTTCAGCAGGGATATCAACGCCGGGGTGTTCACGGCACAGACCGTGGTCTTCGAGGCGCTGCAGGTTGCCTACTACCTGAATTTCAGTCAGGTCTTCCTGCTCGGCATGGACCTGAATGCTGCCCCGGGCCAAGCACGTTTCTATGAACGGGGTAACAATGTCGTCAAATCGCGCCTTGACCGTGATTACGCACCCTACATCCTGCCTGCCTTCGAGGTTGTCAGGGACCTTGTTGTGGCAGAGAATTTTGAAATCTACAATCTATCCTCCGACAGCCGCCTGCCGGACAGCGTCATCCCGAAAATCACCCTGCAACAGGCCCTTGGCATGATATAGGTCAGGGAGGCTGGATGAATCACCTGCAAACAGGCTGCACGTGATGACCGCAAAAAGGCAAGTCGCATGCACAGGTGCGAAGGTCGCAAAGTGGTATGTGGTTTTATAAACTAGCTGGCGTCTTTATTTGCCGGCACCCGACGCCTTTGCGAGAGCAGGACTACCGACTGGTTGAACAACAGGGGCATTAACATGGCTGAAAATCAGGAAACGGTTCGAATCTACGTCGGCGCAGCCGAGTCCGAGCAACTGGCTTTCAGGGTTCTGGAGCATTCCATCAGGCGTCACACCGGGCTTGCGGTGGACATGCGCACCATCGATAACCGCCTTGCACCGACACCGTCCGATGTGCGCTTCCTGCCCTACACCAATTTCTCCTACGGTCGCTTCGCGATCCCGAAACTGGCCGGCTACCAGGGTCGCGCCGTCTACATGGACTCGGACATGATCGTGTTCCGGGATATCGAGGAACTCTGGAACACCCCCTTCAACGGCGCAAAGATCCTGGTGGAAAAGATAACCCCCGCAGCGGACAAGGAAAAGCTGACGGCAGTGATGCTGATGGATTGCAGTGCATTGCCATGGGATCCCGACGAAATCATTGCCGGTCTTGGCGTCAGGTATGGCTATGAGGAGCTCATGTCAATGGCGCCACTGCTGTCAGCAGACATGATCCAGGACCGCCTGCCGCTTGGCTGGAACGCACTGGACCACTTCGATGAAAACACGCGCCTGCTGCATTACACCAAGGTGCGCACCCAACCGTGGGTCTATACGGGCCATCCACTCGGTTATTTATGGGTAGACGAGGTCAGGAGGATGCTTGACTCGGGTGTACTGCAAGCCGGCGATATCCAGCAACAGGTTGAGCAGAAATTTATCCGGCCATCCCTGCTGATCGAACTGGGTCTGTCCGCTGAGCACCAGGGCCAGCAACTGTCACCACAGCAGCTGGCCCGTTATGACAAGTCACAGGGTTTCATCATCCAGCAGCAACTAAACGAACGCAAACTGGCGCGCAAACTCGCAAAACTGAATCACCAGCGACAAACGGATCCGGAGGCTTTTTTGCGGGAACGCAGAATGCGCCGCTGGCGCAAGTTCATCAGGCATCCGCTGCGCTTTCTCACCGACCCGATGATGCGGATCTAGGATCAGGCCCGTTTGGTGACCAGTACATCCTCCATGATCAGGTACTCCAGGTCAGAGCCAAAGAACATGTTCAGTGCATCCTCGGGCGAGCACACCATTGGCTCGCCGCGGCGATTCAGAGAGGTATTCAGCACCACGGCATTCCCGGTACGTTTTTCCAGCTCTTCAATGAGGGCATAATAGCGCGGGTTGGTATCGCGGGTGACGATCTGCGCGCGCGCGGTACCGTCCTCATGCACCACCTCCGGTATCCGCGACTTCCAGGACTCCGCTACATCGAAGGTAAAGGTCATGAACGGCGAAGGGTGGTCGGTCTGCAGGATCTCGGCGGCAACGGTGTCCAGCATGCTCGGACAGAACGGCCGCCAGCGCTCGCGATACTTGATCTGCTCATTGATGCGGTCGGCGATGGCCGCCGTGCCCGGGTCGCCGAGGATGCTGCGATTACCCAGCGCCCGCGGGCCGAATTCCATGCGCCCCTGGAACCAGGCGACCGGGTTACCCGCAGCCAGCAAGTCTGCCGCGCGTGCCGCTGCATTATACAGTGCCTCGAACAGCGGCCGTTGCGGATGCGCCTCGCAGGCGGCGATACACTGCTCCGTGGTATAACAGGGCCCGAGGTAGGCATGTTCCATCTTGTGCAATGTCTCGCCCATTTCGTTGGCAATATAGGAGGCTGCACCGATCGCAGTACCGGCATCACTGGCCGCGGGCTGCACAAACAATTCCTGCACATCCGGCATTGCGATAATGCGCTGGTTCAGTTTTACGTTCAGTGCTACACCACCGGCAAAACACAGTTTACCGGTCTCCTTCAACAGATCGCCAAGGTAGTACTCAATCAGGCCCAGTGATACCTCCTCCAGCAATTTCTGGATACTGGCGGCATAGTCCACGTAGGGATCATCGATTGCATCACCCTGGCGTTTCGGCCCGAGCCAGTCGACCAGTTCCCGACTGAAATAGTAGCCCTTGCCATTCTCCTTGTAGCGGCGCATACCGATGACATTCGCCAGCCGCGTGTTAATGCGGAAACCACGCCTGTCATACTTGATGAGCCGTGACAGGTCATACTTGTCAGGGTCACCGTAGGGGGCCATGCCCATCACCTTGAACTCGCCGTCGAGCATCTCGAAACCAAGGTAGTCGGTAAGCGCACCGTACAAGCCGCCCAGTGAATCCGGGTCATAGAATTCCTTCAGCTTGTGAATATGGCCATTCTCGCCATAGCCGAAAAAGGTCGTCGCATATTCACCCTTGCCATCGATGCCGAGGATGGCAGTCTTTTCCCGGAAGCCACTGAGGTGGTAGGCACTGCTGGCATGTGCAAGATGGTGCTCCACCGCTCGGAAACTTATGTTGTCGGGGTCCACACCAAGCTTGCCAAGCATCTCCATGACACCGCGCACGTTGCGACGATAGCGACGGTTACCATTGAAAATGGCCAGCAGGGCACGGTCCGGCGCATACCAGTAACGGCGCGCATAATGCCAGCGCGCGGGTGACCACAGACTAATCGGGCTGTAGGGAAAGGCCACGATATCAATTGCACTTGGCTGCAGACCGGCGAATTCCAGGCAAAAACGGCTGGAGTGCAGTGGAAATTTTCCCTTGGCATGCTTGTCACGCAGAAAACGCTCTTCCTCGGCCGCGGCGACCAGCTCACCATCCACAAACAGGGCAGCGGATGCATCGTGGCCAACGGCACCCGAAAGTCCGAGTATATTCATATCGCTGCCACCCGCTGGAGGTGTTCTATGGATGTTTTGAACAAGGCCGCAATTTCCGGACATGGCTGCCAGTTACGCAGGAAGCGTTGCAGGTCCCGCTGTTGTGCCCTGCGGAAACCTGAGTCGGTGCGGTACTCGCGCATGGCATCGAGGTCAATGACTGCAATGCCCCGCGGTGACTGGATAAAGTTTGTGCCTTTCATATCTCCATGACTGATCCGGCAGTATGCCAGTTGCGCCAGTAACGATGTCATGTCACTGACGGCCCGGTGGGTGCTCTCGTGATCGGGACGGGGGCGACTGCACAGCCGGGTAATGTCATCTCCACCGACATACTCCGTGATCAGCCAGGCCTTGCCTCGCAGCGGACCGAAACGCCGTTCATAGAGTGCCACCGGCCGGGCGCTAAGGATACCGTACATCCCCAGCCGATGAGCATTTTCCCAGGCGGTGGCGGCCCGGGTAGGCCGCACCGCCCGCTTGATGCGATGCCCAGGGCCCTTGATGTTGTAGCGTTTCACCACCAGCTGCCGCCCACCGACGTCGAGGGACCAGAGTGTGCAGGTATTGCCCTGCTTCAGGTAGCGTGCATCGGCCTGTTGCAGGCTGGCATCCGGGTCTGCCAGCAGCGCCAGCAGCGCGGGATTCGCCAGCGCACGGTCGTAGACACGGAAACTGCGCCAGCTTTGCCGGCAAATAAAGGCGCTGCATTCACGAAAGGTCTTTTTCAGGAAATGTCGCAGGCGCCTGCGCCGAAAAAGACGCACCCGCCGCAACAGCACCTGGGTGCTCAGGCGCCCTGCCGGCCAGCCGCGCTGGCCTAGGTAGACCGGGAGCACGGCAGGGATCAGCGGGTCGAAGCACGGATAGAACTGGGAGAAGAAGCGCGCCAGGTTATCGAGCGAGCGCTTGGCTGGCAATTCCTTTGCGCCGCTGGAGCGGATACCGCCACCATCCAGCGTATAGAGCCGTCCAGCGGAAAGCAGGAAATTATTCAGATGAATATCACTCTGCTCCAGGCCGGCCCGGTGGTGCTGTGCAATCGCCATCACGGCAAGTTGCAGAAGTTTACTGCGCTCCGCCTCCTCATCGGCTTGCTCCCAGGCCTGTGCCAGCGTCTGTGCGGGATCGATGGCTGCCAGTACAATGACATGCAATGCACCGTGATCCGCCGTGCCCGCGTGCAGCAACCGCGGCGCGGGAATTGAATGTTCTTGTAGGGCCTGCAGACCACGGCATTCTGCCCGCCAGTATTTGTCCGCCCCCAGGTACACCTTGACGTAAGTGGCCTGCCCCTGCCAGCTACCCCGACAGACCAGACGCTTGCCGGGAATGGCGCGCACCACCTCATCACAGCAGACGCGCGCCGCGGGCTCTGTGTGCGCGTCCAGTGCAAGCACGAATGGTCCCGGCTGGCGACCCATTCGAAGCAGTGCAGCCGCAGTAACGGGGGTGTCAGGGGGTCGCTGGGAGCTCATGATAGAAGGAATGATACAGGCTGAAAGCACGCAGGCGACAACGGCTCCAGAATTTGCCGTCTTCGCGCAGGGTGGTGCGCAGCGTGGTATCCCGGTATACCTTCATGAAGCGGTACAGGTCACGCTGTGTCAGACCAATCCGCATACTGGAGAAATACAGTCCGCCGATATCCTTGACCACCCAGCGCAACGGCGTGCGCTTGCGCAGCTGTACACGGTGCAGATCGATCAAGGACAAACGCAGCGCCTGCGGCGGCTGCTGATAAACATCTGCGGAAACATCCAGCAGGAAGTGACAGATATAGAAGTCCCGGTGGTTGATGCCGTTTGCATGCATGCGCCGTGCAATGGTCGCTACCCGCTCGATCAGTGCACGTTTCAGGCGCAGCCCTGCCTTTGTCGCAGGCGGGTGTGTCTCCCAGCCAGCACAAAAATCCTCCAGGCTTTCCGTTTCCTCAAGCGCCTCGGTGACGACGAAGGACTGCCTGTGAGCCGGGTTCCAGCCACGTTCGCCATAAGCCACCAGCTTCATGGTATCCACACCCAGCCTGGTCAGCGCCTGAAGCGCCTGCCATTCATTGCGTGCACCCAGCACCGGCAACCGCAGTTGCAGCAGGTTCTTGATAATTTCTTTCCAGCCCACGCCGTAATGAGCCTTGAGAAAGTAGCGCTTGCCATTCAGGGTGAACCGCAGTGTGCGGCGATTGGCGATGTCACGGAACCTCTCTCCGTCAAGCTGCATCAGATAGTCGAAGGTAGGTACATCCGTTGGTAGCTGTGCCGCAAACTCCGGGGTAAGCTCAAGCATCCCGGATCTCCACGTACCGTTCGCGATAAACGGTAACGACATCCGGCATATTGTAGGGATCTACGCCCTCTCCTGACCACCGCTTCTGCCCCGGTGTCTCCCCTGGTTTGTGGCTGCAATAACGGATCATAGGCGCACAGTTCTTGGGCTGGTTTGTTTATCACACGCAATCATACTTGGGAAGTACATATTTATATTCATTTTCAACGCGTTACGATTCTATCGGCAGTCTCTGATTCGCTATGACCCTATCCCGATCAGTGGAGAATGCCGCTGGCATCGAAACGCGCCTCCCAGGTATTGGCCGTTCGGAATTCCTGTATTTCTTCCCGCTCACATTGGTAGGCCATTGCCGTTCTGAGCAGATTGGCCAAGTCATCCTGCTTCTCCACGAGAAACACACCCGCATGCCCATCCCGCAAGTTCATCTCCCCAAAACGTGATGAGAGAACGGGCAAACCGAGAGCCCGATATTCGTAGTATTTGATTGGATCGACCGATGCAGTAAGGTCGGTGCATTTAAAGGGAATCAATCCTACTGAAAATTCCTGCATTGCCCTGATGGCTGCCTCATGGTCACAGGCAGGCAGGAACTCGATATTGGCAGGTACCGGTTCATTAGGCAAAACATAGGCGGGACCAATCAGGCGTATGCACAGGGACGGATCAACCTCGGCCAAGGCAAACAGCAAACGCCAGTCAAACCAGTGACCCATCGTGCCGACATAGCCGAGCACGGGTCTGCCAAGCGTTCTTCTCACTGCATTAAAGGGCGGGAGGGTATCCGCTGAGCAGGCATTACGCGCAACAGCAAGTTTTGTGCGGCAGCGGGTAAACCGATCGGCCAACATTGACGAGGAAACCAGTATTCGATTGACGCGCGTGGCAATCGCAGCCTCCCGGTGAGCCATTGCTCCCCGCGATATGCCGCGATAAAACGCTGGAAAATCATCCATCGCGTCGTAAAGAGAAGTGACTGCGGCATGTCGATCAAGCACCTGCAACGCCAGCTCAGAGGGTTTACCAATACCGAGAAGGCATTCACCTTCAGCAACAAATCTGTCAATTCCCTGCAATACATCCTTCCAAAGCAGGCGATTAATCATCCCGGCACCGGGCAACGGCTCTATCGGCAGAGAACGCGGCTGCAGGATGGTGATCCAGGCTGGGACCCTATTTGCACTTTGCTTTGTTGCAGACCCTCCCCCGGCCTTCCAGCGCTGCAAGTCTTCCAGTACCATCAAGCGAGTTGGGTAGGGGTCCACCCAAAGAACATCCCCCCCACTCCTGGCATGAAACCATTCCACAAATTTGTGGGGCCGCTGGGCAAAACTGGTCCAGGGCACAGGCGAGAGGTATACAAGCCGCATCAGGAAAAATGTTCTTTCAAAACTTTCACAATACGCTCGGCAGCACGACCATCGCCATAGGGCGAAACCCCGCGCGCCATCGCACGGTATGCAGATTCGTCATCCAGCAAACGCTGCGTTTCCTGCACGATGCGTTCATAGTTTGGACCGACCAGTTTTACTACTCCCTGTTCCACGGCTTCGGGACGTTCCGTTTCATCGCGCAGCACAAGCACGGGCTTACCCAATGCAGGAGCCTCCTCCTGAACGCCGCCTGAATCACTCATGATCAGGTACGCACGCTTCATGGCAGCAACAAAGGGGGCATAGTCGAGGGGCTCGCAAAGGCGAATGTTCGGGCAGGCACCGAGTGTCTTGTGCGCCACATCCTTTACGTTCGGGTTGGGGTGGACGGGGTAAAGAAACTCGATTTCGGGATTATTTTCAGCCAGCGTGTGCAACGCCCGGCAAACATTACGGAACGGCTCACCGAAATTTTCCCGTCGATGGGCGGTAATCAATACCAGGCGTTTATCGGCATCCAGGTCAATGCCGACTTCCAGATGTTTCGCTGCTGTCATTAACAGGGCATCGATGACGGTGTTACCCGTCACCACAATCTCGGTATCCGGCACCCCCTCACGTTGCAGGTTCTGCCTGGAGCCTTCTGTCGGCGCAAAGTGCCAGCGGGCCAGTTTTCCGGCGATCACGCGGTTTGCTTCTTCCGGAAAGGGATTCTGCAGATCCCAGGTGCGCAACCCTGCCTCCACATGGCCGATCGGAATATGATGATAGAAGCAGGCCAGTGCGACCGTCATCACGGTGGTAGTATCCCCCTGGACAAGCACACCATCCGGCTTTTCTGCAAGCATCACATCGTCCATGTCAAGCAGCAGACGGGCTGTCAAGGTCGTCAGCGCCTGATTCGGGCGCATGATGTCCAGGTCGATGTCCGGTTCGATGCCAAAGAAATTGAGCACCTGATCCAGCATGTGTCGGTGCTGGGCAGTCGCCAGCACCTTAACATCAGCCCATGGCTCGGACTTCAATGCCAAGATCACTGGGGCCATTTTGATGGCTTCTGGACG
>JAJDNX010000160.1 GCA_022340485.1 Gammaproteobacteria bacterium | reverse complement strand
ATTTTGATATGCAGTGCGCTGCTGCGTGTCTGATGCCATTGCTGTCTGTGCCATAGCTGCAGCACAGCCATGCGCTATCGCCGGATCTGCCGTTGATCCGCGCGTGCCCGCTTGCTCCGATCGAGAACCCGAACGCTGCGGCTGACCATGGGGCAGCGATGTAAGCGCCGGGGACTCCGGTAATGGAGGCAGTATTGCAGCATTCCGGGATGCTGGGGAGAGAGGGACCAGTGGCTGGATGTGATTAAAAATGCTTCCACAAGACACTGCACTGGCGTCATTATATGTGGCGTACTCCAACTATCGCAGATTACCTATGAACCGTGCCGCAACTCTGAAAGATACGGATGCCCTGGTCGCCCTGGAGCAACAATGCTTCAAAGATGATCGCATCAGCCGGCGGCAGTTCCGCCACATGTTGACCCGAGCAAATGCGGCGGTGCTGGTGGAGGAGCGTGCAGGGCGGATCGTTGGTGATGTCGTGGTGCTGTTCTCGCGCGCCACCTCCGTCGCGCGACTCTATTCGCTCGCCGTTGCCCCGGATATGCGTGGTCAGGGGGTGGCTAGTAGTCTGCTCCATGCTGCCGAGCAGGTTGCCTGGTCGAAGCACCGGGCCTATATGCGCCTGGAGGTGCGCAAGGACAACAGCACCGCGGTTGCACTGTACGAACGGCATGGCTATCGCCGTTTTGGCGAGTGGCTGGATTACTACGACGATCATGCCGATGCCTGGCGCTATGAAAAGTCGCTGTCACCGGAGCTGCATCCATCCTTGCGCATGGTTGCGTGGTACGAACAAAGCCTGGATTTCACCTGTGGTCCCGCTGCATTGATGATGGCCATGGCCACCCTGGACCCAACTGTGGTGCTTACTCGCAAACTGGAATTGCGTCTCTGGCGTGAGGCAACCACCGTCTTTATGACCTCCGGGCATGGTGGTTGCGGGCCCTACGGCCTGGCACTGGCGGCCGCCAGGCGCAATTTCAGCGTGCGGGCGTATGTGAGTGACAAGGGGGTACATCTGGTGGATTCGGTGCGCAGTGAAGATAAAAAGGAGGTCATGCGCCTGGTACAGGAGGATATGAGGGAGCAGCTACGTGCCCTGAAGGTACCGGTTTTCCACAGGGCCATGTCCCTTGAGAAGATGGAGGCCGAGTTCAGCAGCGGCGCCATCCCGCTGGTATTGATTTCCTCCTGGCAGATCTATGGTGAGCGCTTTCCTCACTGGGTTGTGGTGACCGGTTTTGATGCAAGCTTCGTTTATGTCAACGACCCCTATGTCGATTACAAGGCTGGCGAGACGGTACTGGATTCGATTCACATGCCGATTGCGCGTGAACGCTTTGCAACCATGACACGCTATGGTCGGGTGAAACTGCAGGCAGTGGTCCTGTTGTCCGCAGGGCAAGCGCAGGCTGCTGCTACGGGTCCGGATGTCACGGTAGCTGCTGGAAAGTCCTGAAATGCGACCGCATGGACCAATGGCTATGCCGGCGAGCAAATAGCCAATCACCTGGGGCTGTCGGAGCAGGTGCAGGGACAGGCCGATGAGCAGGACCAGTGCGAGTATGGCAACCAGGGTCGGCAGCAGTGGATCCAGATGCATACGGGAAGGTAACTTACGATGTCACGCCAGCATCGCAACGCCTGGCGGCAGTCATAGCCATTTCTTTCGGTAAAACAGGGTCAGCAGGACGACCACGATCGTGAACATCAAACCGAGCAGGATGAAGTAGCCGGAGTTGGAGTGCAGTTCCGGCATGTTCTCAAAATTCATACCGTAGATACCTGCCAGAAAACTCAGCGGTACAAAGATCGACATCACCACGGTAAGGACTTTCATGATCTGGTTCAGACGGTGCGAGGCGACTGATATATAACCATCAGCGAGGTCCGAGGCCATTTCATAATAGAGGCTGGCGAGACTGCTGGCGCGTTCCTGTTGTTCGTAGACATCGACGATCTCGTGATTGCGCTCGGCTGCTACCGCGGGGAAGCTGCCTGATTTCAGCTCGCTGAAGATCTGCTGGTGGTACAGGAAGGCCCGTCTGAATTTTTTCAGTTCGGTTTTGTAATTCAGCAGTTCGGCGAGGATGGAATCGTCCGGCTGTTCCATGATTTCGTCTTCCAGTTCCTCCAGGCGCGGTTCCAGCTTGAGCAAAACCTTGAGGTAGTGGTCCACCAGCCTGCGACAAAGCCGCAGTGCCAGTGCAGCGGGGTCGATGGCCAACAGTTCTGTATGGCGGGTGGTTTCTTCGAACAGTGCATCAATAACGGGTGATTTGCCGCTGCAGCGTGTAACCAGGAAACGCTCCCCGACAAAGAGTGCCAGTTGAATGGTGGAGAACTGCAGTTCTTCGGAGTCAGCACTCAACGGTTTCAGCAGAATAAAGGTGGAATCGTCAAATGGCTCGACCTTGGGCGGATGGCGAGTCCGTTGTGCATCCTGGATCGCCATGGGGTGCAGGCCGAAGTGATCCTGCAAAAACTGCTTTTCTTCCTCCTCAGGCTCACCAAAGCAATCGAACCAGATGCGGGTATCTGCATGCGATTGCCACACGCTCACCAGTTCCTTTCCACCGATACTGACTTCGTTGCTCGTCTTGTTATACAGAAGTGTCCTGATCAACGTCGGTTACTCCATTCGCGACAACCCTGAGATTCGCCAGTTTATCCCCTAGCGCAATGCCTGAACTCAAGTCTACCATTTCCTGGCAACCCTGTTTTACCTGCTGTTTATTGGCGCCGGCGATTATGCGTCGGGTTGCTGCACAAGGTGACCCTTGTCGTCGTTACCGACTTCCGCCAGGTAGCCCCGGTGGAGCATTTCAGGCCTGTCAATCACTGGATCCGCATACGGATCTTCCTGGCTTGCCGCGCTCTTGTGGGAAATTCCAGTTGCCACAATAAGAGGTTGTGCTGGCGAATGGTGGATAACTATAACGAACCCGAATGGGTGCCAACCCGCTGCCAGATAGCAGGTATCGGCATGCAGGCCGGGTGTAGCCAGTGGCAAGGGAAGGGGTGGCTTCAGGGCTGTAATGCGGCCGCGACTATCTGTTGTGAAGGTGTCTGCATTGCGATCAGGTCGTCGGAAAATTCCTCGATGTCTGCGCTGATGCGGTCCAGTTCATTCTTCGCCTGCTCGTAGCGAATCTTTTTGAAACCGGCGTACAGCAGACCGCCTGGCAGGATCGCTGTGAGGATGGCGTCGCTACCCTTGAGTTGCCTCTCCGCGACGTTCTGTACGAGTGCTTGCTTGCGCGCTATCAATTGGCTGCGCAATGTGGCAATACGTTCGACCAGTGACTCACGATCGACTTCCGGTAACTGAACGATGAAATGACTCGGTGTGATCATGGTCAGCATCGATTGCTCGGCGTGCGCTGTCTGCAACGGAAGTACAGCAATGAGGGTTGTGATCGAAATAACAAGTCTTGTTATGGTCGTGGTCATGCAAATTCCTCCGGATGCAGTCCTCATTCAGGCTGCTCTCTATAAATTCAACATATATTAACATACAAATATATGTAAAATTTATAGGCATTATGAATGCATGCATAAAAGTTGAAACATTGATGCGAATAAAAGCAACTATCTAAACAAGAAAATATTCGATTCATACTCTAAATAAATTGTTTGTTCTGAATTGTAGCGAACACCAATACACTGTCAGTTGATTTCCTTGCATTTTTGCGAATGCCAAGGCAATGTCCTGTAATGATCTCCGCTGAACCCGTTTCAATTTCCTTGTCTACCTTTACGCTCATTGCGCTGGCAGAATTCGGTGACAAGAGTCAGCTCGTGTGCATGAGCCTGGCGGCCCGTCACCGTCATTGGCCAGTAATACTGGGCGCAACGTTGGCATTTCTTGTGCTGAATGCCCTGGCCGTCTTGTTCGGTGCGGGCATGGCAAACTGGGTACCCGAGCGAATCACCGCCGCCCTGGTCGCTCTGTTATTCGGTAGCTTTGGTATTCATGCCCTGCTTATGCAGGAGGACGAAGAATCAGCAGAGGTGGTGGAACGCTCCGGTCACGGTATCTTCCTGACGACATTGCTATTGATCTTTGTGGCAGAGTTTGGCGACAAGACGCAGATTGCGGTTGCGGGCCTGGCCAGCAGCTTGGCTCCGTTACCGGTATGGCTGGGTGCAACGGCGGCTCTGGTGATGGTTTCTGCACTGGGGGTCTGGGCAGGGCGTACCCTGCTGCAGCGGCTTTCGCTTCGCTGGCTGCACCGGATAAGCGGCAGCCTTTTCCTGCTGTTTGCGTTGTTGGCAGCCTGGCGGGCGGTCGCCTGAGAGTGGTCGGATTGCCACAACCCTCGTGCCGGTTATTCCTCCAGTTCAGGAATCAGCATGATCGGACGAGGGCATCTCCCCACCAGGCCTGCCTCCGTGGCATCCAGCAAGGTGTGGTACAGCACGCCGTGTCGATGACATCCTATAATAATCAAATCGATATTCAGGCGGTCAGATTCCTTCAGAATCGCGCTGACTGGTGACCCTTCAACCAGCAGTGCGCTAGCCGCAATATCCCGATCCCGCAGGCATTGGGCAAGACGCTGCAGAAACTCATGTTCGTGGTGGTATTCGGCAGCGACCTCTCGGCGCAGGGTTGTATCATCGATATTGAAGGGAGGCTGTCGGGCGCGGGGGACACTGTGGAGTAACCACACCTTGCTCGACATGGCGGTTGCCAGATCAATGGTAGATTGCATGATGGGTGACGCGACCGTGATGGCCTCACAACTCTCAATTGCTACGAGTAGGTTTTTCACTGCCGGTTACTCCTTCTCCAAAACGACCATAGCGTGTTGTGACGCATGGTAATAATCGCGACGCCTCAATCCGTGGTGCTGTTGCATGGTCGCTACTGCAGTATGCCTGCCCCCTACACGCACCACAATACAGGAGAATTCTGCGGGCAGGGAAAATCGTTCCTTCCGGCACCTTACAGGCCACGGTTTTCGATCTATGTACTATAATAATAACAGGAGGGCGGAATGGGAAAGAGAGCAGAGCAGTTGGCTGCAATCGCTGATAAACAGGCTACTGTTTGGATACCCTCCAGACGCCTCGGGTAGCAAAGGGCGGGTAACAGGAGTCAGTCAGTATTGAGAGTCCTGTGTTTGGTGGGGCGGTGCCACCAGCCAAGCCATGCAATACCGGGGCGTTTCTATATCGGGAATTCCCCGTTACTTCACCATCCAGCGCAAGGCCTGCCTGATGTACAAGGCAACGCAGCTTTTTGTCCAGTGTTCCATGAATCGTGCGAGCAGCGTTATATAAGTTGTCCAATTCAGGATAAAGTATACGACGTTCAATTCGCTTATCGGGAACCTATTCATGGAAGCGGTGCCGCTCAATGCCCTGGTATGGCCAGGTATCCTGTTTTGTATCAGCCAGTCAGCGATGTTTTCCGGTCTCAACCTGGCGTTGCTGGGCATTAGTCGTCTACGCCTGGAGGTAGAGGCTACTGCGGGTAATCCTGCGGCAGTGAAAATCCTGGCATTACGCCAGGATGTCAATTTTCTGTTGACAACCATCCTCTGGGGCAATGTCGGCATTAATGTGTTGCTGGCCCTGTTGTCCAATTCGGTAATGACAGGCGTAACGGCCTTCTTCTTTTCAACCGTGCTGATTACCTTTGCCGGCGAGATTGCGCCACAGGCGTATTTTTCCCGCCATGCCATGCGCATGGGGTCCTTGCTGGCACCGCTACTGCGTTTTTATCAGTTCCTGCTGTATCCGGTGGCGAAACCCAGCGCCCTGTTACTGGATCACTGGCTGGGTGAGGAGAACATCAGTTATTTCATGGAACGGGATCTGCATACCGTGATTCGCAAGCATATCGAGGCGGAAGAAACGGACGTGGGGCGACTGGAGGGCATCGGTGCCATGAATTTCCTGGCGCTGGATGACATCCCTGTTACCCGGGAAGGTGAATACGTAGATCCGGACAGTATCGTCAGTCTGCCGACAAAGGCGGGATTGCCGGTGTTTCCGAAGTTCGAGCGCCACGCACTCGATCCGTTTTTGCTTGATATCAACAAATCCGGCAAGAAGTGGGTCATCATTGTTGATGAAGACATCGAGCCCTGTCTGGTGCTGAATGCCAATGCCTTTCTGCGTGGTGCCCTGTTTGGCAACGCGGCAATCAATCCCTACGTCTATTGCCATCGTCCCATCCTGGTCAGGGACACATCAACCCTCCTTGGGAAGGTGATAGCACGCCTGCGGGTGCAAACAGACTCCGAGGCAGATGACGTCATCGATGATGACCTTATCCTCATCTGGTCAGATGAAAAACGAGTCATTACCGGATCTGACATACTCGGCCGCTTGTTGCGAGGTATCGCCCTGCGGGATATCAAATAGTCGCAATCTCAAATAGGCAATCGAACTCAGTGAGTCAGGATTCCGGGAGGGTGGCTGACGCAAGCTGTGTGACGCCGTCGCTGGTCTGTCCGCTATGTTTTTTGGGGGTCTCAATGCCATCTCCGGAATGCACCGTGATCTGGGTGAAAGGGATCACCCAGCCTTCCCGGTTACAGGTCTCCACACAGGCCTGCTGTATCATCCGCTGGGCCCTGAAATAGGCATTTGCCGCGCGACCGTTGAGAATGATGTAAATCTGGTAATCAAGCGAACTGGCAGCGGCTTCCTTGAACTCTACCAGCAGGTCCTCGATGTCCTCTTTCAGGCCGGCGCATTCGAATCGGGAGATGATTGCCTCCCGGAAGCAGGCGGGGACCTTGTCGAGACAGATCGCCTGGTGCTGGTAGTCAATGCCGAAGGTGCTGGCAATGCCGAATTTGTCACGTGACAGGTTGCGGACAATCTGTCCAAGGAAGTCCCGGGTACGGATCTGCACCTTGCTGTCACGTACGGTGAGCTCGACCAGTTCAATCGTCTGGCGCAGGACCATTCCGAAACTGCCATCTGCAAGCAGGATGAAATCCCCGGGCTGGCAGGGAAACCAGGGTTCATCAGAAGCCGGGCGTGAAGCGAGCGTATTCATGGCACGCAGGGGGAGTCGTACGACTCCCTCGAGGTCAGGATTTCGTAGTACGGTAAAGACACTCAGTGATTCCACGGTGTAGGGAATGCCATCCAGCAGCAGTCGCTCTCTCTCGCGCACGGGGCCAACACCCAGCAACAGCCGTAACTCGGCGGTGTAACGTGGGAGGGTCTGGCGCAAGGTGAGGGCGGCACCGGCAAGGGCGATCAGGGCAAGGGTAAGAAACAGGACGTCACCACGCACATAAAACACCATGAGTATGGCGAGGACGATGATAATCGCCGTGGCAAGCCGGTAACTGTAGTAGATCAGTGGTGCACGTGTGATACCGATATCGTGCCGGGCGCGATAGAGCCAGCGCCAGTACAACCATAGTAGCCCCTTGGCAGCCAGCCAGATGGCAATACTGATGACAATGACCAGCAGCAGGGTCAGTCCGCGGCCATGAAAAAACTCAGCAATCGCGTCTCCCGCGGAGGTATACCAGGCCTTCGTTTCCGTTTTCAGACTGGTGAGCTTGAAGCGCGTTATCTCCAGCGCACGCTGTGCGTCATCGCGACGCTGTTCCCAGTCAACCAGCAGTTTCTTCAGGGCATCGGATGCCATTGGTGGCAAGTCCTGATGGCTGAAAAAGCGGATTGAGTCGAGCGCCTTCTCGATAGTCTTCAGCTGGTTTTCCTGTCGATCGAGTTCCCTGCGCAAGCTGTCGATCTGGCGTGGTTTCTCGGTGAGTTCCTTGAGGGTGGAGAGCAGCGGCCGGCTGACCTCCTCAATTTCGACCTGCCAGTCTATTTTCTGTTCAGGCGGTTCAGTAAAAATCGACTGATCGATACCACCGAGCGCGATGTGTTCGAAAGACCGCTGCAGGCCGGTTATTTCGTTTTTGATACGATCAATCCTCTGTTCCAGCTCCTGTTTCTCGGACGGATCCTCCAGCAGTTTCAGTTGTTCTCTTAGCTCACGAATCGTGGAGCGTTTCAGCTCGATCGATTCCTGCACATTCGTCAGGTTCTCAACTGCATTTTGTGTCTGCACAGCAGTTTCGCTACTCGCCAGCGGTTCCGCCGTAGTCTGGGCGGCTAGCGGGGGTGGCGTGACGACAAGTAGCAGTGCAAGTAACGGCAGGCTTTTGCAGGTAGCCGTTGTTTTCCGGAATACGAGCTCAGTAAGAAACATGGGGTAGACGCCTCACTATGCAACTGTCCTGGTTGTCATTGTAAAGTCAGATCAAACCCGAATGATATCTGCTTTAGAACCCTGCCACAGAAGCACACGGAAAAAAACACCGGAGATAGGAAGGCCTTGGTGAAATATTTCCATGTTTTTCCGTAATTGGATGGACGTTTGTATCGATGCTGCCATTGGCTAAATCATCGTTCAGGCACGTTTTACAACAGCCGGGAAAACAGGGTCGCCAGGCCCAGGAAACTAAAGAAACCGACAACGTCCGTTACGGTCGTGAGAAGAATAGAGGCCGACTGGGCAGGATCCTGGCCCAGACGTGTCAGCAGCAGCGGGATGGCCGCACCGGACAGGCCTGCCAGTGCCATCGAAATAACCATCGCAGCACCGATCACCAGCGCGAGACCCGCCGACTTGCTCCACAGCATGACGCCCAGCCCCGTTACAATGGCAATTGCGATGCCGTTGAGCGCACCTGCCAGTACCTCTTTCAGCAGGACGCGCTGCCAGTGGCGCATCTGGATTTCCCGCAGCGCCAGTCCGCGCATGATCACGGCAAGCGCCTGTGCGCCGGTGTTGCCGGATTGCCCGGCGACCACCGGTAACAGCACCGCCAGTGCGGTGAACTGCGCAATGGTGTTCTCGAACAGGCCGACAACAGCGGCGGCAAGAAAGGCCGTGAGCAGATTGATGTTCAGCCACGGCAGGCGTTTGCGCATTGCAGACAGTGGCGAAGACAGTGCCCGTTCATCGCGGCTGACACCGACCATTGCCTGCATGTCCGTTGCCGCCTCTTCCTGGGTCGCCTTGATCACCGTGGATTGCCGGATTATGCCAAGCAGCCGATCTTCGATATCCACCACCGGTAGCAGGCGCAAGCGATAGCGCGAGAAGAGATCGATGATTTCTTCCCGCGTTGTCAGCGCGTTCACACGGATCGGTGTGCTGATGTGTATCAGGCTCTCCAGGGGAGCACCGGGGTCTGCATGGACGATGTCTACCAGGTCCACCAGGCCAAGCAGTTTGCCGCTGTCATCGGTGACTACGAGTACAGCGGTGTCGCGAGGCGGAAAGCGGCGCAAGCGGTTCAGTACCTGCTTGACGGTCAGTCGGGCAGGGATGCTGGGTGCCCGTGGCTGCATCAGGCGTCCTGCGCTTGCCTCCGGGTAGGACATGAGCTCGCGAAGTTCTCGTGACAGCCCTGCATCCAGCTTCTTCAGTAGTGATTCCCTGCCATCCGTATCAAGGCTACCCAGCAGCAGCGCGGCATGCACCGGGTCCATGGCCGCCAGAATTCGCCGTACCGTGTCTGTTTGCAGCTGTTGCAGCGCAGCGATGGCGAGTGCAGACGAGATGTGGCGCAGCACCCGTGCGCCCCGTGCCGGAGACTGGGTCTGCAGCAGTTCGACGATCTCTGTGAGCGGGGCAGACTCCAGTACCTCGGTTGTCTCCTGTGGAAACTGGTCGATAAAGGCATCTGCCAGCGCGCGCGTCAGGGCACGCAAATCAGTCACGGGGCGTTCTCTGCCGCAGTGCGGTTCCGGATGCGATGACTGCGGACAGCAGCTGGCCCGCAGTAACGGCAAACAGTTCACCCACGGCCAAAAAGGTACCTATCCCATTACTGACATCGCCACTCAGCAACGACTGTTCCTGGAGTCGGCGCAGGGTTTTCTGGCGAATGACACCAATCA
>JAJDNX010000150.1 GCA_022340485.1 Gammaproteobacteria bacterium | reverse complement strand
GAGATTTTGGCACTACTGGGCCCCAATGGTGCTGGCAAGACCACGCTGATCTCGATCATCTGCGGCATCGTCAATGCCAGTTCCGGCTCGGTGACGGTAGACGGACATGATATCGTTGCGGATTATCGCACCACGCGTCGCATCATCGGCCTGGTGCCGCAGGAGCTCACGCTCGGAGCCTTCGAAACGGTATGGAATACGCTGTGTTTCAGTCGCGGCCTGTTTGGGCGCAAACCCAACCCGGCCTATCTCGAACGGCTGCTCAGGGAGCTGTCGCTGTGGGAAAAGAAAGACAATGAGCTGATGACGTTGTCAGGTGGCATGAAGCGGCGCGTGCTGATCGGCAAGGCGCTGTCGCACGAACCCTCGGTGCTGTTCCTGGATGAGCCGACGGCTGGGGTGGACGTGGAACTGCGCAAGGACATGTGGTCACTGGTACGGCGCCTGCGCGAGTCCGGTGTTACCATCATCCTTACCACCCACTATATCGAGGAGGCCGAGGCCATTGCCGACCGTGTCGGTGTCATCAACAACGGTGAGTTGTTGCTGGTCGATGACAAGCTGGCATTGATGCATAAACTGGGCAAACGGCAGTTGATCATCGATCTCGAGGAGGGTGTCGGCAGGGTGCCCGAGGCGCTGGCAGCGTGGGCGCTGGAGCGGTCTGCCGATGGCAGCCGTCTCACTTATACGTATGACCCCCATAAAACCCACACGGGTATCAGCGGTTTGCTGCAGGCGCTCAGGGAGGCCGGGCTGGGGTTGAAAGATCTGAAAACCACACAAAGTTCCTTGGAAGAAATATTCGTCAACCTGGTGAACACGAAAAAATGAATACCTCCGCGATACGAGTGATCTACAAGTACGAAATGCTGCGCGCCTGGGAGACTCTGCTGCAGAGCTTTGTCTCACCGGTGCTGTCTACTTCACTGTATTTCGTGGTGTTTGGTTCGGCCATCGGATCGCGCATCGAGCAGGTCGAGGGAGTACCTTACGGAGTATTTATCGTACCCGGACTGATGATGCTGGCGTTGTTGACCCAGAGCATCTCCAACGCGTCCTTTGGGATTTACTTCCCCAAGTTCACCGGCACCATCTACGAGGTGATGTCCGCGCCAGTGTCCTTTCTCGAGATTCTGCTGGGTTACGTTGGGGCGGCGGCAACCAAGTCACTGATCATCGGCCTGATCATCCTCGTGACTGCCGGTTTCTTTGTGCCTCTGGAGATTGCGCATCCACTGTGGATGACGGGGTTCCTCATCCTTACCTGCATTTCCTTCAGCCTCTTCGGATTCATCATCGGGCTGTGGGCAGACAACTTCGAGAAGCTGCAGCTCATCCCGCTGCTGGTTATTACACCGCTGGTGTTTCTGGGCGGCAGCTTTTACTCGGTCAGCATGTTGCCGCCTGCCTGGCAGCAGGTCACGATGTTCAACCCGGTGGTCTACCTGATCAGTGGTTTTCGCTGGAGCTTTTTCGAGGTCTCTGACGTGAGCGTGGGGCTGAGCCTGCTGATGGTGCTGGTGTTTCTGTCCGCCTGCCTGCTGATCGTGTGGTGGATGTTCAAGACCGGCTACCGGTTACGGCAGTAGCCGAGGGAACCGCCCGCGGGCAAACCCCGATCAGCACCGGAACGACCGAAACCTACCATGCCGGAGTAATGGCCGGGACACGACGATCACACTGGCGCATACTCCTCATAAGCAACGGCCACAGAGGTCAGCCGCCCAGCTATGACGGAACAATGAACGAATCAACCGTGCTAGCGAACCCCGATCAGCACCGAGAACTGGTAGGGTTCGAGTTCCAGCCGATGTGTCGCGGTAATGGTCTTGCCGGCGATGATGTCGGTGAAGGTCTTGCGCATGCCGAGTTGCCTCAGGCGGGTCCCCGATATCGTCTGTGCCGCATCTGAAAAGTTGCCCAGAACCAGCACGCTCTGTTCGCTGTGATGCCGGAAATAGCCGAATACCCGGTCATTGCCGAGGTCCGCGATCTCGGTCTCGGCGCGGGTAAAGGCAAGGTTCTGCTGACGAAGCTGCACCAGCTTTAGCAGTCCGTGGAACAGGCGTCCGACATCTGTATCGGTGTCGTCACGCTGTGCCGCGCGCTCCCAGTCGAATGACGGACGGTGAATCCAGCGCGTATCCCCCTCTTTTTCCGGGGCGCGGCTGTAACTGTAATCATTCAGCAGACCCAGCTCATCACCCAGGTAGATCAGTGGGATGCCCCCGATGGTGAAGATAATGCCATGCAGGAGGATCAGGCGGCGTATCGCCAGTTCCCGCTCCTGGGGGTCCTTTTCATCAAGGGCCTTCTCCAGACCGGTGAGTGAAGCGGCCGTGCCGGACACGCGTGCATCGCCGCTTGCAGGATCTTCCTGAAACGGCAGTCCACGCGCGAAACTTCCAGGGAAACGTCCGGTATAGAAGTCAGTGAGGAAACGGCGATGGTCACGGGGGTTGATGTGGAGTTCAAGGGCATCATCGTCAGAGAACACCCAGCCGATATCATCGTGGCAGCGAATATAGTTCACCCAGGTGCATCCGGACGGTACCGCGAAGCGTTTCTGCATGGCGTGTCGCAGCAGGCGCGTCTCCCTGGCAGCGAGACTATCCCACAGCAGCGCCATCAATTGCGGGTTATACGACAGCTGGCATTCATCCTCGCCAATATATTTCGCAACCTCATCGGGATGCACGATCGCCTCGGACTTGAACGCCATGGCCGGCGCGGCGATGCGGACCACGGCATTGAACGCCTGAATCAGCCGGTGAGCCTCCGGCAGATTCTCACAACTTGTCCCCAGGCGCTTCCAGGTAAAGGCCACGGCATCGAGCCGCAACACCTCGACCCCGAGGTTTGCCAGAAACAGCATCTCTTCGGCCATGTGGTTGAAAACGATTGGGTTTTCATAGTTCAAGTCCCACTGGTAGTTGTGGAAGGTCGTCCACACCCACTTGCGTATCCGGCTTCGATAGGTAAAACAGCCAGGATGCTCGTCCGGAAACACGGACTTGATGGTTCGTTCAAACGCATCCGGCTGCTGGCGGTCCGGATACATGCGGTAATACTCCTGGTAGTCGGCATCCCCGGCAAGCGCGCGTTTGGCCCACTCGTGTTCATCGGCCGTGTGGTTGAAAACAAAGTCCAGTACCAGGCTGATGCCGTGATGCCGCATCTCGGTGGCCAGCTCCGCAACTTCCTCCATGGTGCCGAGCCGCGGGTTGGCCTCGCGATAACTGGTGACTGCGTAGCCACCGTCATTGTCACCCTCCGGTGTCTTGTACAAAGGCATCAGGTGCAGGTAGGTGATACCCAGTTCCGTGAGATAGGGCACCCGCGCACGCAGATTGGCCAGGTTGCCGGAGAACTGGTCCACGTAGCACATGGCACCCACCATGCGATTCGATTGAAACCAGTGCGGGTCTGCTTCCCTGGAGGCATCCAGGGCCTTGAGCTCGGCGGATCGCTGCATCCACATGTGCGTGGCGGTAGCGAGAATACTCTCGAGGTGGTAGAAGAAGTCGTAGTGGTGCCCATAGAGACCGTGCAGCAGGCGGAACAGGCGCGGGAAGTGTGCATGTACCCGTTGCAGATAACCCTGCCACTGGTCGGCGTCGACGCTGCCCGCAAAGCGCGCTTCCAGTCGCGGCAACAGTCGTGTCAG
>JAJDNX010000128.1 GCA_022340485.1 Gammaproteobacteria bacterium | reverse complement strand
GATATGCGCACTGATGTCCAGTTTGCCAAGTAGTTTCAGGTAACGGTCGGCCGCTGCATGGTCTTCTCCTGAAGAACGCTGCAGGATGATGCCCGTGGCTTTGTCGGGGAAGGATTCCGCCAGGACCCTGGAGAAGGCAATGGAGACTTCCGAGTCGGTGTGCGTGACGCCGCGCATGATTTCCTTCATGTCTTCGTCACTGCAGCTGCCCAGATCGGCGTACATCAGCTCATTGGGAAGAAACAGTCGTTCCTTCAGTGTGGCAATCAGGGTGCTGACATAGGCCTGGTTCATCTTCCTGCTGAAGAACAGGTACAGCAGTGCAGCCAGCATGCCCGGCACCAGGAAGTAGACGGGGGTGTCGAGGCGTTGCATCAACAGCAGCAGAAAGCCACCCGTCAGCAATGCCAGGGGCAACACCACGGCTACCGAGATGGCACGGACCCGTCCCTGCATATAGTTCGGCAAGACATTGAAGAACATGCTGTACACCGGGTTCCTGAAAGCCGGCATCAGTGTGTCCTTGTTGAAACTGCCCAGCAGTGCCGCTGGCAGGGTAAAACTGGCAGTCAGTGCGGCGAGGCTGGCGAATGTTGTCCAGGGGAACCACAGGTTGATGGTACGCACCCCGAAGTGCCTGATGGCGCGGTTAGTGACAAATACCTGCATGAACAGTGCCAGTATGCTGGTTACTGCTGTAACCAGACCAAAGAAGCGGGTCAGGCTTTCCTCCGACTCAAATGTCTGGGTGTAAACACGGTTGACGCTGTAACAAAGGACATAAAAGGCAATCACCATGAAGAACAGTGTCAGTGACGAGGCGCGCAGCAGGCTAGAATTGTAGGTGAATTTTATACCTTGCTGTATCTGTGCCACGCCCTCATGCAGAAGGTGCCGTGTCTTGCGTGGCGCCCGGAAGTGGGTGGAGGCGCCGTGGCGCTTGTGGCGGAAATAGAGTGCGGCGGACGCGGCGACCAGCAGGCCACACCAGAACAGTAACAGATTCTGGGTACCCACGAGTGGCGCGGCAAACACCAGCGTCAGGCCGCCGACGATGGTACCGATCTGTGCACCGGCATAGACCAGCGGCGCCAGCCGCTTGGCCTGCAGCGTGGTCATGTTCTGGTTCATGTAGAGGGCGGCGTGCACCAGCAATACCTCCGAGGACACTTCATAGACCAGGTAGTAAACCGGATAGACCAGGGTTGTGTCGGACGTGTGGATAACTACCCAGCTGCCGAGTACCAGGACAATCAAGACAGTGAACAGGTTACGAAAAAAACGCTCGGCGGGGATGAGGTCTGCAAACGCCGTATACACCAGGCTGACGGCAGCCAGCAGCAGACTCTGTACGATGTACATCAGCGGCAGGTACTCGATACCTACTCGCTTGAAAAACAGGGCATCGGCGCTGCTGCGGCCAATCGCCATGCCGGCACTGAGCAGTAGGAAGAACAGCAGGAAAAACAGAACATTGCCGCGTTCGCCGGCATGGATCAGCAACCTTTTCTCGATGCTTCCCTTCATGGGTGCGTAGTCATCGGGGGTTACTGGAACGGGAATGCCTTCATGGGTTTTGCGATCTGGTGCATGTTGCCAGCCATGTTACCCACGGTCCGGTTCATGTCTGTGAACTGGTTGTTGAGTATCTGCATGTTGCCAGTCATGTTGGCAACATTACCGTTCATATACTGTATCTGTTCAACCATGGTATGCAGGTCAGTACTCAGTGTTCCCAGGTTGGTGTCCATATTGTCGACGGAACCATTCAGTGCGGGCATGACCGTGATGCTGTCATTCATCACCGCCAGGGTTTCATACACCCGTGTAATGGTGCCGGTCACGGTGGTGAAACTCTGGTCCATGTCATGCATGTAGCCTGACATCTCAGTCATGTGCCCGCGGATGGCGGAGAAATCCTTGGTGAGGATGAAGATGAGGTAAAACAGCGCCAGGCCGAGAATGGACATGCCGGTCATGCCGAAGCGGATGATCTGTGTAGTGCGCCGGCCGATACGGATACTGAGCTGTTCGCGATACTCCATGCCCTTGCGGAAGTCCTCCAGCGAACGCTGCACCATCTCCAGCATCTCTTTCTGGTTATTATTATTTTCCATGTTGCACTCCCGGCCCGTCGCCTAGCGGGCCATTATTATGTAAGTCTGTGGGTCGTGTTGAATAATCGTGTGGCCAGAATCTTGTTCAGATTTCTGAATACCTTGGTTGCGATATACGGGTAACGTCTGCTGAGTCGATCGAGGTTTTCCTGGGTCAGACACAGCAGGCGGCTGTCTTCTGCTACATCCACGTCGGCGGTGCGTTTCTCGAAAAACAGGCCGGCCTCGCCGACCACGTCGCCGCGCTCGTGTGTCGCAACTTCTATGCGCCCCTGGTCGCCCTCGAAAGAGGTTTTCAGCTTGCCTTCAATGACCACGTACATTTCATCCGCGTTGTCGCCGGCATGGATGATGCGTTTGCCCTGCGGAACCCGGATGATCTTTGCCATCAATGCAACGATCCGGGCCTGCGAGGTCTTCAGTCCCCGCAACAGGGGAATCGATTCCTGGGGGTTGTCGCCCAGGTCCAGCGTCAGGGCATCCCACAGGGTGGTAAAGCGGACACTGGCACAAAGTGCGGGTGTCAGCACGAAGTCACTGAGCCAGGCAATTGCCAGTGCGTAGGAGGCCATCATCCCTACCTGGTTTTGCATGCGCAGTTCACTGGTCATCAGTACGAGGAAGCCGAGACACAATCCTACCGAGGTCAATGTCACCGGCCTGCCGACTGCCTTCATGGCCAGCAAGGTGGCCTTTCTGTCATCGGCATGACGGTGTACCTCGCGGTTAAAGCGCGAGAAATAATGAATGGTATCGTCAATCGCGATACCCAGCACCATGGGTGCAATCAGGCTGGTGCTGGGATTCAGGCTGATGCCGAAAAAGCCCAGCGATCCGAAGTAGACAGCAATCGGAACGATGTTCGGCAGCAGGGCTACCAGGCCGATGCGCTGCGACATGAACATCACGGTGAGGATGGCATAGACAAAAACGAGAGCCAGGCCGACGCTCCTTGCCTGGCCGACAATAATGTCGGTGAGCGTCTCGCTGATGATTACCGGGTTGCCGGTTACGGTTGCAGTCAGGTGTGCGGGCAATTTTTCAAGTTGCGGCTTGATTCGGTCCAGCAACACCGCGATCTTGTCCGAGTTGATGACCCTGGAACGGACCACGATATTGGCCGTCTTGAAGCGTGCATCAACGATCCTGTCGAGCTCATCACTGGAACTCAGGAACAGTAGCTGGGTGATCAGGCGTTTACTCTCCGGAATGACATGGAAGGCGGGGTCATTCTCATTGAATGCCTGGTTGATCAACATCAGGTAGTCTGCGATCGAGATGGTTCCACCGATCTCGGGTTGTTGTTCCAGCCAGTCCTGCAGATTTCGCAGTGCTTGCAGGTTTTGCGGATTTTTGAAACTTTCAGGGTAATCGCCTTCAACGACAATATAAAATTGATTGGCGCCACCAAGCTTTTCATTGACGATATCAAATCCCTCGCGGACCTCCGAGTCGGCGGCAAAATTGGTAATGGACTCGGTGCTGACATGAATCCTTGTGATGCCGGCAAGTGCAAGCAGCATGATGATTCCGAAGGCGATGAATATCTTGTACCGGTGGTTCAGGTCGAACAGCGCGATGCGGTCAACGAAGTTATCAAAAGCGGTACCGAAACGTGTCGTTCCGGCTGCTTTCCATGCACCTGGATTGCGATCCATCGCCTTTAGCAGGGCCGGCGTGAAGGTGATTGACAACGCCGTTGTATAGATCACGCCGATCGCTGCAAATACGCCGAATTCCTTAACGGCGGTAATGGGGTTTGAGATCAGCGCGATAAAGCCGGCGATGGTGGTCAGTCCGGTGAGGATGACCGGCAGTGTCATGTGCTTCAGTGTTTCCAGGACCGCAGTATCTCTCGAGTCCGGCTTGCGTCTGTACTGGTGGTATTCAGAGGTGACGTGAACCGAATAGGAAAACCCCAGGATCATCAGCAGGGGAGGCACCAGTACCGAGATCATGCTGAGGGAGTAACCCAGTGCGGCGATGGTCCCGAGTGTCAGGATCACGCCGATGCCGACCGTGAGCAGCGGGGTGATCACACCGGTTACCGTGCGGAATGACAACGCCAGCACAATCACCAGGAGGATGGTAATCAGCGGCGGTGTCCATATCAGGTCATCAACCAGCAGATCCACCATCGCATATTTAAAGAACGGGGATCCGGTCATGAAAATTTCGCTGTTACCGCGTTCCTCCTCGACAATCTCCGCGATGCGGTCATGGATGCCGCCACGAATGTAGTCACGGTCGGAGATGTCGTTGAAATACACCACCACGGCAGTGGCGTCAGCGGCAGTCGAGACCAGGTTGCCTGCATACAGCGGGTTCCCCATGATGCGGTCTTTGATGGCGGCTAGAGCAGGCGTGTGTTCATCCAGCTCGTCAAAGAACGGCGAGATGTCCAGTCCGTCATCAACACTGCGTATGTCGACGGCATTCGTAAGCGATAACACGTGGTGGACGGCATCCAGGTCGCTGATACGTTCCGTGATCCTGCGGATGGTCTCGATGTTCTTGGGCTTGAAGATGTCGTCATTGGCCACTGTAATGATGAGGGTTTCATCGCTGCCAAACAGTTGCCGTGTCTTGTCATAGAACTGCTTGGCAGGCATGTTTGCCGAGAACAGGCGGTTTGCAGAGGGGTCGATCTCCAGCCGCATGTGTCCGCTTGCGGGGTCAACAATGGCTGTCAGTGCGAGTACGGTAAGCGCAAGGATCGCCGCCAGCGTCACAGCGGTATGCTTCGATACCAGCTGGGAAATTTTTATAATGAAGCCCATTATTCAGTCTGTATGGGTGGGGCCTTTTGTTGTTTCAGCTGTTCGGGGTCAAACAGGTCATCCTCCAGAGGGACATCGGTGCTGATTTCCTGGACGACCAGACGCGTTTCGGTTTTGTCCCGTAGGTCCTTCATCAGCAGGACAAGCGGAACATGGATGTCACCTTCCTTCTTGATGTCGTCCGGTTCTACGGTCAGTACCTTGCGTAACTGATGTTCATTCTCGAACAGTTCCGTCTTCAGGGAGACACAGGTTTCGATGTCGATATAGGTCGTTATCTTTTCGTAGCCGGAACCTTCCTCGGGGTAACTGTTGATGACATGGACGGGGCGACCGTCCAGGACTTCATCGGGAGATTGCTCGACCCTTGAATCAGTGAAAATGCCATGCAGCCGTTCGTAGTCCTCGTAGGAGAAATCTGTTCCGAGAATCGAGCTGGAGATTCGCTTGGAGGTGATCTTGCGTACCTTGAACAGCCCCGGCATGTACATGTACATGTCATTCTGTGGTGTATTTTCGATAATCAGGAAGCGCGCCCCGCGAATGTCGACAGGCTCGTGAAAATACATCAGAATTTTTGAGCGATTTTCCGGGTAGCGCTTCCAGTAAGCGTCTGCCTGAAGTATCTGTTCATAGCCGCTGCGGTCGCGTGCGCGCAGCTCTACACTCTGTACCGAGCTGGTTGCCGGGGTGTTTTTTTCCAAGCAAACCCTGACGACTTCGGGGACCTCTGCCGCAAGCGTCAGGGTTGCGTACAGCCACAGCAAGGGAAACAAAACCAGTTTGTACATAGCGATTGGATTCCGTTCTTATCTTTTAAACTCAATATGTTACACAGGCCTGTTGAGAATGGCAATTAAATGGCGCTCAAGGCAGCAGTATAGACTGTTTATAGTAGCAACCGGTATGAGCTTTTCAGCCGATTCGAGTTCGCCCGGGGGCTGTCCGGGAAACAAAAATAGTCTAGGCTTTGGATAAAAGGACTCGGGGATGGTTTCTAGAAGAGATTCGGCGCGGTCCTCTTAATGACGGGAGAATGCGGTGAGCAGTACGACAAACAAGCCGTTCGTGAAGTGGATAGCCGGATGCTGGCTGTTCGCCGGGCTGCTGTTGTCTGGGCTGTCACGTCCGGGCATGGCAGAACAGGGCCCCGTAGAGGTACTGCAGACCATGACGAATACCCTGATCGAAATCGTCAGCCAGGACCCGGGAGTGATTAAAGACACGGCACGACTGCGGTCCATTGCGAATGAGGTGGTGCTACCGCGGATAGATTTCAATGCGCTCTCACGCTGGGTGCTGGGTAAGTACTGGCGAACCGCTACGCCACAGCAGCGCAGTGGCTTTATCACCGAATTTCGTGAAATGCTGCTGGGAAGCTACCTGAGTTCGGTCTCGGCATACAAGCAGAACGTCGTCCGCTTCCTGCCGTTTCGCGGGGAGCAGCAGGATGGGCGTGCGATTGTGAATGCCGAGGTTGATCAACCCGATGGCCCAGCGATACACGTGAGTTTTCGCATGCACAGGGTTGCGAAAGAATGGCTGATCTATGATGTCTCCGTTGAGGGTATCAGCCTGGTGGCTACTCACCGTGCCGGTTTCTCACAGCAGATACACAGCGGCGGTATGGACAGCCTGATTGCAACTCTGCATGCAAGGAATGCAAGCCGTGCCGAAGAGGATAGCGTGGCGGAGCTGAAGGCAGAGCGCTAACTACCCGCCAGGATTCCCTTGCCACGAGGCGATTATCGTCCCATCCTGGGTCAGGCAGCCTCTGGCAGACTCCTAGTGCCCGCGTAACAATCGCTGCTTGTTGAGCGCCCACTCCCGATCCTTTTCGGCAGCCCGCTTGTCATGGCTTTGTTTGCCACGTGCAAGGGCAACTTCCAGCTTGGCGATACCCTTCTTCCAGTACAGTGCCAAGGGAATGAGGGTATAACCCTTGCGCTCAACGGCACCAATCAATTTGTCGAGTTCCCGCCGGTGCAGCAGCAGTTTGCGGGTACGTGTCGGGTCGGGTGTGACATGTGTTGAGGCACTGAGCAGCGGTGAAATGTGAAAGCCAAACAGCCAGGCCTCGCTGTTCTTGATGACAATGTAACTCTCGCTCAATTGCGCACGGCCCTCGCGCAGACTTTTCACCTCCCAGCCCTGCAGCGCCAGTCCGG
Organism: Gammaproteobacteria bacterium; assembly: GCA_022340485.1. Classification (GTDB taxonomy): domain Bacteria; phylum Pseudomonadota; class Gammaproteobacteria; order UBA9214; family UBA9214; genus UBA9214. The sequence continues at coordinate 2,567 of JAJDNX010000128.1, read as the reverse complement.
CCTCGAAGCGGTCTTCTATGAAATAGTCATGGCGTGCCTTTTTGTTCAGCGCGATGGTGCTGGAGCTGCTTTTGGCTTTGGTTTTCTTCTTTCCCATGGCAGCAGTATATCAACCTCGCGGGGGCTGCGTACCAGCATGATGCACGGTTGTGATCGAATACCATTTCACGGACAATGCCCGTGCTGTCAAACGAGAGAGTTAGCATGACAAGCAAAAGGAAATCAATTCACGGACAGTGGTCCAGTCGACTGGCATTTGTACTGGCCGCAACCGGTTCAGCCGTTGGGCTTGGTAACATCTGGAAGTTTCCCTACATCGCGGGTGAAAACGGTGGCGGTGCATTTGTGCTGGTATACCTGCTGTGTATCGCCGTGATTGGTATACCGATCATGATGGCCGAGGTAATGATCGGGCGTCGCGGACGCCAGAGTCCTATCAATACCATGCGTACGCTGGCCGAGGAGGAGCACGCCAGCGGCCACTGGCAGTGGCTCGGCTGGGCCGGTGTGATGGCCGGTTTTCTGATTCTTTCCTACTACAGCGTCATCGCCGGCTGGGCATTGTCCTATGTGTTTCGCACGGGCAGCGGGTTGTTTACCGGTCTGACGGCGGACGGTGTGCAGAGCATTTTTAGCAACCTCGTAAACGACCCGGAACGGCTGCTGGCCTGGCACACAATTTTTATGGTGATGACCATGGTTATCGTTGCCCGTGGTGTCCGCCACGGGCTTGAAAAGGCCGTGAAGCTGCTGATGCCGGCGCTGTTTGTGATCCTGCTGGTGCTGGTAGGTTACGCCTTGAACAGCAGTGGCTTCGGGCAGGGGGTAAGTTTCCTGTTTCATCCTGACTTCAGCAAGATTACCGCGAATGGCCTCCTGATTGCCATGGGACATGCCTTTTTTACCCTGAGCCTGGGGATGGGTGCCATCATGGTGTATGGCTCCTACCTGCCGAGCGGCGCTTCTATCGCCAGGACCTGCATCGCGGTATCTTTGATGGATACACTGGTGGCGCTGCTGGCCGGACTGGCAATTTTTCCAATCGTGTTTGCCAATGGACTGGAGCCGGCTGCCGGTCCCGGTTTGATTTTCCAGACCCTGCCAATTGCATTCGGGCACATGGCCTACGGTTCTTTTTTCGGCATGTTATTCTTCGTGCTGCTGGTGTTTGCCGCGTGGAGTTCGTCCATTTCACTGATCGAACCGGCGGTTGCCTGGCTGGTGGAGAACAAGGGCCTGAGTCGTGTACACGCGTCCATCAATGCCGGTATTGCAACCTGGTCGTTTGGCCTGTTGACGGTGCTCTCATTCAACCGCTGGTCAGACGTGAAACTGCTGTCAGCGATTGAAATTTTCAAAGAGAGTACGATTTTTGACCTCCTGGATTACCTGACCGCCAATATCATGCTGCCACTGGGCGGATTGCTGATTGCGATCTTTGCGGCCAGGAAGATGTCACGGGAGGCAACGGTCGAGGAACTGGGTATGGGCGATCGTTTCTTTTACCCGCTGTGGCGCTTCCTGGTACGCTACATAACGCCGGTCGCCGTTAGCCTCGTGTTCCTCTATGCCCTTCGTGATATTCGACTCATTCGGACAATTCTCGGTGTCATCGGGATATCCTGACTCCCCAGATACAGGCGAATACCTTGGAAATAATAGATCGTTCGGCACTGCTGCCCTATAGCACCGATGAAATGTTTGCGCTGGTCAGTGATATCAATGCGTATCCACAGTTTCTGCCGTGGTGCAGCGATGCGCAGATACTGTCACAGGAGGGTGATGAAGTGAGTGCGCGGGTCGCTTTCTCTGTCAGGGGCGTAAGCAAGTCGTTTACTACCCGTAACCGGCTGCAACCCGGTGCGGAAATCACCATGAAGCTCGTCGAGGGTCCGTTCAGTCGACTCGAGGGACGCTGGCGGTTTGAGCCACTGGGTGAGGTAGGCAGCAAGATCTCCTTGTTTCTCGAGTATGATTTCTCCAGCACGATGGTGAGTTTTGCCGTGGGCCCGGTGTTTAACAAGATTGCAAACACCCTGGTAGATGCTTTTCAGAAACGTGCGGTCGAGGTGTATGGAAAACGCTGACACAATTCCTGTTGAAGTGGTCTATGCCTTGCCTGACAGGCAGACCCTCCTGGCGCTGGAGGTGGCGTCCGACGCAACCATTGCTGCAGTGATCGAACAATCAGGCATACTCAAACAGTTTCCCGAGATCGATCTGGGGGAAAACAAGGTGGGTGTCTTCGGCAAGCTCGGCAAGTTGACGGATACGCTGCATGCAGGTGACCGGGTTGAGATCTACCGGCCATTGATTGCGGATCCTAAAGAAGTCAGAAAGCAGCGTGCTGCCCGTGGCAAGGCCATGAAGAAGGGTGCCGGCAGCTGATCAAGTGGGGTATTAGTACTTTTCTGGCGCTAAACAAATCGCCACGGAAGCACACGGAAAAACACGGACAGGTTTCTTGTATTGGTACTAGTCTTCACTGTACTTCTGTGTACTTCCGTGGCAAAAATGTCTTTAGCTCAAAGCGGGACGCTATTTGTCTTTTGATGCGACGTAACTGT
>JAJDNX010000090.1 GCA_022340485.1 Gammaproteobacteria bacterium | reverse complement strand
CGAGCTGACCCACGCGCTGGACGAGATCCAGCCAAAGATCTCGCGCCACCTGGCACAGCTGCGCGAATCCGGCGTGGTGCAGGACCGCCGCCAGGGGCAGTGGATCTATTACCGTATCAATCCCAACCTGCCGGAATGGGCCCGGGAGGTGCTGTCCGCAACGGCCGAAGGGGTCACGATGCGACCGCCCTTCGATCGGGACCTGCGCATGCTGGTGGAAATGCCCGACCGGCCGGAAAAGGCCTGTTGTGACTGACGGATTGATCCCCAGACCAACGAGGAGACTATTGGAATGACGGTTCGTATTGGCATTAATGGCTTTGGCCGCATGGGGCGGCTCGGACTGCGTGCGGGCTGGGGCCGGGAGGCACTGTCGGTCGTGCAGGTGAACGAGATAGCCACTGACGCGGCAGGCTCCGCGCACCTGCTGAAGTTCGATTCAGTGCACGGGACCTGGGACGTCGACTGCACGGCCGAGGGTGGGACGATGATCGTCGGCGGCCAGCGCATTGCCTGCAGCCGCAATGCGGCGATCGGCGAGACCGACTGGTCGGACTGTGACATCGTGATCGAGGCCACCGGCAAGCACCACAAGCGGCCGGAGACCCTGCAGCAGTATTTCGGGCAAGGGGTGGAGAAGGTCATCGTGGCGGCACCGACCGAGGGCGCGCTCAACATCGTTTACGGCATCAACCACAGCCGCTATGAACCGGACAAGCATCACCTGGTCACGGCCGCTTCCTGCACCACCAATTGCCTGGCGCCGGTGGTCAAGGTGATGCACGAAAAGATCGGTATCGTGCACGGCTGCATGACCACCATCCACGATATCACCAACACCCAGACCATTGTCGACAAGGGGCACAAGGACCTGCGTCGGGCACGTGCCTGCAGTCAGTCGCTGATTCCGACCACGACTGGCTCGGCGAAAGCGATCACCAAGATCTTTCCGGAGCTCACCGGCAAGCTGAACGGCCACGCCGTGCGTGTGCCGCTACTGAACGCCTCGCTGACCGACTTTGTGTTCGAGGCAGCCCGTCCGGTCACGGTGGAGGAGGTCAACGGTTACTTCAGGGAAGCCTCGTCGGGTGAACTCAAGGATATCCTGGGCTACGAGGAGCGGCCACTGGTGTCGGTGGACTACCTGAACGACCCGCGTTCCTCGATCGTCGATGCACTCTCCACCATGGTGATCGACGGCACCCAGGTCAAGCTCTATGCCTGGTACGACAACGAATGGGGTTACGTGAACCGCATGATGGACATTGCCGAGCTGGTTGCAAGCAACCTCTGAGGATCATACTGGCCAGACGAGCGAGATGATATAAATGAAGACCGTGGAGATCGAGTGGCGTCGCCTGGTGCAGGCTGCTACGACCTGTGAGCGCTGTAGTGACACCGGCATCCTGCTTGCGGAACTTGTGGAGCGGCTGAACACCGAGTGCGGCCCGAGCGGCGTCAGGATCACGCTGAAAACCATCGCGCTGAGACCGGAGCGCATCACTGAATCCAACCAGATTCGTATCGACGGCCGGCTGCTGGAACAGCTGCAGCCGCAGATGGTCGTCGGGCACAACGACTGTGTCTCCTGTGGCGAGTTGCTTGGCCATCCGCAGGACTGTCCCACCGTCGAGGTGGATGGGCAGGCCCATGACATCCCGCCGGCCTGGCTGATCCGCCAAGCGGTGTGCCGCAGCGCAGGCTGCTGCTGAGCCGCAATGGACAGCAGCGTTCGCAACTACCTGGTTGTCACCGGCGGCTACTGGGCCTTCACCGTCACCGACGGCGCCATCCGCATGCTGGTGGTGCTGTATTTCCACTTGCTGGGCTACTCGCCCTTCGAGGTGGCGATGCTGTTCCTGTTCTACGAGTTCTTCGGCATCGTCACCAACCTGGTTGGCGGCTGGCTGGGTGCGCGCATCGGCTTGAATCTCACCATGCACATCGGCATGGGGATGCAGGTCATCGCGCTCACCATGCTGACCGTGCCGGATGCCTGGCTCTCAGTGCCCTACGTGATGGCCGCCCAGGCGCTGTCCGGCATTGCCAAGGATCTCAACAAGATGTCGGCCAAGGCGAGCGTCAAGATGCTGGCTGGGGATGGTGGCGAGTCGAAACTGTTCCGCTGGGTGGCGGCATTGACCGGCTCCAAGAACGCGCTCAAGGGCGCAGGCTTTTTCGTCGGCGCGGCCTTGCTCGAATGGATCGGTTTCCGCGGCGCACTCTCTGTGTTGGCCGGCATGCTGCTGCTGGTACTGGCCGTCACCGCACTGCTGCTCCCGCAGGGCGTCGGCAAGATGAAGTCGAAGCCCAAGTTCACCCAGGTGTTTTCCAACAAGCCGGCCATCAACTGGCTCTCGGCGGCGCGTTTCTTCCTGTTTGGATCACGCGACGTGTGGTTCGTGGTGGGCCTGCCGGTGTTTTTGTACTCGGTGCTGGGCTGGAGCTTCATTGAGGTAGGCGGTTTCATCGCGCTGTGGGTGATCGGTTACGGTATCGTGCAGGCGAGCGCACCGCGGCTGATCCGGCGCAGTCACCACGGCCTGGGACCTGGCGGCGGCACGGCACGGAGGTCGGCCTTCGTGCTGGCCGCCTTCCCGGCAGCTATGGCACTGGCGCTGCAGTACAGGTTTGATCCGACACTGGTCATCGTCACCGGTCTGGTGCTGTTTGGCGTGGTGTTCGCCATCAACTCGGCGGTGCACTCCTACCTGATCCTGGCCTACTCGGACTTCGACAAGGTATCGATGAACGTCGGCTTCTATTACATGGCCAATGCTGGCGGGCGTCTCGCTGGCACGGTGCTCTCGGGCCTCGTTTACCAGACCCAGGGGTTGGAAGGCTGCCTGTGGTGGTCCGCGGGCTTCGTGCTGGCAGCAGCGCTGTTGTCATTCAAGCTGCCCGAGGTCGAGCCCCCGGCTGAACCCGGCTGAATCCGGCAGACAGGCGACGGTAGACGGCACGACCTATCCATCCTTGTGAGAATTCCTCCGAGAAACGGCTGTCTTCATTGCCCCCACGCTGTTCCGTGCCTGGATGCGACCACGCGCCCGACGCGTAGCACCGCGTCTCGTTCCTAACCGTCACATCCATCATTTTCATGGCAATACCCTTGCTTTCGCAGTAACCTCCACCGTTTTCTCTGCGCTTCTTCGTACACTTCGGGCATGACCGGCAGACATCCCTACGCGCCAGTACCCCCGAAAAGCTTTGAGCCAGGATCGCAGGGATTGACTTGTTCTCGCCGGGGGTACGCGCATACTTACAACATATCAAGGGATGCTTCTGTTCTCGTCGTGTACGGCAAGTTACCGGTTAATACCGTCAGTTCTCCGGTCTACAGCGGTTTGATGAAGGTGTGTGCCTCTTTGGTGACACCATCGAGCCACTCGTCGATCAGCGGTTTTACAGTATCCAGGGTGACGACCTGTTCACCCTCGACCGATTTCTTGAGTTTTTCCCCGGTGCCCTTGCGCACGCTCACCAGTAACCGTTCCCCGTTCACGCTGTCCGTAACCTCGGCCTCGACGTACAGCTTGGCGTCTTCGGGTGTACCGGTGGCAGCGCGTTTGGCGGTCGTCAGCACGAGCGCTATCGGGATGAACTGATAGGGTTTCAGGTCTTCGGCCTTTGCCCCAACACCCGTCACCGCGATACGCAGCCTGGCGACGCCGGGACCGGCCTTGTCTGTCACCTGCACCTTTTCTGCCAGCCTGGCTTCCAGTTCGGTGTTGAGATACGCGACGATGTCATCGAGGGTCGACTGGCTGACTTTCTCACTCGGCTTGGGCTGCGGATAAAACTGGACCTTCTCGATGATCAGGGCATGGTAGTTTTCGGGCGTCAGGCTTGGACTGACCATGCGTAAAAAGTGATCCCCCTCTGGGTCTGTGGTTTCCTGCAGTCCTGAATAGTCATTGATAAAGCCTGAATACTGTCGCTCGTCTGCGCCAGCCGATCCGTAGCCAGCCAGCAACAGGACTGCGCCCAGAACGATCAAACGATGCAGATAATTCCCTTGTTTCATGACAGTCACTCCTCTTCGTTTGTACCATGCATGATATATATAGCAGTATAGTAAACGGCTGTCTTCTATATATGCCGGTCTGCGACATTGCCGGCAGAAGCTACACGACCGAACCAGGACAAGATCAGCGCATTGAAAGAGGACGATGGACCGGTTAAAAAAACTCGAAGTCCGCAGGCTTGAGGCGCCGGGTCAACAGATCTCCTTACCCGGTCCGCAGCCCCGATCCATGAAGATCCGTGGAGAGGGTGTTGTGGGTTACAATGTGCAAACCGCGGTGGATGTCGAGAGCCACTACAATACATGCATTGCTTTTATCATCTACCACTGATTATGCACCGCCTTTCCGAGCACTTCCTCTCGGCTCTCAAGCTTGCGGCAATCTGCCTGTTTCTTGCAGCGTGCAGCGCAGATAATGATGATGAGTTGGAGACTGATAGACAACCTGCTGAAAAGGTGGATACGGCCAACGAGAATGTTATTCGAAGGACCGTTCCCTTCGTTACACTGCGCAACAAGACCGGTAGCTTTCTAGCCGCCGAGTACTTTGGCGATGAAAGAAACACAGTCCACACAGGATATTGTGACGTCTCCTGGACACCGATCCCCATGCTGGAACCCCTTGCCAATAATGTGCCTTTCTACATTCCGCAGGGAAAGATAGAGTTGGAGGCAGTTTACGAAGTCAGCGAGAAGGATTTCTGGCGCACACCCAGGAAAGTCGCTGTCAATGACCATCCGCTACTTTACCTACACGGCTACAACATCGGCTTCAAAAAGGGCTGCAGTCGGGCTGCAATCTTTCAGGAGAAGCTTCACCTGGCAGGTCGCTTCCTGCTGTTCAGCTGGCCCTCGAATGGCACTGTGCTGAATTACACCCATGACGAAGCAGATATCTACTGGAGTATCGCTGATATCGAGCGAACGCTGGAGCGTATGATCAGATTGTTTGGGACAGGCAGCCTCGATGTCGTTGGCCACAGCATGGGCACCCGCGGTGCATTCTTGGCGCTCGTGCGAATGAGTGGCCGGCACAGTGGTGAATTACCCCTGTTGAATCAACTGGTACTACTTGCAGCAGACATCGATGCCGGCATCTTCAGAGAATACCTCGATGTGATACGCCCCCTGGTGCGCAAGATAACGATATACGTATCAGAAAACGACAGTGCACTGGCACTGTCACAAGAGGTGCATGGCTATCCACGCCTGGGCATGTCCGGGCCACATTTACAGGACCTCGACGGAATCGAGATCATCGATATCTCCGCGACAGGCAGACGCCGGGCGTCAGGCCATCTTTACCATCTGTACAACAATATCGTGATCAATGACCTGTACCAGCTGTTGAACGAAGACAAGCCGGCGTCCGTGAGGCGCGGGTTGCAACAGGATCTGCAAATGGGCGGAAGCTACTGGAAACTGTTTCCGCCCGAGGCGAACTGATGGCCAATAAAAAGGACTATCATCCCTTTGCTGTCGGTAGCTATCATTGCCCGCAAGTCCCAGCGCATGGATAAGCCTTGCGAACAACATTCCTCTAGACTACGCTCGAAAATATACTCTTTTCGCTTATTTGAATCCCCAATTGTTGGTTAATATCGCAAAATGAAATGGCGTAACAGAAAACAAAGCTCGAATGTAGAAGACAGAAGAAGTCACAGTGGCGGGGGCGTTTCCTTACCTTCTATTGGAACGATTTTATTCGTTTGGCCAGTCATCAAAGGTCTGTTTCGTTCCAAGCTTGGCCTTGCCATTTTGGGGATCGCTGTACTGGCCTATTTGGGTGGTTTTATTGACCTGCCTCTTTTGGGTGGTGGTAGTACCAGGGTCGTTGATGAAGAGGTGGATAATGAACGAGCAGCCTTTATCCGAACCGTACTCGCGGATACTGAGGCTGTCTGGTCTGAAATATTCGCCCAGGCCGGGAGCCGCTATCCGGCTCCGACGCTTGTGCTCTACCGAGGTTCAACCACCAGTGGCTGCGGCCCTGCCAGTGCCGGCATGGGGCCCTTTTATTGTCCGGATGATCAAAAGGTTTATGTGGACCTTGGGTTTTTCACAGATTTAGAGAAGGAACTGGGTGCAGGTGGTGATTTCGCCCAGGCCTATGTACTCGCGCATGAGATTGGCCATCACATTCAGAACATGGAAGGAACCCTGGCACAGGTGCAAATGGCGAAACAGCAGGTGTGGGGTGAAGCGGAAAAGAATCAACTGCAAGTACGTCTGGAGTTACAGGCTGATTGCTACGCAGGCATATGGGCAAACCATGCTCACAAGCAATTCGATATACTTGAAGAGGGCGATCTTGAGGAAGCATTGGTTGCGGCTGCCTCGATTGGCGATGATCGATTGCAAAAACAGGCGCGGGGATTCGCCATTCCGCATACCTTCACACACGGTAGCTCAAAGCAACGTGTCGAATGGTTCGCGCGGGGTGTTAAAAACGGTCGGCTGAACGATTGTGAGACCTTTGAAGGGCAGTAAAGCAGTCGGTTGTTCGCACCACACGTTCGCGGTCGGTCTTTGCCTGTGTATTCACAGGCGATACATGAACCCTTATTAATCAGTGCGCATGGCGTGAAGGAACTTTGGCATTGGTGATTGGCTGCAGTCACGTCACTGGTCCATTATTTTGGTAAGCGATATGAATACAAAGTTAGCAGGTATCATTATCTTCCTGATGCTGGTTCTTCCCGCATCAGTGCCGGCAGAAACGCTGGTATTGCTGCAGGGTTATCTCGCGGATGGGGATTACTGGCGTGACTCCGGGATTACAAGCATGCTGGCCCGCGATGGCTGGGCAGATGCCGGAACCTTGCGTACCACCCCTGTCGGTATTCGCAGCGATCGGCCAACGCCCGCGGCTAACCAGCGTGTCTATACACTGGGGTTACCCAGTGAAGCACCCCTGATGGTACAGCTACGCTACCTGGAACAGTATCTCGATGTCATCGAGAAGCTGTATCCGAATGAATCACTGATCCTGGCCGGTCATTCGGCTGGTGGTGTGCTCGGGCGTCTCTACATGGTCGAGCATCCGGAAATCCCGATTGGTGCACTGATTACCTTTGCAAGTCCACACCTGGGCACGGACAGTGCAGAAATCGGGGCCAAGGCCGGCAGCAGCCCGCTTGGTTGGGTCGCTCCGCTAATCGGAGGCAGTACGCTGAACCGCTCACAGGGGCTGTACCATGATCTGGTGCGCGAACGGCCCGGTAGCCTGCTGTTCTGGCTTAACCGCCAGGAACACCCTTCTTCCCAATACATCTCTGTCGTGCGGGGAGATGATGGCCTGCTGAATTTCGGTGATCTTGTGGTACCGGCCTGGAGTCAGGATATGAACCAGGTGGCCGCACTCAGGAGTCGGTCAAGTAAAATCGTGACCCATGGGGGGCACGGACTGACCAAGCAGGATGGTGAGCTACTGTTAAAGATCCTGAGAAGCAACAGCCAAACATAATGACTGGTTTATCTGCATCCAATTGGCCATGAAGAAGGCAAACCATTTTGAGTGCATTACCAATCAACTGCGTAATCTAGCAGAAAAGGGCTGCAGCCATCTTTGTTTATTGATACAGATCAATACTGAATATTCACTCTTCAATTACGCTTAACCCATTGAACCACAGGGGTGGAGGATTATTAATGAATTCACTATTCAAGAGTAATACAGGAAAAGTAGACCGAATTATCCGGGTCATTGTCGGTGTTCTGTTGGTCGGAAATGTATTCACGGGCCTGCAAACACCCATTGGCTGGATCGGACTTATCTTGATCGTAACGGGAGCATTTGGCACCTGTCCCGTGTATTCGCTCCTGGGCATCAATACAAAGAGCGTGAGCGAGAAAGTTGGGCTGAAGTAGCCCGCAACTGGGGAAAAAAACGGCGGGAAGGAGGAAAGAAAATGGATATTACATCGTTACTGGTATTTTTAGCGATTGGTGCTGTAGCAGGCTGGTTAGCGGGTGTTTTGATGAAAGGCGGTGGATTTGGACTGCTTGGAAATATCATTGTCGGTATTATAGGCGCCGTTGTCGGGGGGGCTGTATTCGGTATGCTCGGTATTTCGGCGGGAGGGCTGGTCGGTTCGATTGTTATGGCTACCGCCGGCGCCGCAATACTGCTATTTATTGTTGGCCTGTTTAAGAAATCGTAGTGGTGATGGTACGGATGCCATCACCTCCACGGATGAAATTCATGTAGTCAGGGATAAGAGACACCGCCTCTCCACCACACTATGCATCCCATAGAATTCAACAGGGGAAACAGCATGCAGTCATACAAGACATCACCGCTGCATTGCTTCCAGGGCTTTTACTCATAGGGCGGTCGGCCTGTGGAAAACGGCCTGCAGAACAAGCCGGGGCAGGGCAGCACTCGATGACTCATGATCGTCGTAGAGCGTGCTAGAGAGCCTCCCTCGTGCCCATTCGGTGTTGGCCCTAGAGCTGCGACTCCGGAACGATGGGCGAGAGAATCCGGGTGTTGAAACGCTTCCAGAAGGTCGTATCAGGCTCCTGATCAACAACGCGCTGTTGTCCGTCCTCGTCTATTGTAATCCATTCTAGTTCACCGTCTTCATCCAGTTGGACCCGGTACGCGACCAGCATGATCTGCGTATCGAAAATTTCCGCCAGCCGACGTGCGTGCTCGGGATCCTCAAAATATACGCCGAGCTCGGTATTCTGGATGGCCGATCGGGCATCCAGATTGAAGGAACCGATAAACAGAAAGCGCCTGTCAAAGCCAGAGAATTTGGCATGCAGGCTGGCCCGTTCCGCATCGATTTTGTTCCTGCCCAGCTTTTTCTCCAGTGCCCTGTTTCTGACGGCCTTGAACTCGTACAGTTCTACGCCACCGGCGATCAGATCCTCGCGGTAACGCATATATCCGGCATGTACCAGGGAAACGTCGTTGGATTCCAGTGAATTTGTCAGAATGCGGACCAGTACTCCTCCCTGTGCCTTGTCTATGAGAAAGCGGGTGAATTCCTTTCCAGGCACAAAGTAAGGAGAAACGATATCCAATTCGGTTTTCGCCCTCTCCATGCCCTGTTTGAGTTTCGGTGCAAGATTCACTTCCGCGGTAATCTCGTTCTCCTCCACGCTGATCGGTGGATCAAAGGCCAACAGCCATTCAGACCAGGACATATCCAGTTCGGCAAAACTGGACAGCGTCATAGTGTCCAGTTGCCTGATCACATCCGCATATTCCGAGTTTTTCGCTTCATTCATCTGTTCGTCAGACAGCTTCCTGAATTCACGGATCGATTCTTCCGTGATCGGTTCATCGCGCGGGAAGGCACTTACCGGATATACATATTCACTGTTCCAGAAGAGATCGAACTGACTGGAGACCTCCGGCACGATGGGCCCTATGGCCAATGCATCCATGTCGTTGAATCCAACATCCTTGGCTGCGGCGAAGTATTCATCACCAATATTACGCCCTCCGAAAACCGTGACCTGGTTATCCACGGTCAGTGTTTTGGTGTGCATGCGGTGATTGACCCTGCGTGTGTCCGTGAGGAAATCGCCTGCGCGCATACCCCGGTTGGCGAAGGGATTGTAGAGACGCACTTCCACATTGGGATGGGCATCGATCAGTTGCAGCAGGTCATCCTTGCCTGCTGTATCCAGGTCATCCAGAAGTATTCTGACACGCACCCCTCTGTCAGCCGCATGCAACAGCTGGTTGTACATGGCATTGCCCGTCAGATCGGTATGCCAGATATAGTACTGCGCATCGATGGAAACATCCGCGGCCTGGATGATTCGAAGCCGGGTCGCGAATGCATCAACACCATCGTTCATGACATGAAAACCGGACAAACCTGGATGGGCTTCGACCAGGGGCTGGATATCCCTGGCAAGGCGGGTGGAAGCGGTATCGGGCAGTACGTAGGAGGGTGTGCGCTGACTATTCGTGGGCAACGAACTGCAGGCGGCCAGGGCAAGCGTCGCCGAAATCAGTAACAGGTTGGCCAGGCGAGATGTGGTTGGAAACGCATGGTGGTACAGTCGAGCTGCGAGATTAGGCAGTATCATTTAAATGTGATCCCTTGATGCTTGAGTCAACCGGGCGCAAGCTTAACCCAGTATGCCCGCTGCTTCCAATAGCGGCAATCCGGGTACGACAATCCCTGGAATGATAAACATCGAAATTGGTAATGATTATAAAACAACGTGCTCGATGTTATACATATTCCCCTTGCGTAAACACAATGCCAATGATATTTGGTATAGTTTTACCCGGCAGTATGGAATCGAGGGGAGGGGTAGATGTTCATCATTCGGGCATTGAAATGGATCGTGGTCGTATTCGCACTCGTGGTCATAACGGGGGTTCTTTACCTGAGTTTTGCTGACCTGAACTGGATGAAGCCTCGGATTGAGTCGGCCGTGGCCGAGGCGACGGGCCGCGAGCTAACGATGAATGGCAATTTCGATCTCGATATCCTGCCCACCCCATCCATTACTATCGAAGATGTCACCTTTTCCAATGCCGACTGGGGTTCGAAGCCCGTGATGGCCGACATCGGTCATCTCTCAACCGAGGTCAGTCTATGGTCGCTGCTGTTCGGGCCTGTGCGGGTCCTGAATTTCCACTTGCGTGACGTCGATGTATTGCTGGAGGTAAACGAGCAGGAAGAAGGCAACTGGGGATTGGGTGGTGGTGATGGGACAGCCCCAAGTTCAGCCGAGGAATACGACAGCGGGAGTTCTGCCAGTGCCGGCTTGCCGATTATCATCGAGTTCGCGGAGGTACGTAATATCAAGCTAATGTACCGGGAACCGGAGGCTGAGCCCCTGGTTGCATCGCTCGAATCACTTGACATTACGACCGACGATGAAAAATACACCGTGATCGATAGCAGCGGGCAGGTCAATGATCAGCCACTCACAATGGCGGCCAAACTGGGGCCAGAGCAGGCCCTGGCATCGGGAACCGGTATTCAGGCTGATCTGGCGCCGGCTTATGGCAAGTACAGTCTAAAAGCGGGTGGTACCCTGCGAGTGGGAGCTAAAGACTACCGGTTACAGGAATGGCTCATCCACTATAAAGACACAGAAACGCATCTTAACGGACAGGTTGGACGGGGTCCGGATGCAAACTCTGAACTCTCCATCAAGACGGCTGGTCCCAGCCTGGCATCCCTCGATCCCGGATTACCGGCCATTCCCTTCGAAGCCGCACTGACCGCCAAGCTGGCAAGAGAGCACCTGGTGCTGGACGCCATCGAAACCACGTTTGGCAAGAGCGATATTTCCGGCAAGCTCGAGGCTCACCGCGGAGATAAGACCGCTCTTAGCGGCCAACTGCAGTCAAAACAACTGGACCTGACACCGTTCGCCGCTGATAAAGGGGAGGCTGCAGAGAAACCGGCACCGAAAAGCGATCAAGACAAACAGGAGAGTGAGTTTGTATTTGTTGACGAACCACTGCCATTCGAAACACTGGATCGCATGGACCTGGACATAGAATCCAATATTGACCAGCTGATATTCCAGAACCTCGTTCTTTTAGATGTCGCCACCCGTTTTGAACTCAAGGATGGCAACCTGCATTTCGTGAACAGGTACGCAGGGCCCCAGGGTGGCCGCTCTGTCAGCGATATAACGCTTACCACATCCAGCCAGACTGCCAAACTGGATATGGATGTCAAAATGAGGGATCTGCGTGCCAACCTGTTATCCGGCGACGCAGCGAAGCCATCGCAGATTCCACCCGTCGGGATCACGTTGGATATCGAATCGACCGGTAGCTCGCCACGTGCACTGGCGGCATCTGCCACGGGACGCCTGCTGGTGACACAGGGTAAAGGCCAGGTTGAGAACGGCCTGATGGGTAAATTCTCGGGTGACATCGGCGCGCAGTTGTTCAGTGCGCTGAACCCCTTCTCCAAGGAAGAGGAGTTCACGAATCTGGATTGCACCATCGTGGGACTCGAGATCAACAAGGGCAAAGCGGATATCACCGGCATGTTGTTACAAACTGAAAAAGTCAAGGCGCTGGGCGAAGGAGACATTGACCTGAACACCGAGGCATTGAATATCAAGTTCAACACCCAGCCACGCGAGGGAGTCGGTATCACTGCTGACATGTTCGTCACGCCCTATGTGAAGCTCGCGGGTACGCTGGCCAGCCCCAGTATCGCACTCAACAAGCAAGGTGCACTGCTTTCCGCTGGTGCAGCAGTTGCCACCGGAGGCCTCTCGGTCCTGGCAAAGGGCGTAGTCGATCGTGGCAGTGGTGAAAAGGACAGCTGTGAAGCGACCCTCGCAGAGGTCGGCGGTCACCCCCCACTGGAGAAATGAACACAGGGGCAAGACCTGATCTGCTGCAATCAGAACCGACTCAAAACAGAAGGGAGCGGTTTCGCGATCAAAGCTCCTGCTCGAACAGGCCGCCGAGTGACTTGCGGAAACGTTCTATTACATCTTCCGGTGCCTCGTATTCAGCAGCGTCTTCAGGCGAAACCTCCCGGCTGTACCCGAGGTCATTGGCAAGAAACGCGTTACGCAAACGCTGCGAGAGTACCGGCTCAAGAAAGACAATGGCCGTCTCGCTATTCAGTTTCTCGCTGCGGGGGTCAAGGTTATAGGAACCTACCAGACCCAGGCGGCCATCCACGACCGCGAACTTGGAGTGCATGGTACCCTGGCTGCGAACTGTGTCATCGCGGGTCTGGCCAACCCATTCCCAGATCCGTATGCCGGCATCGGGGTTGCTGCAGGCCGCTACTTCCGGCGCGCTGTTTACCGACAACAGGTCCTTGTAATAGCCACGGCCCACCAGGCTGATCTCGGGCAGATCGTTGGTCTCAGGGCTGTTGGATATTAGTCTGATGGATACGCAGCGACGCGCCGCGTCCTTGAGAACCGTGGTAAGGGTCGGGGTGGGAACGAAATAGGCGTTGGCGATCAGGATCTCGTCTTGTGCCTGTTCAATCAGCTTGATATAGGCCTGTTGTATGTAGGTTTCTTTAAGGCGGGGACGATTCTGAAGGAAGCGGCATGTTGCCCTGCGGAAATCGATATCTGGCTGGCGTGATTCGAGTTGTGTCACGTAGGTGGTGATTGACGGCTGTGTTGTATACGAAATAGATACCATTCCGGTGGAGTCCAGCACCTTTCTTGTCGCATCCCAGTAAAGATTGGTGTTAAATACGCCGCGGCTTTGCTTAATACCGAGGAAATACTGGAAATTCCTGTCGAAGGCACTCACCATGTCAGCGACGACAGCACCGCGCACAACGACGTCTTGATCGCGCCAGGTAGCATCCGGATCGTCAGGATTTGCACGGAAATACTCGTTACCGATATTCAGACCACCCGTAATGGCAATCGCGTGATCTGTCTCTCCATCGATGATCCACATCTTCTCATGATGGCGCTTGTCGAGTTTACCGGGATCATAATGCGGGGTAAGTTTTGGAATTGGCACTTCGTTGATCCATTGGAGGGCCATGGCCTCGTAGCCCTCCACCTCTATCCCATGCTGTTTGAGATCGAAGAACATCCACTGTGTCTGCAACCACGGGTTCGAGAACGCATCAACAATCACGCGCACATCGAGGCCGGCCGCTTTCTTCTCTTTAAGCACCTCGGCGATCCTGAGCCCCGACTCGTCACCTTTAAAAACAAGCGCCTGGATGCGTATTGAGGTCCGCGCGTTTTTCAGGGCCTGCATGCGCACCGCAAAAGAGTCTTCCCCCCCCTGCAACACCGCCACCTCACATTCATCGGGAGCACGCACCGGAAACAAGCCACTCAGAACTACATCAGGAAAGGGACTACCGATGAAATGGCTGTCGGGATCCAGCACTGAAGAACCATTCACCATGCTGATGAACTCCCTGGGCGCCATTTCATCAGGAGCGTCGGATGCCGGCGGGGCAGGTGCACAGCCCGCCAACAGGCCGACTGCCAAGGTGACGATCATCCTGGGGTCAATGCTCATAGATGTCACAGCAGGGCCATCCTCGGTACTTGTCTGGCGAAGTCTGTGGCGCACATAGTTACCTCGGCTATGAATGTTGATTCATAGGGCTTAAGTAACGACACTATAACTTATGCATACAAAGGCGTACACGAACACCCGATCTCGTCCTCTTGCCGGTAGTCGAATCACAGGCCTTGCTGCTGGCAAGCTCCACAGTTACGGGCAACTATTTCCGTTCATCATCGTGATGTGCTTGTTAGTCTCTGCATGCGCCACGAACCCTGAGTATACTCCAGCCGCCGACCGGAACCTGCCGATGAAACTCGGGCGCATCCAGAGCATGGAGCAGTATGGCGTCAGTGTGGAAGTCTCGATACCGACCGATGATAATGCATCGCGCTACTTCGGCGTCCCGCTGGCCAGTTATGGCATTCAACCGATCTGGATCCAGATCGTGAACCGTGGAGACATCGATTACTGGCTGCTGCCCAACGCGATCGACCCGGACTACTATTCCGCCGATGAAGCCGCCCTGTTGTCGGGCGAAGATCTTCCGGCTGACAAACTGGAGGAGCACACCAGGCTGTTTCGCAAGCAGGCACTCCCGTTTTACTCGGCAGCCGGCAGCACCATCGAAGGCTATGTCTATGCCACGCATGAACGCGGCGGACGCCTTGTTGAGATGCTCATGAAAGGCAGGTCACACAGCATCCGCATGCGCTTCGCTGTACTGTTGCCGACGGAGGGATTCGATTACGAATACTCGGAGCTTCGCGAACGGTATGCAAAACTGGATGAACTGCCGGACCTCGACATCGAACAGACACGCGCGCGCCTTCGGGACCTGCCGTGCTGTACCACGACCGCGGATGGCACGGGCTCGGGTGATCCATTGAATATCGTGTTGATTGGAAGTGGTGAGAACATTGTCGCCGCGCTGAACACGAGTGGCTGGGACTTCACCGAGGCCATCAGCATCGACAGCATCCGGCGCATGATCGGGGCTGCGATGGAGGGGAATGCCTTTCCCATGGCGCCGATCAGTTCATTGTATGCCTTCGGCCGGAAACAGGATATCGCGTTCCAGCGCAGCCGATCCACCATTCATCGGCGCAATCACATGCGCCTCTGGCTGGCGCCCTTCCTCAGCGAGGGCAAGGCCGTGTGGATTGGCCAGGTGAGCCGCGACATCGGCGTCAAGATAACGGATAAATCCCCAACGCTGACGACACATATTATCGATCCCGTCGTTGACGAAAGCAGGGAGTACCTGCTAGATAGTCTCATGCACACCGATACCGTTGCCCGGTTCGCATTCGTCAAGGGTGTCGGTGAATCCAGCCGTGACAGTCCAAGCCGTAATCTGACCGATGACCCGTATTTCACCGACGGTCTGCGCCTGGTCATCTGGGTATCGCGGGAGCCCGTGCCGCCGGAAGCGTCGATTGACCTTAATTGGAACGACTCGGTTGATCCGGTACTCAAGGGCACGGCGGAGTCGCCGCCGGTCCCGGCAGCGCCAGAGCCATGAGGCCGTACCGATCAGCCGCATCCATTCCGGTATTCTCGACCGATCCATGAGCAAAGGTTAATAACAGATGTCTCTGCGAATCTCGGCCATTATCCTGCTGGCCGGCCTGACCCTGACAGGTTGCGCATCAAAGCCCCTGCAGACCTTCACCAAAGACAGCACACCCTTGATGCTGGTACCGGCCATCCAACACGAGGATCAGGACCAGCGCGGCCGCTTCCGTGAAATCTTCTGTGAAATCCTGGAGACGCGGAAAAGCGAGATCAAACACTATCGCCCGTGCGAAGAGGCCTTGGTGCAAGTCGGTCCATGGCCGGCGGGCACCGGGGAACCGGTCGATCTTGGCCCGGCGAAAAGACGGCTCAAGGTGCTCTTTGTCCCGGGTGTCGGCTGGGGCTGTTTCTCCACCTGGCTATCGCCGGAAGAAGCGATACCGAAGCACCTGCAGTTGTTTGATTACGAAATGGTAACCGTGGATGTCAACGGCCTGTCCGGAAGCGAATACAACGCCGCCAAGATAAGGAACACCATCATGGAGATGCCGTTACCTGATTCAGGACCGGAGCTGGTACTGGTCGGCTACTCGAAGGGTGCCGTTGACACCTTGACGGCCCTGGTCGACTACCCGGAAATCCACGATCGTGTGGCCGCGGTGATCAGCGTGGCGGGTGCAGTCGGCGGGTCTCCCCTCGCCAACGATGCAGGCGAGGAACATTTGAACCTGCTGCAGCGCTTCCCGGGCGTCACCTGTAAACAGCAGGCCGGAAGCGCACTGCAGGACCTGCGGCCCGGTACGCGAATGGCGTGGCTCGCGAACAACCCACTGCCTGATACCATACCGTTCTATTCCGTCATCACCTTTCCGGATCCCGCGAACATCTCTTCCGCGATGCGCGGCAGCTACCGGAAGCTGTCCCGCGTCGATGCACGCAACGACGGTCA
>JAJDNX010000074.1 GCA_022340485.1 Gammaproteobacteria bacterium | reverse complement strand
TCCGGGCTGAGTCCTGTCAGTGTCACGGCATGTTCCGTGGTTATGACCGTCTCATCGGCTACATGGGTGAGATGGCCGGGTGCATCACCATAACGGACGCGGCTGTCGCTTGCCGTTGCCGTACGCCACTGGACAACAACGCTCGTCGGTGTACCTTGCTGCAGATAGGGGCCGCGGGTGACGTTGTTATGGCCAGAGCGCGGCGGGGACAGCGCCACATCGCCGTTGTTGGTGAGAGGCCGGTTTGCTGAACCGTCTTGCGCCTGCAACTGGGGCGCGGCCTGGCTGCAGAGTGGCCAGAGCAGCAGCGCCAGCAGTACGATGGACTGCCGGTATGATCGGCTACTGCCCGTTGGCATCCTGTTGTCCTGGCAATTGCAACCGGTCAGTGAGTTCCGATTCCAGTTGCCGTACCGAGCGCGTCTGGCGGTAACGTGGTGGCAGGGCAGCAATGGCGGCCTGCGCGGCAAGGAAATCCTGCCACGCTTCCTGCGGGCGGTTGGCTGCCACCAGCAGGTCGCCACGTTGCAGCAACAGGAATTCCTTGCGGCCGGCACCTTCCAGCAGGGGGTCAAGACGCTGGAGGGCAGCCTCATAATTGCCGCGCTTTTTCTCCAGCTCCACGGCATAAAGTGCGAGGGTCTGGAGTTGACCCAGCACCTGCATGCCTTCATCCAGCCCCTGCAGGGCTGCATCGATGTAGGCATCGCCCGCTGCCGTAAAGGCACGGGCACGTTCCAGATAATATTCCGGCAAGGGCGTGGCGTTTTCAGAAAATTGCCCGATGGCACGGCTGTAGTCCGCCGCCGCGGCCAGTGGTTCATCCAGGGCACGCCAGGTCATCGCCCGTGTCACCAGTGCACGCACATTGCCCGGCTGCAGGGTGAGGGCACGATTCAGGCGAGCAAGTGCCTGTTGTGGTGATCCCTGTTCAAGCCAGGTACGTCCCTGCCCAAGCTCGGCGGCGGCATCGTCAGTATCCAGCTGTTGGGCCTTGCGGAAATCTTCCAGTGCAGCATCCCAGTCCTGGTGAATGCGGTAGAGGTCACCGCGCTGCAGATACCATTGCGGGTTTGACGGCTCCTGCTGGATCAGCAGGTTGAGTGCCTGTAGCTCCTCGTGCCCGCCGATATGTGCAAATACGCCGCAGGAGAATACCGCGGCGAGGAGCTGTAGCACCGGTAATGCAGGGAGCCTGTGTAGTCTGAAGGCAGAAGCACTGTTGTTCATCGGATAATTATCCCTTCTGTCTCACAATTTTGTTAGCGGTGTGCCTTGCGACTTGCAGAAGTCAGCAGTGTGCCTGTGCAGTGCCTGCAAGCCTGACTGATACTCCGGCAGGAACAGAAGTGATACTATCGATCTCTGCAAATCGTCATCACCACTGTCAGGTTCCCGAAACAGGTCACCCAAAAGTATGTCGCATTCAGTTAGCCGTTGCCTGGGTATTCTGCTTATCCTTCTGGGCGCGTTGTTGCCGGCAACCGTCCCTGCACAGGAGGAAGGTGTGGCTGCGCCGGCAAACGACAAACAGCTGCAGAATACTCTGAAGACACTGCAGTCACTGATCAAGTTGCAGTCCGATTTAAAACAGGACATTAAGGAATACAGCCAGCAGCTGGCGGATGCCCAGACAGCGGTTGAAAAGAGTGATATCCAGTCGCGGCTGGACAAATCAGAAGCGGACCTGCAGACCACCACCAGGAACCTGAAGGGGATTGCAGCCGGGGCAGACATCAGCAGTTTACGGGTCGTGGAGGAGCAGCAATTCAGCCTGCAGGAAGAACTGTTTTCCTTGCTCAAGCCCGCGCTCAAGGAACTCAAGGACATGACCAGCCATGTCCGCATCAAGTCCGAGCTCAAGGACAAGATCGCCTACTACACGGAAAAGCAGCCGGTTGCCGAGCTGGCCGTGGCCAACCTCATGGGCCTGGTGGCCAGCAATGAAGATGAAGCCCTGGGAAGATACCTGGAGGGCATGTTGGCAGACTGGCGCCAGCAATTGACGTTCATACAAAGCGAGTTGCAATCCGCCGAGTTACAGCTCGAAAAGCTGGAGCGCTCCGAGGCCTCGCTGGCCGATGCTTCACAGAGCTATCTGAAGTCCTTCTTCCAGCAGCGCGGCCTCTACCTGACCCAGGCCATCCTGGCCGTGATGGTTGTGCTGCTGTTGTCGCGCCTGAGCTACCGGGGGATGGTGAAGCTGATACCTGGATACCGCAAGGAACACCGCAGTTTCCGCATCCGCTTGCTGGACCTGGCGCATCGCTTTCTCACAGTCATTCTGGCCATCATGGGACCGATGGTGGTGTTCTACGTCGTGGAAGACTGGGTGCTTTTCAGTCTCGGCATCCTGTTGCTGCTCGGGATTGGCCTGACACTGCGCCAGGCCTTGCCGCGCTACTGGCAGCAAATCCAGCTGTTTCTGAATGTCGGTTCGGTACGTGAGGGGGAACGCATCGACATGGACGGGCTGCCCTGGCGGGTGCGGACGATCAATATCTTCTGCCAGCTGGAGAACCCGACGGCCGAGCTCAGCCAGCGGGTGCGTATCGACGACCTGGTTGACCTGAAATCGCGCCCGTTCAAGCGCGGTGACCCGTGGTTCCCTTGCAAGAAGGATGACTGGGTGCTGCTGAGTGACGGTATGCGTGGCAAGGTCTCGGGCATTTCCCAGGAACTGGTAGAGCTGATCCAGCGGGGCGGGGCCCACTGTACCTACCAGACGGCGGACTTTCTCGGCCTGTCGCCGATCAACCTGTCCAGGAATTTCCGCCTCAAGGAGACCATTGGCATCAGCTATGATCTGCAACGCGAGAGTGTTGCTGCCATACCGGATACCCTGAAACAGCACATCGAACGACGCGCCGACGAAGAGGGTTATGCGGATCACATGCAAAACCTGCGCGTCGAGTTCGAGAAGGCCAACAGCTCTTCTCTGGATCTCGTCGTCATTGCCGACTTTGATGGTGTGCTGGCAGATCTTTATGGTCGCCTGCAACGCACCTTGCAACGCTGGTGTGTTGAGGCCTGTACCGAATACGGCTGGGAGATCCCCTTCACCCAGCTAACCCTGCACCAGCAGACCTGAAACTGGGGGCCGGAACCTTTTACCAGGTCGTACATCCCGGCCGGCTGCCAAAGCGTCGCATGGCCTTCTTCAGTTCACTGGCCAGTTGTTGTTGTGCCGGCCGAGCCTCCTTGAATACCTCGTGCGCCTTGTAGAACTCGAGTATCCTCACATTGTGGATAGCAGGCCGGATATACACCGTGGGAGGCATTCGCTTGAGCTTCTCAAGCAGGATATTTCTGCTCATCATGGTAAAGCTCTGCAGCAGCACGCCCAGTGATGACAGCGACTCGTCCTTCTCAAGGGTGCGATTGCCGCTGACATCGATGGCGATGGTAATGTCACAGTCCTTCTGTACGCGGTCATAGGGCAGGGGATTGGCCACGCCGCCATCGACCAGGGAGTGGCCATTTATCTCCACCGGCGGGAATACGCCGGGTACCGCCATGCTGGCCTGCAGCGCTGGTAGCAGGTCGCCCGACTTCATAATGACTTCCTGGCCGGTCATCAACTCGGCCGTGATCACCTTCAGTGGTATCTTGAGGTCGCTGAAGTTTCGTGTCGGCAGCACCTCACCCAGCCAGGCGATGAAGTCGCTGCTGTCGAGCAGGCCGCCGCTTGCCAGGTCCGGATCGATGAAATCCAGCCAGCGGACCGACTTTGGCAGTGCAAACAGCTTGCGTTCTGCCTCGCTCTGGTCGACGAAGAACTGTTCTACCTGCGCACGAATTTCCTTCCCGGACAGGCCCGCAGCATAGAGGGCACCGATAATCGCACCGATGCTGGTGCCGGCAATCTCGTGCGGACGAATACCAAGCTCATCCAGCGTTTCCAGCATCAGGATGTGCGCCAGGCCCTTGGCGCCGCCGCCGCCGAGGGCCAGGCCGATGCGCGGCTCTCCGGAACGGCCAAGGCATCCGCTGCAGGCGACCACCATACCGACTGCGCTGAAACGCAGGAACTCGCGTCGTGTCAGGGACAGATGTGACGGTTTATGCATGGAGCGTTCACGAGCCTGATTGTCTGTTATGCCCCTCAGCCCAGTGCCGGGTAGTCGATATAGCCCGTTGCATCACCACCGTAGAAGGTGTCCGGGTCCGGCGTATTCAATGCTGCACCTGCCTGGAAGCGTTGTACCAGGTCCGGATTGGCGATAAACAGCTTGCCATATGACACCATGTCGGCCTCACCGCGGGCGAGGGCGCGCTGGCCCCGTTCCTGATCATAACTACCGTTCGCCATGTAGTACCC
>JAJDNX010000069.1 GCA_022340485.1 Gammaproteobacteria bacterium | reverse complement strand
GTAGTGGTGCCCATAGAGACCGTGCAGCAGGCGGAACAGGCGCGGGAAGTGTGCATGTACCCGTTGCAGATAACCCTGCCACTGGTCGGCGTCGACGCTGCCCGCAAAGCGCGCTTCCAGTCGCGGCAACAGTCGTGTCAGCGAGGCCCTGATGTGCCGGTCCAGTATTGCTGGGTTCTCAATGTCCGGTTGCATGTGTAAAGTCTAAACGAAGCGCCGTGTGCATGCAGTAGTCATGTGCTCCGCCTGCCTGTCATCCATCGGTTCCATTCTGCATGACAGCCTAGTACCGCCAGCGACACTGTGGCGCACGGCATGGGCAGCTTCTCCGGCGTGTCGCTGCCTGCCAGCAAGTGGGGTTGGTCTGATCCAGGTACGGGCACAGTCTTTGTGCAGCTTGCTTCCGTCGCCTGGATCCCCGAACCTTAGCCTGGCAACCAGAACGTGGTATAAATCGAGTGCGTTGCCGAGCAGCCGTTTTGGGCTGATTGTCTCTGCCGCTGTTTCATACCCGATGGAAAAGCATCCGCCCTTTATGACCTCACAAGATTCTAAAACACTGGCCAGGAGTTACATGCCGGAATATCTCACGGAAATCGTGATCATCATCATCTCGCTGGGTTTGTTTGCATTCTTCAGGCTATCCGGCGAGGTGGTCAATGGCGAAACGACGGGTTTCGATCAGCAGCTGCTGTTGATGTTGCGTAACCCGGAAAATCCTGCCGATCCTCTTGGACCGGAATGGCTTGAGGTACTGGTTCGCGATGTGACGGCACTCGGGGGAGTCATAAACCTGGGTATGCTGACCTTGGCGGTATGCGGATATTTCTGGCTGCAGCACAAACCCCGCATGGCGCTGTTTGTGTTTCTTTCCATCGCCGGAGGCTCGCTCTTCAACAGCCTGCTCAAGGAATTCTTTGATCGCCCCCGGCCAGATCTTGTGCCGCATTCTACCGCTGCTGCGATGAGCAGTTTTCCCAGTGGTCACGCCATGATGTCTGCCGTGGCATTTTTAACGCTGGGTGCGTTGCTGGCACACGCGAGCAGCAAGCTCAGCATCAAGCTCTATATCCTGTGCTGGTCAATGCTACTGACGCTGCTGGTGGGAGCAAGCAGGGTCTACCTGGGTGTTCACTGGCCGACGGATATTATTGCCGGCTGGATTGCCGGTGGGGTCTGGGCGTTACTTTCCCTTCTTGCCAGCCGCTGGTTTATGCACAGCCCGCGTTGAGTCGGTATTTCTGCATACCTAGGCAGGTGCTGCGCGTGTGAGGCAGCATCGCAGCAGCAGTTGTAATCAGGTGATCACCGTGGGTTGCTTGCGTCCCGTGCGCGACTCGATCTGCGCAATCCCGGTTGCAATCCCTACCAGCACTTGCATCACCTCGGCGGTGTCGCGGTCCTGCTGGTCTGTGTCGAGTTCATAGGCCTCCAGATAGATGCGCAGGGTGGCGCCCTCGGTTCCGGTGCCCGAGAGCCGGAAGACAATACGTGAGCCATCGGTGAAGCCGATGCGGATCCCCTGGTTCTCAGACACGCTGCCGTCCACCGGATCGGTATAGCTGAAGTTGTCGGCATAGGCGACGCGGTAGCCTTCCAGCGTCGAACCTGGCAGGCCTGCCAGATGTTCCTGCAGATGGGCCATCAGGCTGTTGGCCACTGCCGTTTCGATGCCTTCATAGTCATAACGGGTATAGAAATTGCGGCCGAACCTGCGCCAGTGCTGTTGCACGATCTCCTGTACGGACTCCCTTCGCACCGCCAGCAGGTTGAGCCAGAAGAGTACCGCCCACAGGCCATCTTTCTCCCTCACATGATCGGAACCGGTGCCAAAACTCTCTTCCCCGCAGAGCGTGATGAGTCTTGCGTCCAGCAGGTTCCCGAAAAACTTCCAGCCGGTCGGCGTCTCATAGCAGCTCAGTCCCAGTGCCTCTGCAACCCGGTCGGCGGCCTGGCTGGTCGGCATGGAGCGGGCTACCCCGATGATGCCGCCGGCATACCCCTTGATATGATGCGCATTGGCGGCCATCACCGCGAGACTGTCGCTTGGGGTCACGAAGAAATTGCGCCCCAGAATCATGTTACGGTCGCCATCGCCATCGGAAGCGGCGGCAAAATCGACCGCATTGCGCCCCGTGGTCAGGGCAACGATCTCGTGGGCGTGTACCAGATTGGGGTCGGGGTGACCACCGCCAAAGTCCTCTTTTGGTTCACCATTGATCACGGTGCCGGGTTCCGCGCCCAGCATGTCCTCGAGGATATGCCTGGCATAAGGACCGGTGATTGCATGCATGGCATCGAAACGCATTGTAAACAGCCCGGAATTGAACATCTGGTGAATGCGCCCGAAATCGAACAGGTGTTCCATCAGGCTGGCGTAGTCCGCCACTGGATCGATGATCTCCACACGGGTTTCTGCCAGTGACAGGATGCCGATGGTGTCAAGGTCGACCTCCTCGGAGGCGAGGAGCCGGTAGCTGGTAATTTCCCGGGTGCGTGCGTAGATTGCTTCGGTGATAGCCTCCGGGGCCGGGCCGCCATTCGGGGTATTGAACTTGATGCCGAAGTCACCGTCCGGACCTCCCGGATTGTGGCTGGCGGAGAGTATGATGCCGCCGTTGGTGCGATATTTGCGAATCAGGCAGGAAGCCGCCGGTGTCGAGAGCAGGCCGCCCTGGCCGACGATGACCTCGGCCACACCATTGGCGGCCGCCATGCGGATAATGGTCTGGATCGCCTGTCGGTTGTAATAACGCCCATCTCCGCCAACTACCAGTGAGCCGCCCTTGAGGTCCGTTTGAGTGTCGAATATCGACTGCACAAAATTTTCCAGGTAGTGGGGTGTTTGAAACTGCCTGACCTTCTTGCGCAGACCGGAGGTGCCGGGACGCTGGTCAGAAAAGGGTTGGGTGCTGATCGTTGAGATGTCCATGGTTCCCTTTGTTCTGCTTGGTTGGCGACAACTATATTCAACCATAGCCGGAAGCAGAAATAGAACCCCTGGGAAAAATAAGATTTTCAAGCGATGCTGCGCGGTGCGCTCAAGTGGAACGGTCTGCAGGCGCAAGACCCGGGCGTTTGCCCGGGTTCCCGGTTTTATTGAGCAGGATCAATAACACCACACGCGATTTACGCTAGCCTTCCTGTCATGCTACCGGCCAGTGAAAGGGATATCCTGCGCCCGGTATTTTCAAAAATGGCAGGACTGAAACCAGGAGCAAATGACAGTGGAGCAGGAACTGAACCCCGAGCAGATTCTCGTTGACGGCAAGACGCGAAAACTGCAGGACTATGTGCAGGAACATGAGCAGCTGGTGGATGAGAATGCTCGCCTCAAGACCGAGTCGAAGAGGGCCGTCAAGCGATTCCGTCGCGAGGAAGAACTCAAGCCCTTTCAGGCGGAGCTGCTGAAGGTGCAGCAGTACCTGGAGGAAAGCCAGCGTCGCATGATCATTCTGTTCGAGGGCCGGGATGCAGCGGGCAAGGGTGGCACCATTCGCCGCGTGACCCGCTATATGAACGAGAAGCACTACCGCGTGGTGGCGCTGGGTAAACCGACCGAGGAACAGAAGACCCAGTGGTACTACCAGAAATACGTTTCACAGTTCCCACGCGCCGGCGAGATCGTGCTGTTTGACCGCAGCTGGTACAACCGCTCCATGGTCGAACGTGTCTTCAGTTACTGCACCGAAAAGGAATACTACGACTTTATGCGCGGGGTGGTGGGCTTCGAACGCGACCTGGTTCGGCAGGACACGATCCTGGTAAAACTCTATTTCAGTGTCACCAAGGAGGAGCAGGCGCGCCGCTTCGAGCGCCGCAAGACGGATCCGTTGAGGCAATGGAAACTCAGCGAGGTCGATCTGCAGGCACAGGATCGCTGGGATGATTTCACCAATGTGAAGTATGAAATGCTCAAGCGCACTCACACCATCGATGCCCCCTGGACGGTGGTACGCTCCAATGACAAGCACCAGGCCAGGCTGAATGCCATCAAGGTGATCCTGAATGCAGTGCCCTGCAAGCGGCACGACACCTCGCTGGACTTTGCCCTCGATGAAAACATCATCGTTTCCGGCTCGCGCGAACTCGAGATGATGGAGGTCGAGCGGGTGCGCGGTGGCAAATTTACTACCTGATCTATTCTGACCACTGCGCTGTCTGGTTGGCCAGTTATACACTGTAGACAGCTGCGCCGCTACGAGGACCCTGCTATTGCCGGCTGTCAGGTTCCTGCTGTGGCGCAATCCGGTCAAGCCGCGCCTTGATGTCCGCCATCTCCTCGCGCAACTGCTGGAGTGTCTGCTCCAGTTGCTGCAAGCGTTCAATCTCTGTGCCAGGCCGGTCTGACACCGCGGCCGCTTTATGCATTTCCCCGTCACTGCCAAACAGGTGTATAAAACGGGCTTCACGCTTGCCCGCTTCGCGGGGAAGCCGTGCCACGAAGGGGCCATCGTCACGTTGCATGAGCTGGTCGAGTGTAGACTCGACTTCGTGGATATCCTGAAACTTGCAGAGACGCTCGCTGCGGGTGCGTAGTTCCCCCGCTGTCTGTGGTCCACGCAGTAGCAACAGGCAGATGATACCCAGCTCCTGTTCGGAAAATTTCAGCATGCCGAATTCACTGTTGCAGAAACGCTGCTGGTACTTGGTCACACGACTGCCAAAGCCGCTCTTCTCGATGATATGGCGCTTCTTTATCAGGGCGTCGACCGTGTCCTGCACCGTGGTCTCATCGAGTTCCAGTACCGGGTCACGGTTGCTCTTCTGGTTACAGGCATTGGTGAGGGCGTTGAGAGAAAGCGGATACTGTTCAGGAGTGGTGCGCTGTTTTTCAAGCAGGCAACCAATCACACGCGCTTCGTAGGGGGTCAGGCGAATATCCACTAAGGGTCCTCCATAGCCGTTGGCGTGATCAATATAACACCGTCCCATGGCAGCGAATAGCACTCGCAAGTCCCTGCT
>JAJDNX010000006.1 GCA_022340485.1 Gammaproteobacteria bacterium | reverse complement strand
GGAAAAGGTTCGGCCAGAACTTTCTACATGACCCGGTGATCATCGACAGGATCATCAGCACCATTCGCCCAAAGCAATCAGATGCCTTGCTGGAAATTGGTCCGGGACAGGGTGCCATTACCTGCCCATTGCTGGAAGCTGCAGGAAAGCTCACTGTTATAGAACTGGATCGTGACCTGATTGGCCCTTTACAGGCTCGTTGCGCTAGTATCGGTGAATTGACCGTTTACAGTGCTGATGCACTAAGCTTCGACTTCTGCCAGCTCGCCTCTCAACAGCCCTTGCGCGTCATAGGCAACCTGCCATACAACATTTCCACGCCACTATTGTTTCACTTGCTCGACCAGCACCAGTGCATTCGAGACATGCACTTTATGTTGCAGAAAGAGGTCGTGGAACGAATGGCCGCCGGCCCGGGCTGCGGCCAGTACGGCCGTCTCTCGATCATGTTGCAGTACCGTTGTCGCGTTACACCGCTGTTTACCATCGGCTCCGGAGCCTTCAAGCCACCACCCAAAGTGGAATCGGCCTTTGTCCGGCTGGAGCCTTATGCCAGGCCCATGGTGCAGGTTTCCAATGAAGATGCATTTGAGACACTGGTCAGACAGGCCTTTTCGCAGCGTCGCAAGACGCTGCGAAATACCCTGCGCGGATTGCTGGATGCAGATCTCATTTCCAGTCTGGCGATAGACCCCTCGGCAAGAGCCGAGTCACTTGGCATCGCGGAGTTCGCGGCCCTCGCCAACCGGCTACAAGAAATCCGGCAGCGCAGGATATAAGCATTTTTAAAGAATCAGCAATGCCCTTTTTTCGCCTGTCCTGGCGGACAGAATCGATAGTTCGATGGTTGGTCATATTCGCGTCTGTCGTAATAGCGAACATCGCGAAAATCCGGTTGATCATGTGAACCGGAATGATGATGCTGTTCGTCAGTATTGATGGCTGTTCCAATCGCCGCACCGAGCGCACTACCAACAATTGCCGCATCACGACCACCGACCTCGTTACCAATGGCTGCCCCGGCAGCACCACCGATACCACCGCCAACTGCCGCATCCAGTGTAGAACTGTCTGCATGTACTTCAAAAGCCATGAGCCCTATTACCATTACGATATGCTGTATTTTCATGAGACCTGTACTCCTGTCAGGGTGAGCAATCAGTATTCATTGTCTCACCTGTCAACTGGAATACTGTGATGCGCATCACTGCACATCTCTCCCAATGCTGGCGTAACACATCAGCACAGCAAAACACCCCTAGACCGCTGTATAAAATTCCCCGGGATCATCACGGCTTGTACAGGCCTGCTCAGGGCAAAGAAAATAAAATGTGCAGGCAATTGCTGCGCGTTGGTTAGGTCCGGGACAAGAAACAATGGGGATATCGATTTATTCAGTATTACTTGTATGCAAGGCGCATCTTGCAGGCGCGCAGATACTTCTTCTCCTGTTTCAGGTCAGCCTGTGTCAGGGCATGCTGTTTCAGCCAGCCTTCCGGGAACTTCAGTTGTATCTTGCTGTTTTTTGCCTTTATCGATATTTCCGGCAGCTGTTCGTCACTTCGACCGCGACGCAACAATACGGCAATACGCAGCACAATACACAGATAGGTAACCGGCTCCAGCAGCGACTCGCTGAGCTCACCGAGTACCGTGGATGGGAACTTGTAGCGGTGGGCCCGTATCAGCGTGGCCACAATCTGCTGTTCGTTGCGGGTGAAGCCCAGCATGTCGGAATGCCGAATGATGTATTCACCACGCTTCTGGTATTTACTATGCGCGATGGCAAGGCCTACCTCATGCAAACGAGCGGCCCATATCAGACATTGCCTGTAGATATCATGGCGGTCCAGTTGCCAGCACTCCGCCAACTGTGAAAAGCAGTCAAGGGCAGTCTGTTCAACCCGTGCGGCCTGTTCCAGGTCAACCTGGTAACGACTCATGAGAGTGGCGACCGCCTGTTCGCGAACACTGTCATGCTCGGTTCTGCCCACCAGGTCATACAACAGACCTTCACGCAAGGCGCCATCGGACGCCCACATGCGCTCTATCTTCAAACCCTCGAAGACAGCGCTTAATGCCGCCACACCACCCGGAAACACCGGCGCCCGGTCCTTCCCGAGTCCCTTCAACTCTATGGCATCAACATGGCCCGCCTTGACCAGCTCATCCTGCAGCCTGGCCAGTGCCTCCGGGGTAATGCCATCGTCACTCCAGCCGTGGGCAATGACGACCTTCTCGATGGCGCGGATTGTGCCTGAGGAACCTATCGCCTGTTCCCAGCCAATACTACGATAGGCCTTCTCAAGCGGTTCCAGATGCAGTCGTCCCTCTGTAATGGCCCGCTGCATGCGCTTGCGCGTGATCGAGCCATCCCTGAAGAACTTCAGACTCAAACTGACACAGCCTATGAAGACACTCTCAAGATGCAGTGACTGGTAACCCCGGCCAATAATCAGTTCGGTGCTGCCACCGCCAATATCGACCACCAGCATACGCCCTTCGGTGTTTCGAACACTGTGGGAAACGCCCAGGTAAACCAGGCGTGCTTCTTCCTGTCCACCGATGATCTCGATGGGGTGTCCCAGTGCCAGCTGGGCAAGTCTTATGAACTGTCTTGCATTTCCCGCACGTCGCAAGGTGTTGGTACCCACTACACGCACCTGCTCCGAGGGGATATCGCGCAGGCGCTCGCCGAAACGTGACAGGCAGGCAATCGCCCTTTGTATCGCCTCTTCGGTGAGATTTACATTATCATCCAGGCCGGAGGCCAGCCGCACCATCTCGCGAATACGGTCAATGACTTCCAGCTCCTCGCCGGCAACGCGCACCACTTTCATATGGAAGCTGTTAGAACCCAGATCGACGGCAGCGATGAAAGGTGTCTCGGAGAGGAAATCAGAATCAGTCATTACGGGAATTGTTCGTCTCTTCCATGTCTGCGTGAGCGCAGGGTTCTACCTGTAGCGAGTGATTCTACCGATTATCTTGAAAGTCTCCAATTTGAAACTGCCCGCCACCCGGGGCACGATGACAGTCACCTGTTCACCAAGGGGACTTGATGAAAAAATAATGAGGGCCTTGTTGGAAATGAATATGTCCGAGGACTGCAGCACCCTGGCTCATCAGGGAGGGCGGACAGTTGTTATCGCAGATCCGCCATTATGCTGAAAACTACCAGGGAATTTTCAGGGACAGAAACAGGGCCGGGGAGGATGGTGCTGATCGTGAAGACACGCTACGAGTGCTGGATTCACTGGATGCTTGACACTGGCAGGAACTGATCTGGTAGGAGAGATGCAGGCCGGCGCCTTGCCTGCCTACCGGTGCAATGACCAGGTCTCCATTCCCTACGTCTGCCAGATTCATGGTATTGAGGACCGGTTCACCTGCAACTACTGCCGAGGTCATCAATACGGCCAGGACTGTGAACAAGACCAGTAGCATCAAGGGATCCGGCTTGCGATAGCTGTGCTTGTGTTTAAACATGGCGGACCTCGGTACGGATAGCAGGTTTGATTTCAGGCCATTAACTGCCACAGGCTTGTCATCATCGTGCACCCATGTGCCGATCATTTCCGCTCATCAAGTCACATTTTCAGCGATTCGGCCTCAAGTTTTCGCTGCAGGGGTCAAAATCGACCCGCCCCTTCGCCAAGAAAGTACAATATTGATGTATTTCAAAAAGATATATTCTAAACCCACTCCCCGAAACTTCCTGGCAAGCGATCATCAGATGGCAACCACAGTCGTGACCTGGCTAGCAAAAACAGTCGGCCAGTATTTTGTCTCCCCGTGCTGGAAAGGGTATGCTTCTACTCACGACCTGTACAACCCGCACTTTCTTAACTATGGAAACCGAAAACAATCACCACATCGTAGTCGAAGTCGTGACCAGCTATGTTGAAGGGCAATCCGAACCTGACAACGAGCGCTATGTATTCTCCTACACGATCACCATCCGCAACGAAGGTGGCCAGCCTGCACAACTGTTATCACGACACTGGATCATCACGGACGCCTACGGCAACATTCAGGAAGTAAAGGGCGATGGCGTAGTTGGTGAGCAACCGCACCTTAACCCGGGTGAAGGCTTTCAATATACCAGTGGTGCAATGATATCCACGCCAGTTGGCAGCATGCGCGGAAGCTACCAGATGGTGGGCGACGACGGCAATGAGTTTGACGCGGAAATCCCGCCCTTTACACTCGCTATTCCACGAACCCTCCACTAGTCGGCAACAACATGGCTGTTTATGCCATCGGGGATATTCAGGGCTGCTTTGATGAATTGCAGGCGCTACTCGAACTCATTGAGTTCAGTCCAGCTGATGACCGTCTGTGGTTTGCGGGTGACCTGGTTAACCGCGGTCCGAAATCACTGCAGACCCTGCGTTTCGTTCGTGGCCTGGGTGAACGCGCTGTCAGCGTACTGGGCAATCACGACCTGAGCCTGATCGCAGCCGCACAGGGACACCCGCTCAGCAAGGACGACCATACACTGGATGCCATCCTCGCCGCTCCTGACTGCGATGAATTGATCCATTGGTTGCGACAGCAACCGCTGTTACACCACGATGAAACACTTGGCTTCACCATGATCCATGCCGGGCTGCCACCGCAATGGGACCTGGCACTCGCCCAACAATGCGCACAGGAGGTCGAGGCAGTACTGCAGAGCGAGGAGTTCCCCGCCCTTATCCGGCACATGTACGGCAACCAACCAAAATGCTGGTCCAGTGAGCTTTCCGGTTGGAAACGCCTGCGTTTCATTGTGAACTGTTTTACACGGCTGCGTTTTTGTGATGCAGACGGCTGCCTGAAGCTTAAGTACAAGGGGCCACCGGGCAGCCAGCCACCGGAGTATCTGCCCTGGTTCAAACTGCCGGGCCGCAAGAGCCGGGAACTGGATATTGTCTTTGGTCACTGGTCCACGCTGGGGCCATCGGATGAGCCGGGCATTTACCCACTGGACACGGCCTGTCTGTGGGGCGGTGAATTGACCGCGCTACGCCTCGATGGCACACCGCAGCGTTTTACCCTGCCTTGTACAGGCCAGCAGATACCGGGCTAGGCTCACTATTGTTTTTGTTTTATCCAGTGAGGCACAGCCGGGAATTTACCGGCCACTGCAACACCTCTTTACACATGTACGATGCGCCGCGGCCGAACTTGCCGGGATAAGCAATACGGTTCGGGCTGCAGGCTAGCAGTCGCTATCCGCATCAGCAGGAAAACGACTAGCCCCTGCTTCAAGTTCACATTAAGTGCTACCAGCTTTTCGGTGGAATGCGAATTTTCTGGCCAGGGTAGATGAGATCGGCATCCTTGATTACTTCACGATTGGCTTCAAACAATCTTGGGTAATCCATCGCATTGCCATAGTATTTCTTGGCAATCTTCGAGAGACTGTCACCACTGACGATGGTGTAGTACTCGACCTCTGGCGCCGGAGCAGGTGCTTCCATACTGTCAATTTTCACGTCGGTAACTCCCTTCACGTTGCCTGCCATCAGCACAGCTTTTTCGACTGCTTCAGCCGAGTCTGCTTTACCACTGAGCTCAACGGAGCCATCGTGATAGGCAACGTCGAGGTCGGTAATGCCCGGATTGTCTGCTTCAATGCTTGCTTTTATCTTTTCTGCCGGATCATCGTCTTCCCCGAACAGCTTTTTACCCATATCTTTGGCGAAATCAAATAAACCCATGATGTTCCTCCAGAATGAAGATTAGTTTTATCGATTATCTTGAAAGGGTCTTTAATCCTTATCAAAGACCACAGAGTATAAGCGGCACAGATACCCTTCACCAGATTTATCGAGCATCTAAGATCCTGAGGGAGCCGCCAACGCGACACTTGGAGTAAATGTTGCCGATGCAGGGCGTGCCGAGAAACAACTACACCGAGGTCTCTCTCGCAACCACGGCTCAGCTCGCCCACCGGTTTGCCAGGCGTGGTGGCGAAGCGCACGGAATCGAGCAAACAGTCCCCGGCTAAAGCTGGTGGCTCTGGAGTACAGCTAAAGGCAAGGGGTTTACTGATGCTGTCAGATCGATCTGACAAACAGGCGTTACTTACAGTTCGATCAGCTTGGTGAGGACATCGACAGGCTGCGTGAAGTTTCAGCCCGGCTTATGCACCGATCGGCAGAGTATCAGTCGATCGTGCGTGAAATGGGCGGCATCCCGACACCGTAACGGCGTGATGTCCTTTATAGCCAGGTTTTGAGGTTTCCACCATGGTTGTGTCGCCAATGCCAGGAATCAGGCACCGCTACCACAGGCACAACAGATCGATGAAAGCGCGCCCTGCTCTTTAGGCTTACTGTCTCTTTACTGGCCAACAGCCGCAGAATGGTTCGTACTCATGCGGTTTACGGGCAGCCGAGTTCAACCAGCATGCACACGTTCGAGGCGAATAAAGCTGTAGTCATAGGGATTCTTTTCGTCGGCTTCATGATCGCTGCGCTCCACCTCGTGCCACTCACGCTGACTGATCTCCGGGAAATGGGTATCACCCTCAAATGCCTCGTGCACGCGCGTCAGGTAAATGGTGTCGGTGCGTGGTAATAGCTGGCGATAGAGGTCCGCGCCACCGATGACCATCACCTCCTCCTGCCCGGCAGCGGCTGCCATGGCGGCATCAATGGAATGGACCACCTTGCAACCTTCCGCTGTATAGCTGCGGTCACGGGTAATCACGATACTGGTCCGCCCCGGTAGCGGCTGCCCGATGGATTCCCAGGTCTTACGCCCCATCAGCATCGGCTTGCCCATGGTCGTCTGCTTGAAATGCTTCAGGTCGGCCGGCAGGTGCCAGGGTAACTGGTTGTCCCTCCCGATGATATCGTTGGCCGCCATGGCCACAACAATAGAAATCTTCATGGCGGGCCTTATACCGCGACCGGTGCCTTGATATGAGGATGCGGATCGTAATTCTGCAGTTCAAAATCCTCGTAACGAAAGGCAAACAGGTCATCCACGTCCGGATTGAGCCGCATCACCGGCAGTTGACGCGGTGTACGTGACAGCTGCAGGTTAGCCTGTTCGAGGTGATTGAGATACAGGTGGGCATCACCGAAGGTATGCACGAAATCACCCGCCTGCAGACCGGTCACCTGTGCCATCATCATGGTCAACAGCGCATAGGAGGCAATATTGAACGGCACCCCTAGGAAGATGTCGGCGCTGCGCTGGTATAACTGGCAGGATAGCCTGCCTTCCGCAACATAAAACTGGAAAAAGGCATGGCACGGGGGCAATGCCATGTTCTCGATATCACTGACGTTCCAGGCACTGACGATAATGCGGCGCGAATCAGGATTCTTCCTGAGTTGTTCGATCACCTGGCTGATCTGGTCGATACTGCCACCATCCGGGGTTGGCCAGGAGCGCCACTGATAACCATACAC
Source organism: Gammaproteobacteria bacterium (assembly GCA_022340485.1). GTDB lineage: Bacteria > Pseudomonadota > Gammaproteobacteria > UBA9214 > UBA9214 > UBA9214. The sequence continues at coordinate 26,941 of JAJDNX010000006.1, read as the reverse complement.
CGGCCCCAGATTGCCCTCCTCATCAGCCCATTCATCCCAGATGGTCACCTTGTTGTCATGCAGGTAACGCAGATTGGTATCCCCTTTCAGGAACCATAGCAGTTCATGCAGGATGGATCGCAGGTGGCATTTCTTGGTGGTAACCAGCGGAAAGCCAGCCGCCAGATCAAAGCGCATCTGGTAGCCGAATACACTGACCGTACCGGTGCCGGTACGGTCTTCCTTGCGTGTGCCGTGATCGCGCACGTGGCGCATCAAGTCGAGGTACTGTTTCATGGATATTGCGTATATTCCCCGGATGAGCAGCTGGGCACCAACGAAGCCATGGCCGGTTTACCAGCTGACCTTGCCGTCGCTGCGGCGATAGGCATAAATGAAAAAGGCGAGCCCGATGATGATCATCGGGAACGACAACAGCTGCCCCATGGTCAGCCAGTCAAAGGCAAGGAAGCCAATCTGCGCATCCGGGACCCGTACAAATTCAACCGCGAAGCGGAACACACCGTAGCAGATCAGGTACAAACCGGATACGGCCATGGTCGGCCGTGGCTTGCTCGAAAATATCCACAGTATGGCAAAGAACACCAGGCCTTCGAAGAAGAACTCGTAGAGCATGGACGGATGACGTGGCTGGTTGTCGACAAACGGAAACACCATACCCCAGGGCAGGGTTGTCGGGCGGCCCCATAACTCGCCATTAATAAAATTACCCAGTCGGCCGGCCCCCAGTCCCAGTGGTACCAGCGGGGCAAGAAAATCGGTGACCTGGAAAAAGGTCCGGCCGGTATGTCGTCCATACAACCACATGGCAACAAACACACCGATCATGCCGCCATGGTAGGACATGCCGCCCTGCCAGATCTTGAAAATCACCGACGGGTTCTCAACAAAGCCACTGAAGTTGTACATCAGGGTATAGCCAATCCGTCCGCCCAGTACGGCACCCAGTGCAAAATAGAATACCAGGTCACTGATCTCGGCCGCTTTCCATTCGGTGCCGACACGGCGGGTGCGTATCGTACCCAGCCACCAGCCTGTCATAAATGCGACCAGGTACATCAGTCCGTACCAGTGTACTTCAAAGGGACCGATGGCAATGGCAACCGGATTGATATCGGGGTAGGTCAGCATAATGATCCTGTTGGTAGTTTATTCCTGTTTGCCGTGAACCTGATAGCAGGTATTCACTCCTGCTCAGGTCGCCGGTACCCGGCAGAATAGCGCTTTCAGGTAGGCGGTTTCCGCAATTGCCGGGTGTACCGGATGATCCATGGACTGGAAGCCGCGTTCAAGTATCTGCATTTGCCGCCCCAGCTTGCGTGCCGACTGATAGAGGATAGATTGCAGCCGCTCTGCCGGCAGATGCATGGAGCAGGAACAGGATATCAGTATCCCGTCGGGCGCCAGCACCTGCATCGCAAGGCGATTCAGGCGAGCGTAACCCTGCTCGCCGGTCCTGATTTCCTTGCGGCGTTTAATGAAGGCGGGTGGATCGACAATGACCACATCGAAGCGCTGCGCGCTTGCCTGCATCGCCTTGAGTACCTCAAAGGCATCACCGGTCTCGTAACATACCCTTTCCTGCAGCCCATTGGCTATGGCATTTCTTTGCATGATCGACTGTGCGGCCGCAGAGGCATCCACACAGCATACCTCGCTGGCGCCGGCCACTGCCGCCTGCAGACCCCAGGCGCCGATATAACTGAATACATCCAGCACCCGTTTGTTGTGAACATATTTATGCATGGCGCTGCGGTTGCTGCGCTGATCATAGAACCAGCCGGTCTTCTGGCCGCCAGCCAGCGGCACCTCAAATTGCACCCCGCCCTCTTCCAGGCTCACGGTCTCCGGGACGTTGCCAATGACCTGCGGCTCCTGCGACAGGCCCTCAAGGGCGCGTACCACGGTGTCATTACGCAGCAAGATACCCCTGGGCGCAAACTCTCGCTCCAGCACCTCCAGCAACAGGTCACGGAGGGTCTCCATGCCTGCCGTGGTAATTTGCACGACCAGCACATCCCCGTAACGGTCAATCACCAGACCCGGAAGACCGTCACTCTCCCCGTACACCAGGCGATAATCCGGATGATCATACAGCGACTCCCGCAACCGCAAGGCACTTTGCAAACGACGCTCAATAAAACCGGCATCGACCACGGCACGCGGACGCCGCGTCAGCAGGCGTGCACAGATCAGCGAGTGTGGATTTACATAGCCGCTACCCAGTGTCTTTCCGACCGCTGACTGTATCACTGCCAGCGTGCCTGGCTCAAAAGCGCTCAGCGGTGTCTTGCGGCTGTCGACTTCATTGCTGTACACCCACAGATGACCGGCAGCAAGGCGACGCTCCTCGTTGCGTTTCAGCAGGAGGATGGGAAGATTGGTTGCTGTCATGAAGTTTGTGTCAGTCCTTGTGAGCCACGATCAGTGCAGCACAGCAGGGTTCTTTACCAGTGCATCGCCCGTCAGGATGACAAGGTACCCGCTGCGGTAGGGCTGGGTAAATACCGCCTTTGGGTACTCTTCAACGGGCGCTGCAGACCGGGTAATGACGACCAGGTAATCCTGTGGATGCTGTGCAGCCCACGAGTGCACGTCATCTGCCTGCAGTTGCAACAACGGTTGTAGCAGCCGGCCCTCAAAACCGAACTGGCCGTGATAACGGGATACCACTGCAACCTCATGACCCTGCGCCTGTGCACTGGCGATCACGCGACTGGCAGACTGCAGATCGTAGGCCGGTGTGGCGGTTGTGAACACCCCGAAGTGGAGCACCATCACCACCCACACGGAGAGCAGCGTCAGACGGTGCGGATAGTCTGCCAGTGGCACAGGCCGCTGCAGCAACAGCACGACCGCTGCGGCCACCAGCAAGCCACCCCACAGCGGGTGGATGTTGTTGATCCATGCCGCCGTATCCATGACGAAGGGCAGCAACACCAGCAGCCCGCCCGCCAGCAGCAGCACCCCTATCAGCAGCCAGGGGCGCTGTGTTCTTGCCGGCCCACCCCTGCGACTCCATAGCCGCCCCAGCAGCAAGGCAAATGCGGGTAGCAGCGGCAGCAGATACTTGAGCTGCTTGCCGCTGACCAGGCTCATCAGCACAAACACCGTAACCAGCCAGGTCAGGCAAAAACGCACCCCCTGGTCCGAGGCCATACCGGGATGCCGCAGGGCCGACCAGCACTCGGGTAACAGTATCCAGGGAGCAAACAACAGCAATAGCCACGGCACATACCACCACACAGCGTGCGCATGGGCAAAGGACTGCACCATGCGGTGGGCCGTCTGCCCCCAGAGTATGGCCTCCCGATAGCTTTCGCCACCTGCCTGCGCAGCCGGTAACGCCCAGGCCAGTGCAATCACCGCACCAAGCATCACGGCGCCGGCCAGGTCGGCATACCAGCGCCACCACAGGGGCGTATCGACATCACGCCGCCACAATGGCGCCAGTAAAGCAACCGGCAGGACCTGCAGCAGCATCACCGGCCCCTTGGAGAGGATACCCAGACCAATGGCAACAGCCGCGAGCAGCCAGCCGCTGCGTGCGCCGTGTGCCGCATGGATAATGCCGTTCATGGCCAGCAGCGTCATCAGCACCAGTAACAGGTCGATCTGCACCCAGGTGGCAAAGGCGGTAAAGAAGAGGCTGCCAAATACCAGCCACGGGACCCGCTCTGCCGTGCCGGTGTCCCGCGGCCACAGTTGCCGCGCCAGGCTTGCGCTGGCAACAAGCACGAACAGCGCGATCAGCGGCGAGATGCAGCGCAATACCCATTCATGCACTCCAAACAGCCACCAGCCGGCATGAACCAGCCAGAAATAGAGCGGTGGCTTGTGACTGTAGGGTTCGCCATTCAGGTAGGGGACGAGAAAATCGCCACGCGACCACATTTCCCAGGCAACGCTGGCATAACGTGTCTCGTCGACAGGCAGTAATGGCCGCGTGAATAACGCCGTCAGCAACACCAGTAGCCAGAGCGCAAGCAATCCGGCCCAGGAGCGATCGCGTGAATTCATTCTTGTGTCACGCCCGGGGAGTCTCGGGCCACTGACAAGGCCGGCGGCTGGCCGGGCGCTCTGCCATGCCCGGCGCGTCGATACAGTACCAGGCCCAGAACCGTTGCCAGCACCAGCAGGGCCATGGCAATGGCGACCTGCCAGAACTGGTCGATGCGCGCACCACTGCCGACCAGCGAGAAGATCAGCATTTGCGGTATATAACCCAGCGCCGAACCCAGAAAGAACGGCCACTTCCTGACACTGGAAACGCCCGCTGCAATGTTGATCATCCAGTTGCTGCCGAGTGGCAACAGGCGCACCAGCAGGGCCATGGTGAAGGTATTCTCATGCAGGAACCGGTCGACCTGTTGAATGCGCAGCGTGAAGCGTTTCTCCAGCAAGGAACGCAGCAGGCTGCGGGCAATAATAAAGGTCGTAACGCAAGCTGCCACCACCGCCAGCATGGAGAACACAAAGCCCTGTAAAAAACCGAAGGCATAACCGCCCAGGAAGGCAATCAGCTGGCGTGACAAGCCGACACTGCCCAGCAGGCAACTGACCAGCACAAACAGCAGTACGCCGGTAGGGCCCTGGTCCCGCACCTGTGCATCCACCCAGCCCTGGTCCAGTAGATCCTTCACCAGGTAGCTGGCGAGCACGAGGATGACGATCACCAGCAGGCCACGGAAGATCAATCGCGCCTCCATACACACTACGGGACTTCAGTGACAACCGGCAGTTTGCCGCGTCGCAGCAGCCACAACACCCCAAGCGTATCGATCAGACCGACCCAGAGGCGGTTGTGAATGCCGTACTTTGACTGCCCGGTCAGGCGCTTGCGATGATTCACCTCGACAGACAGCACCTTGCCACCCTGGCGTTGTACCAGCGCCGGCAGGAAACGGTGCATATGATCGAACTGCGGCAGGTCCAGAAACGTGGCCCGTGCAAGGACTTTCAGGCCACAGGCCGAATCCGGAACATGGTCATGCAATACCGCGGCCCGGACCGCGTTTGCAACGCGTGATGTAACCCGTCGCACCCAGCCATCCATACGTTGCCTGCGATAGCCGGAGACCAGCTGCACATCATCGGGTGACTCGTCCATGACGCGGTACAGTTTCAGAATGTCGGCAGGGTCATTCTGGCCATCACCATCCAGGGTCGCGATCCACGGCGTGCGTGCGGCCTTCACCCCCGAGGCAATCGCGGCACTCTGCCCGCAGCGCTCACGGTGTCGCAAGATCCTCAACTGCGGGTGTGACTGACGGGCCGCCTGCAACACCGCCGCTGTACCGTCGATGCTGCCGTCATCAACCACAATAATTTCATAACCGGTCACGGCCCCGAAGCAGCCGCCGATTTCATCCAGCAGTGCAGCAATGGTCTCCACTTCATTGAATACCGGGATGACGATGCTCAGCTCCACTCGATTTCCCTACTCCGATCAGGTATTTATAGAGACGCCAGCGACAGGGTTTGATGCGGCGTCTATAGTACACTGCAGCACACGACAGTACGAAAAGGATGCCATGAATCAGCAAAGCGATACTCGCAACGCCCTCGCCAACGAGACCAGTCCGTACCTGCTACAGCATGCCCGTAACCCGGTAGAGTGGTATCCGTGGGGAACCGCTGCACTGCAAAAGGCTCACAGGGAAAACAAGCCGATCCTGCTGTCCATCGGCTACTCTGCCTGCCACTGGTGCCATGTCATGGCACACGAGTCCTTTGAGGATCCGGGGACGGCCGAGCTGATGAACCGGCTGTACGTCAACATCAAGGTCGACCGTGAAGAACGTCCGGACATCGACAAGATCTACCAGACCGCGCATTCACTGTTGACGCAGCGCTCCGGCGGCTGGCCATTGACGGTGTTCCTGACCCCGGATGACAGGGTGCCGTTTTTTGCCGGCACCTACTTCCCGAGTGAACCGCGTCATGGCCTGCCTTCCTTTCGTGACCTGCTGCAACGCGTGCACGATTACCTTGCCGAAAACGAGGCCGACATCCGCAAGCAGAACAGCACCCTCGTAGAGGCCCTGCAGTCCATGCAGCAGACTGACCCGGCCACCTCGCTGAATCCATTACCCCTGGATACCGCGCGCCAGCAACTTGAACGCGCCTTCGATGAACGGGATGGCGGCTTCGGCAGTGCGCCGAAATTCCCGCACCCGACCAATATCGAGCGACTGCTGCGTCACTGGGCAGGTACTTGTACCACAGCGGGGACCCGCGACCAGCGCGCCCTGCACATGGCCGTGTTTACCCTGGAGAGAATGGCGCGCGGCGGACTCTTCGACCAGCTCGGCGGCGGCTTCTACCGTTACTCGGTGGATGATCACTGGATGATCCCGCACTTCGAAAAGATGCTCTATGACAATGGCGCGCTGCTGGCACTCTATGCCGAGGCCTGGGCGGCGACCGGCAACCCCCTGTTCCATCGCATCTGTCAGCAGACCGCAGACTGGGTGATGCGTGACATGCAGGCACCCGAAGGCGGTTATTACTCCAGCCTCGATGCCGACGCTGAAGGCGAGGAAGGCAAGTACTACGTATGGACACCGGCCACAGTGAAGGCGTTGCTGCGCGAGGATGACTATGCGGTGTTTGCGCGGCGCTATGGCCTGGACCGTACCGCCAACTTTGAGGGACAGTGGCACCTGCACGTGTTCCGCACCCGGGCGGAACTTGCGAGGGAATTTTCCCTCGCTGAGGCCGACATCGAACCACTCGACCGGCGCGCACGCGCCACCCTGCTGGAGGAACGCGGACATCGTATTCCTCCGGGCCGGGATGACAAGATACTGACCTCCTGGAACGGCCTGATGATTCGCGGCATGGCCATTGCCGGGCGTCACCTCGAGCGGCCGGAATGGACGGCCTCGGCGGAACGCGCACTGGATTTCATCTACCAGACACTGTGGAAAGAAGGCCGCCTGCTTGCCACTTGCAAGGACGGTCGCGCCCATCTGAACGCCTATCTCGATGATTATGTATACCTGATCGACGGCATACTGGAACTGCTGCAGGTGCGCTGGCGAGCACGGGACTTGTCGTTTGCGATGGAACTGGCCGAGGTGGTACTGCAGCACTTTCAGGACCCGGCAGGAGGATTTTTCTTTACCTCGGATGACCACGAAACGCTCATCCAGCGTCCCAAGCCCAATCATGACGATGCGACCCCCTCCGGCAACGGGATTGCGGCCAAGGTACTGGCTCGCCTCGGGCACCTGCTGGGTGAAAGCCGCTACCTGCAAGCAGCAGAAAACGCCCTGAAAGCGAGCTGGAGGGAAATCTGCAGCATGCCGCATGGACACGCCAGTCTGCTGCTGGCACTGGAGGAATCGTTGTTCCCGCTGCAGACCATCATCATTCGCGGTGCAGACGCGGCAACCGCGGACTGGCGGACACTGGCCACCCGCCCCTATGCACCAAGACGATTGACACTTACCATTCCCGACACAGCCGAGCCGTTGCCCGGGCAACTCGGAGAGCGTGCTCCCCGGGGAGTGGCCGTGGCCTACGTGTGTAGCGGCCACACCTGCAGTGCACCGCTAACGGATATCGACAGCTTCAAAACCCTGATCACAGGAACGGATACAAAGGAACACCCATGAGCGACATTACTCAAATACTGCAACTACATGGTGCGCAACTGGCCAGTATTGAACAGGGCGAGGACGATATCACGCTGCACTTTTCACAGGTGCAGCTGGTGCAGGAAATGGAAAATGCCATCGAAGACTCGCTCTGGACACAGGCGCTCGACCTGAGCCTCAAGGGCATCGAGATCGAGGGTGAACTGCCGCAATGCCCCTGTGAGATCAAGGGCGGCGATCTCACCGATAACATCTTTACCTATCGCGATCACGCCCCGTTACCCATCAGCTGGCGCGGCACAGTCGCCTGCAAACTGTGTGTAGCCGGTAGCAACGCATGCTTTAGCATTTCAGGCGATTCGCTCAAGGTCGACCAGATTGCGCACCCGCGCTATATCAAGCACATCAAGAAGGGCTGAGCGTCTTGCCGGGAACCCGTTTCACACCTATCCTTTACACCTATGACACAAAAGCCCCCCCCATCAAAACACAGCCGACTCGATGCCATCGTGGCCGAGGCACGGCGTAAACAGGCAGAGCGCGAACAGGGCTACCGAGAAAAATCGCTGAAGATGTATCCCTGGATATGTGGCCGTTGCTCGCGTGAATTTACCCGTGCAAATGTCCACGAGCTGACCGTGCATCACCGTGATCACAATCACGACAACAACCCGGAGGACGGCAGTAACTGGGAATTGCTGTGCCTGTACTGCCATGATAACGAGCATGCCCGTTACCTGGATGGCGAGAGTGTCGGCGACACCGATGCCGCAAACAAGAGCCGCCAGAAGGCCACCCATAACCCGCTAGCAGGGCTGGCTGAATTACTGAAGAAAGACAGCTAAAGCCGCGTTATTGATATAAACCTATAATTGGCCATAGAAACACACGGAAAAATAACAGCCTTAGCAGAAATGGTTCCGTGTCCTTCCGTGTGTTTCCGTGGCAGGCTTATTCAGTCTGCGCTATTGAGGTAAAGCCGAATTTATCAGCGCCGTTTCTCGAACCATGAGCCGTTGTCGCCATTAAAGGTCAGTATGCGGTCCGAGGTGACCAGCAGCGCCGAGGTATCGACCACCTCGGCACTCACCAGTTTCTCGTCGGCAATACGCCGCAGGCTGCTCCAGCCGGAGGGATAGCTACCGACACCGGCGAAGCGCTGGTTGGTCACCAGGATGGCAACCGCATTCGCCACATAGCGATCGAGGATCTTCTCCTTGGCGTGCAAAGGAAGATCAAAGAACTGCCCGGTCGCGGAATTCGCAGCAACCACCTTATCGTCTTCATCCACCAGGAAGATCGTCTTGGCGACCAGCCCTTCGGCGCTGGCCACGAGCGGGGCCACAAGCAACCACAGCAGCAATACCTGCAGGATGCGCCCGGGGACATGACGCACTGGCTTTCCATTCATGACAACATTCCTTCAGCATGGCTCGACACCAGCCTAGACCTGCCTGCCGAAAAGGAGTTCAGAAACCGGAGACGTTACCCTACACCGGAGACAGGCCTCGGGTGCGCAGGCGGCTGCAGGATGAGCTGGCAGCGAATCTCTGGCCTCGCAACAACCAATCAAGATAAATCCTTGCACGGGTCGGCTACAACATCGAATCAATCCCTATATTTTATTGATAGATATGATCATTTTGTCTGGAAACCCTGTGGACTAGTCGAGCGACACCCCAAAACTTGAGCGGTAGCGAGTCCTGAATTCATCCAGTGTAAAGCTATGGTTCTGGGTACCGTGCTGTTCAATCTTGATTGCACCCATGAGCGCTGCAATCCGCCCCGTTGTTTCCCAGTCCAGCTGGTTCATCAATCCAAACAGCAGGCCTCCCCGATAGGCATCGCCACATCCTGTAGGGTCATTCAGTCGGGTGACTGGCGCAGTCGGGATATCGATGCGCTGTTTGTCGGTATAGATATGCGAACCCTCGCCCCCGAGGGTCACGATGAGCGCCTCTACGCGTTCGGCGATTTCGTGCGGTGACAAGCCGGTGCGCTCCTGCAGCAATTGTAATTCGTAGTCGTTGACACTGACCCAGCTGGCCTGGTCAATGAAGGCGTTCAGGTCTTCGCGATCAAACATCGGCAACCCCTGGCCGGGGTCGAAGATGAAGGGAATACCGGCATCCACGAACTGGCTGGCATGATCGATCATGCCCTGGCGGCCATCGGGAGACACCATACCGATCTGGACACCGCTGGCATCTGTGACCCGGTTTTCATGTGAATCATCCATGGCACCCGGATGAAAGGCGGTGATCTGGTTGTCGTCGGTGTCCGTGGTGATGTAGGCCTGGGCGGTAAAACGATCCTCGATCAGCGTGACATGCGTGCGGTCAATTCCGATCACGTCCATCCACGCGGCATAGGGCCCAAAATCGCTGCCGACCGTACCCATGGGCAGGGGCTCGCCACCCAGTAATTTCAGATTGTAGGCGATATTACCGGCACAGCCGCCGAATTCACGACGCATCTCGGGCACATAAAAGGCCACATTCAGGATATGCACCTTGTCTGGCAGGATATGGTTCTTGAACTTGTCCTTGAACACCATGATGGTGTCGTAGGCGAGGGATCCACAGATGAGTGCTGACATAGAATGATTCCCGCTTCAGTAGTTTCCAGCTTCAGTTAACAAGGACGGATCACCACAGCACCAGCAGCCACACCACGGCTGCATTGATCAAGGCAATCATGACGGTAGCGGAGCTGATGTCCTTGGCACGCCCGGACAACTCGTGCAACTCCGGGCCAATACGATCCACCACTGCCTCGACCGCGGAGTTAACCAGCTCGAACAAAGGCACCAGCACCCACGCCGTGACCAGCATGGCCCGTTCCAGCCCGGTGTTTCCAAGCCACAGGGCCAGTGGTATCAGCACCACGCTTGCCGCGACTTCCTGCTTGAAGGCCGTCTCATGGCGATAACTGGCTGCCAGTCCCTGCAGTGAGTACCCGGTCGCCTTGATCAGCCTGCGGATACCGCCATTATTCGGATCTGTAGCCATGCAAAGGTCGCAGTGATAACGGCAGCGCAGGCAGTCAGGCGCTCCAGGTCAGGTCAAGCTGTTTGGCCGCGCGTACCTCGTCGAGACGCCGCACCGGCTGGGTATGCGGCGCTTCCTTCAGAAGTTCCGGGCTGTTTTCCGCCTCCTGCTTGATCTTGATCATGGCCTCCACGAAGGCGTCCAGTTCTTCCTTGGTTTCCGTCTCGGTCGGCTCAATCAGCAGGCACTCGGGAACCAGCAGCGGGAAGTAGGTGGTTGGTGCATGGAAATTGTAATCCAGCAGCCGCTTCGCAAAATCCATGGCGGTAATCCCCAGCTCCTTGTCCTGGCGCTTCAGGGTGATAATGAACTCGTGGGTGGCGCGGCGACCCGGGAACGCCACATCAAAACCGGCCTCGGTGAGCCGCGCCATCAGGTAGTTTGCATTCAGGGTGGCAAAATCGGCCACCCGGTGCATACCTTCACGGCCCAGCATGCGGCCATAGATATAGGCACGCATCAGCACCCCTGCATTACCCATAAAGGCAGACAGGCGTCCAATGCTTTGCGGACGCACGTCTTCCGTGATCCAGTCGTACTCGTTCCCGTCGTAACCGACGATGGGTAGCGGCATAAAGGGCTCAAGCCGCTTGCTGACGCCAACCGGTCCCGCACCCGGACCGCCACCACCATGCGGCGTGGAAAAGGTCTTGTGCAGGTTCATGTGGATGACATCAAAACCCATGTCACCCGGACGTACCTTGCCGAGGATGGCGTTCAGGTTGGCGCCATCGTAATACAGCAGGCCACCGGCTTCGTGGATCAGGTCCGCGATCTCCTTGATGCGGCGCTCAAACACACCCAGCGTTGACGGATTGGTGAGCATGATACCTGCCGTTTGTGGGCCCACGGCGATACGCAGTGCCTCCATATCCACATCGCCTTGCCGGTCGGTGGGGATCTCATGCACCTTGTAGCCGCACATCACGGCAGTCGCCGGATTGGTACCGTGCGCTGCATCCGGCACCAGGATCTCGTTGCGTGCCGTATCACCATTCGCATCATGGTAGGCACGAATCATGGCAACACCGGTGAATTCACCCTGCGCGCCTGCTGCCGGTGTCAGGGTCACGGCCTTCATGCCTGTGACCTCCTTGAGCATTTCCTGCAACTCATACAGGCAGGCAAGAAATCCCTGTCCCATGGAGACCGGCGCCAGCGGGTGGCGTGCCAGAAAACCCGGCAGCATGGCCAGGGTGTTGCACGCGCGCGGGTTGTATTTCATGGTGCAGGATCCCAGCGGGTAGAACTGGGTATCGATGGAGAAATTCTTCTGCGACAGGCGCGTGTAGTGACGCACTACCTGCAACTCGGATACCTGCGGCAAACCGGGCGGCATGGCTCGCAGGAAATCCTCCGGAATGTCGGAGACATCGGCATTCGACTGCGGTGCCTGCGCCTGTGCGCGACGACCGCTGTGTGAGTGTTCAAAGATCAGCATGGGTTTTGTTATCCGGCAATTTTTTCTGCAGCAGCGGCTTGCATCCGTGTATCTCTTCAGGGAATCGATGCCTTGCGGTTGCGAAACACCCCTGCAGAAGAATTATTTACAAGACCGCCAGCGCCGCCGCATAGTCGGGTTCATCTCCAATCTCGGGCACCAGCTGGGTATGAATCACCTTGTCATGCTCATCGATAACTACCACGGCACGTGCGGTAATCCCTGCCAGCGGACCGTCGGTCATGAGTACACCATACTCCTTGGCAAATTCCCGGCTTCGCATCAGGGAGAGAGGAATCACATTGCTAATCCCCTCGGCCTCGCAAAAACGTCCCTGTGCGAATGGCAGATCAGCGGACACGACCAGCACCACGACATCATCACGACCGGCTACCTTTTCATTGAACTTGCGGGTCGACGTGGCGCACGTCGGTGTATCCAGGCTGGGAACGATATTCAGCAGCCGCTTCTTGCCACTGTAATCGGCGAGGTGGACATCCTTCAGCTTGCCGTCCACGAGGTGAAAATCAGGCGCTGTACTGCCGACTGCCGGCAGCTCGCCACTGGTATGGAATTCATTCCCCTGCAAGGTCACTGTAGCCATAATTGGTCTCCGATTAGCTGTATGAATGTGGATGGCCTCAGGCCATCTTCGGTTTTACCGGGCGGCCTGCCGCCGTTTGCTTTTCAATCACCCGCCCAAGGTGGCCGGCAAAGGTGTCGATGTCTGCATCGCTGCGCAATTCGGTGGCACAAACCAGCAAGGCATCTCCGAGCTCCGGATAGTCTTTCGCCAGGGCATAGCCCGGCAGGATGTTCTGTGCATGCAACGGCCGCAACACATTATCCAGTGGCAGCGAAATGCGCAACGCAGCCTCGTGAAAATAGGGCCGGTTGAAGATCGTTTCGACGCAGTCGCTGGCGGTTAATGCGGCGACCAGTTTGCGGGTATTGGCATGACAGGCCTGCGCGACGCGCTTCAGGCCTTCAGCGCCCAGCAAGGCCATGTGGATGGTTGCTGCCGTGACCAGCAATCCCTGGTTGGTACAGATGTTGGAGGTGGCCTTGGAGCGACGAATATGCTGCTCACGTGCCTGCAAGGTCAGGGTGTAACCAACACGCCCGTCACGATCCAGAGTGCGACCGACAATGCGACCAGGCATCTGGCGGACGTAATCCTTTTTACAGCACATAAATCCGAAATAGGGCCCGCCACCCATCATCGGAACGCCCAGCGGCTGACCCTCACCACAGGCAATATCGGCACCGCTCTCGCCCCAGGCGCCGGGTGGTTTCAACAGCGCCATGGCAATGGGGTTGGCGACGGCAATCACCAGTGCGCCCTGTTGATGCGCCCAGTCGGTCAGCAAGTCGACATCTTCGAGAATACCGAAGAAATTCGGATGCTGGATGACAAGTGCGGCGATGTCCTCACCCTCGTAGGCCTTGAGCGAGTCTGTCAGGATATGCCCGCCCTCGGGAGAATACGGCACCTCGAGCAGTTCTATATTCTGATTTTTGACAATGGTGTTTGCCGTTCTGCGGTAATCCGGGTGTACCGTGACAGGCATCAGGATGCGGTGTGACTTCGATTTGCGGTTGGCACGCACCGCCATCAATATCGCCTCCGCGAGTCCGGAGGCCCCGTCGTAGAGCGAGGCATTGGACACATCCAGCCCGGTCAGCTGCGCCATCATGGTCTGGAATTCATAGATCAATTGCAGCGTGCCCTGGCTTGCCTCTGCCTGGTAGGGCGTATAGGCACTGTAAAATTCACCCCGCGTGGTGATCTCCCAGACAGCCGCCGGTATATGGTGATCGTAGGAACCGGCACCCATGAAACACAACGGCCGGCCATCGGCCTCGGCACGCTCCATCATCAGGCGCGCAATATCCTGCTCAATCAAACCCTCCGGCACACCGGACAGTTTGCCCATGCGCAGGTTGGCCGGAATCTCGTCAAACAGCGCCTCGATATTGTCGACACCGATGGTGGCCAGCATTTTGCGGATATCAGATTCTGAGTGCGGTATAAAAGGCATGGCAGTGTTATGGTCTGTGTAGGGTTATGAATCCTGAAAACAGCGGCTGCAACTGTCAGCTCGCACCAGGACGTGCGGGCAGCGTGCCGTCATCAAAGGAGTCGTGATCTCAATGTGCCTCGGAGGCGAGAAACAGCTCGTAGGCCTCACCGCCCATCAAAGCCTCCATTTCAGCAGGGTCCGCAGGCTGTAACCGGAACAGCCAGCCCTCACCATAGGCATCCTGGTTCACGGTTTCCGGGCTGTCGGTCAGGGCCTCGTTGACCTCGAGGATCTCGCCGCCCACAGGAGCATAGACATCGGAGGCCGCCTTCACCGACTCCACCACGGCGCAGGCCTCATTGACGGCGACCGTCTGGCCGACTTCCGGCAATTCAATAAAAACCATGTCGCCTAACTGATCCTGGGCATTGTCCGAAATGCCCACGGTTACTGAACCGTCATCATTGCCGCGGGCCCATTCATGCGTCTTCGCATATTTCAGTTCAACCGGTATGTTGCTCATGACTTCCTCACTTGATTTGCTGGTAATGTGCCTTGTTCAAAGTTCGATCTGTGCTTCCCCGTTGCGTACAAACGGTGGTTTCACTACCCGCGCCGGCAGCAGCTTGCCGCGTACCTCCACCTGGCAGTGATCACCCGTCGCCCTGGGCACACGTGCGAAGGCAATCGCGCGCTGCAGGGTCGGTGAAAAACTGCCGCTGGTGATCTCGCCCTCGCCGTCACCCGCGGTAATCACCTTCTGGTGATTGCGCAGTACGCCCTTGCCTTCCAGTATCAATCCAACCAGTTTCTGCGAGCCCCCCTGCTGGCGCTGCTTTTCCAGAGCAGTGCGCCCGATAAAATTCCGTTCAGCGGGCTCCCAGGCGACTGTCCAGCCAAGCGCTGCCTCCAGTGGACTGATGGATTCATCCATATCAGAACCGTACAGATTCATACCCGCTTCCAGTCGCAGGGTGTCACGCGCGCCCAGCCCGGTCGGCCGCACCCCGGCCGCACGCAATTGCCGCCAGAAACCCACGGCATCCGTGGCCGGCAATACAATCTCAAACCCGTCTTCGCCGGTATAGCCGGTGCGCGCGATAAACCAGTCCCCGTCAAAGACACCGAAGAAAGGCGGTAACTCGCTCGCCGCTGTGCGTGCCGCGGCGCTCAGCAATGGCAGCGTCTTCTCACGGGCATTGGGACCCTGTATCGCGATCATGGCCAGCTCCGGGCGCTCGCTGACCGTAACCTCAAAGGCCGCTGCCTGCTTGTTGAGCCAGGCGAGGTCCTTGTCGCGGGTACCGGCATTGACCACCATGCGAAAATAATCATCACGCAGGAAATAAACGATCAGGTCGTCAATGACGCCACCGTCCTCGTTCAGCATGCAGCTGTACAATGCCTTGCCGCTGTCCTTGAGGCGATCCACGTTGTTTGCCAGCAGGTAGCGCAGGAATTCACGGGTACGCGCGCCGTTCAGGTCAACCACAGTCATGTGCGAGACATCGAACATGCCGGCATCCTGGCGCACGTTGTTGTGTTCCTCGATCTGGGAACCGTAATGGATCGGCATCTCCCAGCCGGCGAAGTCGACCAGCTTGCCACCATCAGCCAGGTGCTCTTCATACAGGGGGGTCTTGTTGCTCATATCTTTGTGTTTTCTCTGTAACCATCTGTCGGCAGAAATGAAAAAGGGCGACGGCAGCCTGCGCGAACCGTCGCCCCTCTGTCCGGTGACCTGAGAGAGTGGCCACGTCTTCAGTGACGCGCCTGTCCCCTTCGGTGGGTCGCATTGCAACCGCTCTCCAGAGTCAACTGCTGCTACGGTCCATTTGCCTGAGCGTTTCCGAGCGTGTTGCGCCTTCGGCGTTTCCAGGCGCCTGGCAACCTGGAACTCTCTCCCGCAGCAGTGTGTAAGTTGAGGGGCAAATATACTCCTGACTGCCAGAGAGTGCCAGATGCCTGACTGTTTGTACGGGCAGCATCCATTCCCTACAGACAGCCTCTTTCGAGCCGGGACTCAAGGGCGCCAGGAACGAAAGTTCCGCATGCGCAGCTGACCATGGCGAGGTTTTTTACTGGGCTACGGCCAGCAAAACAATCCGCTGCTGTCACCATCCGGCCTGGCAGCGACCAGCGGCGCCCTGTTTCTAATGCTTTTTAAGATAGAAAAGATCAATCAGATGAGGGCACTTCCTCAGACACTGTCGCAAGCGCCGGCAAGTCACCACCGAGTCCCATGGCGTGTCGCATCAACTGCCGTCTGGCCGCAGCGGAGCGGTTGACCAGCGACAGCCCCAGGTTGGCCGCCCGGTGCAGTAGCGATCGGGGTTTGCTGAAAACCTGGTTGATACCGTCCATGGCCATCATCATTAACAGGTTGTCGCCACGGCGCCAGCGCTCATAACGCCGCAGCACCGCCAGGCTGCCTGGATCCCTGCCACGCTGTCCTGCGTCGATGAGGACTTCGGCCAGGGATGCCGCATCCAGCAACCCGAGGTTCACACCCTGCCCCGCCAGGGGGTGGATGGCATGGGCGGCATCTCCGATCAGGGCAACGCGGGGCTTGACGTACTGATGTGCGTGCAGGCGCTGCAGCGGCCAGGCTTGCCGTTCACCCGAAGCGATGATCCTGCCGAGTCGATACTCAAAAGCCGCAGCCAGTTCTTCGTGAAACACTTCCGTGTCTGCGCTCAGCAGACGCTCGACCTGTTCTGACGGCATGGTCCAGACAATGGAACTCCAGCCATCGGCCATCGGCAGAAACGCCAGCGGTCCACCCGGCAAGAAGCGTTGCCAGGCGGTATTCCGGTGTGGCTCAGAGGTCTTCACCAGCGCGACCAGACTGCTTTGCCGATAGTCATGGCGACGCGTTTTCATGCCGAGCATCGTGCGCACCGGCGAACGGCTGCCATCCGCGGCAATCAGCAACCGGGCGCTGAGCTGCCGTGAGTCCTCCAGGCTTACTTCAACCCTGTCGTCGAGCACATGGATGCTCTGAAAGCGTGCCGGGCAATACAATGACACGGCATCGATTGACTGCAGTTGCTGCCAGAGTGCCGCCTGAATAAAACGCGGTTCGATAATATGTCCAAGACAGGGTTCCCCGATCTCGGCACAGTCAAAGTGGGTAATCCCCTCACCGCCAGAATCCCAGACTTCCATTTCACTGAATGCAAAGGCACCCTTTTGCTGCATTGCATCCCATACCCCCAGCGACCGGAAGATCCTTTCTGATGCACGTGTAATGGCAAATACCCGCGGGTCAGGTGGCTGTACCTCGGGGTCGAGCGGTGCACGTGCTTCTACCAGGGCCACGCGCACACCGGATCGACCCAGTGCACAGGCAGCCGTTGCACCAACGATGCCGCCACCGATGAGGATGACGTCAGAACGGGACATGGCCAGGGAATGCATAGCAATCAGCCCATGACGAAGAGATCACGGCCGGCTGCAGGGTTGCGGATACAATGAAAACCATCGGCTTACAACGGCAAACCGCGCGCCAGTCGCGGCGTACGCCCTGTACGACCCATTGTCATGCGCGTCAGCAGACGCTTCGCCGGGGGCAGCAGATCCAGTGCCAGCATGCCGGCGCCGCGTGCCATATCCAGCGCCGGCAGCGGCAGTGAAAACAGGCGTACCAGGCCGTCGGTAAACACGGTGACATTTCTGTGGTCATGCTGCCGCCAGTCTGCATAACGCTGCAGCACCTGCAGTGAACCGGGATCCTCGCCCCCGTTGACCGCATCCACCAGTACCTCGGCAAGTGCCGCAATATCACGAGCGCCCAGGTTAAAACCCTGTCCCGCAATGGGATGCAAGGTATGCACGGCATTGCCCACCAGCGCCAGTCGCTCGCGTACCGTTTCCCTTGCCTGTACCAGTCGCAAGGGCCACGCCTGCCTGCGCCCGACCCGCTCGAGCCGCCCCAGTCGATAGCCGAAGCGGGCCTGGAGTGCGGCAACGAAGCCGGCATCATCCAGCGCCATGATGGACTCGACCTGACTGGAAGTGACGGTCCACACCACGGCACAGCGCTGTTCGGTCATTGGTAACAATGCCAGCGGTCCGGACTCGGTAAACCGTTCATAGGCAACATGGTTATGCGCCAGTTGCGGGGTAATATTGGTGACAATCGCCGTTTGCTGATAGTCGATTATGCTGCTCTTGATGCCAAACTGTTCCCGGACCGGTGAGTCTGCACCATCGGCGGCAACGACCAAGCGTCCACTCAGGGTCATCCTGATGCCCTCATGGAACAGTTCAACTTCCATGGCGGCGGCTGTCCGCTTTACTGTCGTGACCGTGGCCGGACAAAAACTGTCCAGTTCCTTGATGCCTTTCGTGGCTTCCGCCAGGACCCGACCAATGGCACGGGCCGGCACCACATAGCCAAGCGCAGGCAACCCTTCTTCGGCACGGTCCATGTGCACCATGCCGAAATGACCGCGATCCGATACATGGATGCGGTGGATCGGCGTGGCATCCGCGGCCAGTTCATCCCATAACTGCAGTCCGGCAAAGATGCGCCGGGTACCATAGGCCAGCGCAATGGCGCGTTCGTCATAGCCGGTCTCACTGCGTGTCTCCAGCTCAATCGCCTCGATCAGTGCAATGCGCAGACCGTGTCCTGACAAGGCACAGGCAAGACTGGCGCCGACCATGCCACCGCCAATAATGATTACGTCATACTGTGGCATTTGTCATTAAGGCCTCGATACCGGCAACCGTTCTGGGTACCGCATCACTCAATATCTCCGGCTCATCTTTGGTCACCAGGACATCATCCTCGATGCGTATGCCGGTATTCCACCATTTCCTCGCAACCCCGCGACTGCCTGCGGGAATATACAGACCGGGCTCAACCGTCAGCACCATGCCCGGCTCCAGCACGCGCCATTCATTTCCTACTTTATAGTCACCGACGTCGTGAACATCCATGCCCAGCCAATGGCCGGTACGGTGCATATAAAAACGCCGGTAGGCATCTGTGCGTATCAGCTCCGCCAATTTGCCTTTCAGGATACCCAGCTTCAGCAGTCCCCGGGTCAGTACCCGAACCGCGGCTTCATGCGGATCATTCCAGTGATTGCCGGGGCGGACCTTTTTGATAGCAGCGGTCTGTGCGGCCAGCACCACCTCATACAATGCCTTCTGCACCGCACTGAAGCGGCCATTGACCGGAAAGGTGCGGGTCACATCCGAGGCATAGCAATCGTACTCGGCACCGGCGTCTATCAATAGTAAATCACCGTCGTTCAATGGCGCACTGTTCTCGGTGTAATGCAGTACACAGCCGTTGGCACCGCCTCCAACGATACTTGTGTAGGCCGGCACCATACCGGCACGGCGGAATTCATGCAGCAGTTCCGCCTCTATTTCATACTCCTTCATCCCCGCACGACAGGCCTGCATGGCACGCCTGTGTGCACTGCAGGCCACCTTCGCAGCGGTACGCATAACCCGAATCTCCGAGCGGCTCTTGTAGAGTCGCATGTCATGCAGCAGGTGCTCCAGCGACACGAACTTGTCAGGCGTGCGCATGCCGGTACGTGCACCCTCGCGCAGACGGTTGATCCATTCCATGACACGCTGGTCAAATTGCGGTCGCGATCCCATGGTGTAGTAAACGCGGTCACAACTTTCCATCAGCCCGGGAAGAATTTCATCAATGTCACTGAAAGGAAAGGCGTCATCAGCGTCATGGCTGTCGATGGCCCCAAGGGTACCGGCACGCCGGCCGGTCCAGGTCTCCATCTCGGGATCCCGTTCACGACAAAACAGCAAGTACTCGCCGTGCGGGCGCTTCGGTATCAATACAGCCACTGCATCCGGTTCACGAAAGCCGGTCAAGTAATAAAAGTCGCTGTCAGCCCGGAACGGAAACTCCACATCCCTGTTGCGTACCTGCTCCGTGGCAGTTGGAATAATGGCGATCGAGTTCTTGCCCATCATGCGCATCAGCTGCTTGCGGCGGCGGCTGAATTCCTTGCGTGTAATCATGGCAATCCCCAAGCCTATTGCAAGCGCGCGCCAGTCGGCAGCGGCTGCAGCTCTTCATGCAGCAGCAGCACGCTCATGCGAACATATTCAACGATTTCCATATAGGCTGCCTCGTCCGCATCATCGGTCGTCTCGTAGGCGAAGCGTGCATGCGAGATTTCATAAAAATCCTTCATGACTTCACTGACATTCTCCGGCATGGCAGTCCCCTCGCGAAAGCCGCCCAGTGCAAGACCGTAGAGAAAACCGCCGCACCACTGGCTCAGGCCCTCGGTACGCAGGGACAGGGGCGCATCATCACCGGGCAGCAACAGCTCAAAACCGAATGCATCGTCGTTGAACTGGCGCAATATATCATCATGCAGTGTCATCAACTGTTTGCGGATTTTAACGGCTGCAGCGCTGAGGGTATTCTCACCCAGGAGATATTCCAGCCAGAGCTCTGCTGCCGGCTTGCCGCCAGCACAAATAATACCGGCAAGCAGACCATGCGCTTCACTGGCGCCCCCTTCTGCATTCACCGCGAGCAACATCTGCTGCAGCTCATCGTGGCTGACCGGCAATGTATCCTGCGACATAATTCCTCGCTGTCAATAGTGATAGAGGCTGCAGCGCCGCAGCCATGCGGCTTAACCATGGGTAGGTTACCACACTGACATCGAACCCCGTTGCCTCACGTCTCTCCATCATGGCATTGACCGCGCAGGGCAACCGCACTATATTGGCCGCATGACAACTAAAACGACACCCTCACTGATTGATGCAGAACTCTCCCGACTTGAAGAGCTGGTCGCCGCCCTGCTGGAAATGGTTGAACGCCTGAGTCAGGAAAACCGCTCCCTGCGTATCCAGCAGGATACAACCGCAAGTGAACGAGCCAACCTGCTGGAAAAACACGACCAGGTACGCAGCCGTGTCGACGCGATTGTGACACGCCTTAAATCTCTGGAGACAGGCACATGAACAAGCAGGCCGATGCCATCAAGATTCAGATCCTGGACAAGGAATACCTAGTCACCTGCCCGGATGAAGAGCGAGACGAGCTGATCGCATCTGCAAAGCATCTCAGCGCCAAAATGTCACAAATCCGCAGCAGCGGCAAGGTTGTCGGCATCGATCGAATTGCGGTGATGGCGGGTCTAAACCTGGCGCATGATGCCATCCGCGCAGGCTACCTGGACAGCGAGCACACGCAGTCAACCGCCGAACGACTCGAAAAACTGAATACACGCATTGAAGAAACACTGAACAAGCACAGGAAAAACGTACTGAACTGACGCGATAGCCGTCATTACTGATTAAATTTGGGCATCCCCTGTTGTATTCGATAGTGGCTGAGATCTCCTTGAGCCTAATCACCAATCCAGGGGACCTAACTGTTACCGGTGTGCATGTCCGCCATGTGCGGAAAGCCTGAGGTAGCAGTACCGTCCCCCTCTTGAACCCTCGGTTCAAGGGCAACAGCTGCAACGGTATGTACGGAGGATGCCCTCCTCTCCCTTTCACCTGACCACACCCAATCCCAGCGGACCCACTCATGTCATCTCGTCGACTGCGCCAGAGTATCCGCCAGCAACGGCGATCACTCAGCTGCGCCGAGGCCGCTTACTGTGCCGAACAACTGGCACAGCGCACGGCACGGCATTCTCTTGTGTTACAAAGCCAGCGAATCGCTTCGTACCTGGCAACAGATGGCGAGATCGATCCCTACCCGCTGATGCAATCACTGTGGAGACTGGGCAAGACCATTTACCTTCCCGTGCTGGTTACGTTTTCAAGGCAACAGCTGTGGTTTGCGGAATTCGACCCGTCGGATGAGTTGGCATACAACCGTTTCGGCATTCCTGAACCCGTGCGCCGCCGCTTGATCAAACCCAGGGCACTGGACCTGGTACTGACACCGCTGGTTGCCTTCGATTGCAGTGGTCACCGTATCGGTATGGGAGGTGGCTATTACGATCGCAGTTTTGCCTTCCTGCGCAGGCGCCGGCACTGGCACAAGCCACGCCTTCTCGGGCTTGCCTACGAATTGCAGAAGCAAACCGCTATTATTCCGAATGACTGGGACATCCCCCTGGATGCGGTCGCAACCGAAGCGCACGTCTACCAGGTAACACGATGACTAGACACCTGCACTAACAACAGCCTTTGCGCTTAGCTCTGCATTTACCCCTGTCTCTGTATCTTTTTAACAACACACAACAGGTATCTTTCGAATGAAGTACTGGCTAATGAAATCGGAACCGGATGTTTTTGGTATTGCAGATCTGGAAGGGTGCCCGGGAAAAACCGAGCCCTGGGACGGTGTACGCAACTACCAGGTGAGAAACATGATGCGTGATGAAATGAAGAAAGGGGACCTGGCTTTTTTTTATCATTCGAATTGCAAGCAACCGGGTATTGCAGGGATCATGAAAATCGTTCGTGAAGGTTACCCGGATCACACGGCATTCGATTCGAAAGAAAAATATTTTGATCCCAAAAGCGATTCACAGAACCCACGCTGGTACATGGTCGATGTACAACACGTGCGCACACTGAAACGCATCATTACCTTGAACGAATTAAAATCACACCGCGAGTTATCCGACTTGCCACTGGTTCGACGTGGCAACCGTTTATCCGTGATGCCAATCAGTAAGACGCACTGGAATTTTATTCTTTCACTCGAATAACAAGGCGCTGTAAAAAAGTTTTTGCCTTGCATGCCACTGTTGTTTGCGAAGACAAGCACTGTCGACGCAGCTCTCAACCTCACTGCAGCCACACTTGCCAATGCAACATAAGCACATGTTTGTAAAGTAAATAAATTGCATCGCCAACAAGTAGCGCGAGGTACTTTGCACGCACCATAGCCGTTCATACTGTTGATGAAACGAAACCCAACTTGCTGCATCACCACGATCGATGACAGACATACATCATGCAAACCTGAACACGCAGACAGCCGGTTGCATTGTAAAAATTTCATTGTCCTTAGCCTGCACAATGATTGCTGCCGGTCTTGTAGTGCTACCGTGAGCATCAATCACGTTAACCAATCAGTTTTATTTTTTTGCTAAGACATACCGCGTAACGTGCATCGTGATGTGCGAGTTGTATTGCTTTTTTTGTTAATGAAATACACACACAGCCGCTAACACAGTCGTTGTGTTACGTAAACAATTCCACTAAAAAAAACTGGTAATTTGTTAACAGTTGTTTATACTCACGTTGGGCTAACTATATGTGGAGGTTGTAAATATGGCTGCTAAAAAGAAGGTAACGAAGAAAACTGCTACCAAGAAGAAGGTAGCAACAAAGAAGAAGGTAGCAACAAAGAAGAAGGTAGCAACAAAGAAGAAGGTAGCTGCAAAGAAGAAGGTAGCTGCAAAGAAGAAAGCAGTAAAGCGTAAGGTAGCCGTCAAGAAGAAGGTGGCTGCAAAGAAGAAAGCAGTAAAGCGTAAGGTAGCCGTCAAGAAGAAGGTGGCTGCAAAGAAGAAAGCAGTAAAGCGTAAGGTAGCTGTCAAGAAGAAGGTAGCTGCAAAGAAGAAAGCAGTACAGCGTAAGGTAGCTGTCAAGAAGAAGGTAGCTACAAAGAAAAAAGCAGTAGCACGTAAAGTGGCTGCCCGGTAGAAATACCGCCAGTCAACAACTATCCGGGTTGCCAGATTACCCGCGATAAAAAAAGCCCGGGCCAAGCAGCCCGGGCTTTTTTCTTGGGCATGGGACACGAGCTTCGCCGCAGCAGCAACTTCTCCGGAATTACCCTAACTGTTACCGAGGAACAGCTTGTAGGCAGGACAATCTGTCTCCTCCCAGTAGGCATATCCCAGCTTGTCGAGTGATTTCCTGAATTCCCCGCGACTGCTTCCAGGGACCTGCACTCCAACCAGCACACGCCCGTAGTCCGCTCCGTGGTTGCGGTAATGGAACAAACTGATATTCCAGCGCTTGCCCATCGACACCAGGAAGTTCAATAAGGCACCCGGTCGCTCGGGGAACTGAAAACGATACAGCAACTCGTCCCGCAG
Organism: Gammaproteobacteria bacterium; assembly: GCA_022340485.1. GTDB lineage: Bacteria > Pseudomonadota > Gammaproteobacteria > UBA9214 > UBA9214 > UBA9214. The sequence continues at coordinate 2,800 of JAJDNX010000006.1, read as the reverse complement.
TCCCGGTACTCTGCCACCCACCATGTGACGAATATGCAGCTTGGCCAGCTCACTATCCGTCAGGTCCGTAACCGGGTAACCCTCATCACGCAATGCCTGCACCAGTTCATGCCGCTCGCGATCACCGTGCTGCAGTTGCACCCCCGCAAACACATGTGCCTGCCTCGGATCTGCATAGCGATAATTGAATTCGGTAATTCCGCGATTACCAATCGAGCGACAGAATCTGCGGAAACTTCCCGGTTCTTCCGCAATCGTCACACCCAGCAGCGCCTCGCGCTGCTCGCCAATCTGCGCACGTTCTGCCACATGCCGCAGGCGGTCGAAATTCATATTGGCACCACTGTTGATAGCCACCAGGTTTTTGTCCAGAACACCGCTCTCGTCGACGTAACGCTTCAACCCGGCAATGGCCAGGGCACCCGCCGGTTCCAGAATCGCACGACAGTCATCGTAGATATCTTTTATCGCCGCACAGATCTCGTCGGTACTGACCAGCATGACATCATCGACATACTGACGGGCAATCCGGAACGGTTCCTTGCCAGCCTGGCGCACGGCAACACCGTCAGCAAATATACCGACCTGCTTCAGGGTTACCCGACGACCCCGCTTCAGGGCCTCGTACATGCAGGGTGCCTCATCCGGTTCCACACCGATGACCTTGATTGAAGGGCGCATGGACTTCACTACCGCAGCAATACCTGCAATCAGGCCACCACCTCCGACAGGGACAAAGATGGCATGGATATCCTCTGTGTGCTGCTTCAGAATTTCGAGCGCAACCGTTCCCTGCCCGGCAATCACATCCGGATCATCGTAGGGATGAATGAATACCATACCCTGCTTCTCTGCCTCGCCTGCCGCATAGACGTAGGCATCATCATAGGTATCGCCTGTGAGCTTGATGCGCGCACCCAGATCCCTGACCGACTCAACCTTGATGGACGGCGTGGTGCGCGGCATGACAATCAGCGCCTTGACCCCCAGCTTGTGCGCCGCCAGGGCGACCCCCTGGGCATGATTCCCGGCAGAGGCCGCAATGACGCCGCGCTCGCATTCCTCCTTCGAAAGCCCTGAAATCTTGTTATAGGCACCGCGCAACTTGAACGAATGCACGGACTGCAGATCCTCGCGCTTCATCCACACCCGGTTTCCCGTGCGCAGCGACAGGCGACCGGACTGCAGCAGTGGCGTTTCCTGTGCCACGTCATAGACATGCGACTCCAGCACCTTTTTCATATAGCGATCCAGCATGACGCGTACATTACCAGTTCACTTAATCTGTGACGAGTGGCAACTGCTGCTATCTGGTCGCGGATAGTGTCTAGCTGGTATGATCGACAGATATTATTGCCAGGGAGCAGCGTATGACACAGGATGAAATGAAAAAGATGGTCGCCGAAGCGGCGCTGGACTACGTCGAAGCCGGCACGGTCATCGGCATAGGAACCGGCTCGACGGCAAACCACTTTATCGACAGCCTCGCAACCATCAAGCACAAGATCGATGGCGCGGTGGCCAGTTCCAATGCGAGCGCAAAGCGCCTCAAGGACCATGGTATACCGGTGCTTGACCTGAACTCTGTCAGTGAGCTATCCGTCTATGTTGACGGTGCTGACGAATCCAACCATTACCTGCACCTGATCAAGGGTGGCGGTGGTGCACTCACACGGGAAAAGATCGTTGCCGCCTGCAGCCACAAGTTCGTATGCATTGCCGATGGCAGCAAGCTGGTTGATGTGCTGGGCAAATTCCCGCTGCCGATCGAGGTCATTCCGATGGCCCGTAGCATGATTGCCCGGGAACTGGTCAAGCGCGGCGGCCAGCCCGTCTACCGCGAAGGTTTTACCACCGACAATGGCAACGTCATTCTCGACGTACACAACCTCGAGATCATGGAACCGGTAAAGCTGGAACAGGAGCTCAACAACCTGCCCGGTATTGTGACCGTTGGCCTGTTCGCCATCCGGCCTGCAGATGTATTGTTGCTGGGGACCGAGGATGGAGTGCGCACGCTGACCTAGCCAGTCAAATTCCTGGGGATCGGGGTTCACGACCCGCTCCTGCAGGTGTATCGGTGACGGCATAATCCAATGGTGCAAGCTTAGGTTGCATCATCATACAACGTTGCATCAGCCACGGAAGCACACGGAAAAACACGGAAGAAAAAATTGTCTAAATAAATATTTCCGTGTGCTTCCGTGGTCGGAATCTCCAGTGATAGCCATTCACACAAGAGCGATTTTCATGCCTGGCGATGAAACGGAGGCAAGTGCGATAAACCTTATTGTTTTACCTCACCACTGCCACCCTGCAACAGCCAGAAACGGACACTTGCATCATCACTGGTCGTCGCCAGGTAACGTCCATCTGCGGAGACGGCGATATCCGCCCCACACAAGTCATGTCGCTGGAAGCGACGCTTTACTTCGCCACTCTCCGCGTCCAGGAAATAGACCGCGCTATCTGTCTGACGACTGATGGTTGCCAGTTCACTGCCGTCGTCTATGTATTGTATGGACTTTATGATCCCGTGATGTTCGGTGGTCATCGTCGTGAGCGTACCGTCATGAAGATTCCAACGATACAGAAGAAACCAGCTACCACCGGACAAGGTTTGCCCGTCAGGTGAAAACACCAGCGTCCAGGCATCGGCGGGCGGCCTGTCAAGTTGTCGTTGCACGCCACTATCCGTCCATAACACCACACTGCCGTCACTACTGCTGGAGGCATAGCGTGTGGCACCCGGGGCAATGGCAACCGCCTTGACCGCACCCTGATGTAACTGCTGCTCCTG
>JAJDNX010000003.1 GCA_022340485.1 Gammaproteobacteria bacterium | reverse complement strand
ACGATGGTATCGACCGGCTCCGGGGCCGGACCGGATACTGCTGCGTAGAGCAGAAATATCAGGCCGCCGAATACAAAGAAATGTAGCAGCGGCTCCCGCAGGAGCCGTCCAAGGTATTTCATGATATCAATGCTCTCAGGAGGTCGGTGTGTACCAGATCGGGGAGGTATAGGCACGCTCCTGTGTCGTCATCGGGACGTTGTCTGGCATTTTGAGGCCATAGCGAAATGCGTCGTAGGCGGTCCAGCGCGGCGTCGGGATTTCAATGACGCGGGCATAATAGAATGCCTTCTGTTTCAGATCGAAATCGGGATCGATCCAGACCACGCCGAGTTCCGAGGCACCGATGGTATTGGTCCAGTTTGCGTTGGTGACATCCACGGTGTTCCCCACGGGGGACAGCTTGTCGTTTGCACCGGGAGTCCGGTCTCCCGACCAGGCAACATCATAGACCTTCTCCTGCGTCTTGCCAGTGGCGTCGAGCCAGCCCTTGATGATCTGGATGCGGTCGAGATTGGCGCCGATCGGATCACGCACTGCATAGACCATGAAATTGGGCGCCGCCGCCCCGGCAGGTGCGCGATGCAGGTCTCCGCCCATGGGTACACCCTTCGCATAGGCGACTACAGCCGGCATGCGCGAGTTCAGGTCATGGTCCGTGAAGTCCCAGCCGCCGAACAGGCGAACAGAAATGCGTGGACCGGTGGTACCGTAAACCTCCTTGCGCGCCATGGCATCAAAGATCGCCTCGCGCGTATTCTCTGTCGCCCAGACCGCCGCAAGACCGGAAGCCAGCGATTGCCAACCCTCGATCACCCCCTTGTCGGTCTTTGCGAATGGATGCTTCCAGCGCTCGGGGCTCGGCTCCGTCCCCGCATGCTTGCCAAAGAAGTTGTCTTCCTCCGCGTCTGCAAATGAGGTGTGGCTGTCAGTCGAACCGATGATGCCGAACTTGTAGGGATTGGTACCCAGCTTTTCCTCGAGCGCCAGTCCGCGCTTGAGGGCTTCACGGACATATTCGCCGGCCAGCATGTCCGGGGTCTTGGCCTGGGTGAGATCAAGATTGCCGACATCCCAGGTCTCGTAATCGGCAAACTCATCGTTCGGTGACAAGAAGGGATGTGTCTCGCCGTCGCCCTGGATCTGGGAGGTGTGCAGATGTGAATCACCCCACAGCGGTCGCTCGGGAAAACCACGCTGTGCATAAGGCGAATAGACCTTGCCTGTATAGGCAGGGGACAGATTATCCGGTGTTGCCATGCCCGTGATCTGTGCAGTGGCGGGCATGGTACTCATCAGTGCCAGAATCGAGGATAGGGTGAAGGCGGTTTTTATCATCGTTTTCTCTCCAGTAAGCGAAACCGACTTTGTGAAAGTCCGCGAATGAGAAGGCCCGCTGTACCCTGGCAATCTAGCCTAGAGACAAGCATGGCACAGCGCCAGCATCGGGCTTCCTCCGGATAGCTGCAAGCCGAAAAACGTCACATTATTATATCTTGTACGGTACGTGGCCAGGCTTGTCCCCCGAACCTGTGCTATGTGCAAACAAGGCAGGAGAATATGATCAAGATCACCAACTTCATCATAACTTTCTTTAATGATGTTTATAGTAACAGCCGTTGGCTGGCAAGACATACCCCATAACCAGAGGTGAATTTATGGCCATAGCTGGATTCGACTAGTGCGGATACAGACTCAACTGACGGACCGGTGGACTTTGTTGGTGAAACAACCGTAACGATCACGGCAGGCACGACTACCGAGCAAGATTTTCTGGTAACCCCCTAGATACGGATCGGTTATCTGCCCTGCTGCGGCGGCCTTCGTGAATGCGTCGGCCGCCGTTTTTGATTGTGCGGTGACCTTGCGGTGCCGGCCGCAGTTAACCGGATGCACCAATAGAAAAGCCTGGGCCTATCCGCGGGATAAGGACCAGGCTTGTGTTCACTTCAGATAGTGAATATGAGCTGTGGCGGTAACTTTCTTCTACGATCCGGCAATCAATGGATAGAGTATCGAATAAAAAATTGTGTCTATCGAGACAATTAACGACAAGGCGACAAGCTTGTTGATTGATAAAGAAACACGAGTGCTTGATAACTGGGGAATGAGCTTGCCTGGCGATACAGGAATGGGTCTGTGCATGGTACACCCTCATTTTCGAACTCTGGACAAACCATGGTATCGGCCAAACGATTTACCTCTTTAGTAACCGTTGAGTTCTTGTGGCAGGTTTTTCTATTGATCCGTTCTGAATTACCGGAATCAAGGCAACCACGCCTGGCGGAATGCACCAACCGCGAGGCTTGTATTCCGCCCTGCCGGAAATTCCTTCAGGTGTTAACCAGGCTCAGAAACCACCACCCGTGCGAAAACCACCGCCACCACCCAGCCCACCACGCCGCCCCCCCGGGAAGGTGCCGCGCCCCAGGCCGCCACGACTCAAGCCCCCGCCAAGGCTGCCACGTCGCCCGCCCCATACAGTACCGCGCCCGAATCTACCTGACCCAAAGGTGGGATCGGTACGCTTCGGGCGGTAGCGCTGTTGTTGTTCCAGCACCCGCCAGAGGCTGTCACGATCGAGTCTGCCGTTGATAAAGTTGTTCAACATGGCAGCAATCAGGGCACCATCGGAGAAGCTGTAACCAGGTTGATCGTAGCGCCGATGCCTGAAGTCGGTACGCAGTGATTCGAGTTCCTGAAGCTTTTTGTGTTGTTGACGCAGTGCACTTTTCAACTCCCTGAGCGAACTCTCCAGTTGCTCTAGCTGTTGCTCACCTTCGAACAGCCGGTTGACGAGACGGTCATCATCCGGAAACGGCGTAGCCATAGCGTCACGCCGCAGTTCCCGCAAATCGTCGCGCTGTAATTCAGAGGCCACATAATCAACCGCCTTCCGGTAGTCTTCATCCTCACCTGCAGCAAAATCCTCCTTGCGTTGCAGCAGTTGCTCATAGTGTCCGGCGGCTTCATCGATGCGTACATCTATCGCTTCGAGACTGGCCTGTTCCTTGTCGCGAGCTGCCTCCAGTTCCAGTATGCCATCTTCCTTGCGAGCTTGTTCGTCGAGTTCACGCAGCACCTCAAAGGCTGTCTCGGCAGCCTGTTTTTTCTGATCTGCATGTTCACGCAGTCGTAGCGGGATTTCCTGCAGTCGGGCAAAATTGGCACGGGCATCTGCAAACCCGATCAAATGCGCCACCCTGCCATCCAGCCAGCGAGTGACAGGCCATGACCGGTATTGTGGTGTACCGTAGTGGCGACCCCACAGGTACATGAACAAGGCGTCGTCGGTATAGGACTGCCCTTTCTCATCTTTCTCCTGCTCACTGTGCCGGGCCTTGTCTTCGGCATGCATCGCAATGCGTTCGGCCTCATGGACACGTGCCTCCTGGGCCAAGTAATCGGCATCTGCCTGCAGGCGTGCCTGTGTTGCCGCTTCCGCGACATCCAGCGTTTCGGCGGCATTGTCCAGTGCCCGGCGCTGCCTTTCACGCTCCTCTTCAAGAGCGGCACGTTGCTCCTGCAGGGCATCGATCCGGGTATCCAGCGCCGCCTCGACGGACTTGCGTGTCTCGAGTGCTGCCGCCACCTGCCTGCTGACATGATCGATACTGCTAATCATGCTGCCCTTGGCCACCATATCGACCCGCAGGCGGGCCAGCTCGCGGTAGTCTGCTACACGTGTTTGTTGCAGTGCCAGCAACTGTCTGCTGACCTCGGTGATGCGTCGCTCTGCAGTCTCAATACTACTGTGCTCGTTATTCAGCGATTCCTCGATGAAACCAAGCGCATTTCTTCCGCTGATCATTCTGCTTTTCTCACCATTGGGTTATGGCTGCACCGGTTGTGGAAATCAGGTAATCGGGTTCCAGCTGACCGCTTTGCTTCACACCGAACTTGCGCTGCTGGATGATGCCATCATCCTGCTTGTCTGCGGCTATGCGCTGGAACACGTCTTCCTCAACCCGCAGACCCCATTTTGAAACGCGCTCAGTCTGACCCGTTTCCTCGTTGACAACCGGCACCTGCAGCAGCCTGCCGTCGGCGGACAGTGCCTCGACGATGATGTAGTAGTTGCGTGTATTGGGATTGTCTTCCGGGATCCTCCACACACCAGACCTTTCACCGGGTCGGGACACGATCTGCAGTGTATAAGCCTGCCCCAGCACATCGCGCAGGTCTTGCAGTGATTGCAGGGCCAGCCTTGCACTCTCTTCATCGCCGTTTTGCAGTGCGCTTGTTGCGGCCTTGTAGATCTGTTGTGCCTGTTGCCCGGGCTCATCACTGTTCGCCGCCTCTACCACGGACTGGTATGCCATCTCGAGTTTTGCCGGCAGTTCCGTGCGTGGCACCACCACCGTAAAATGATAGACCAGCCAGGCAAGCAGCAGCATGGCAAAGCTGCTGAATACCCATTTACCCCAGCGGTTGCGGCTTACATACAGATGTGCCAGTCGAGTGGCGAAACTTTGCGGCGGGGACTTGTACACAAAGCGCTCTTCCCTGAGTGCCGCCACACCCTCTTCCAGGACATGGTCTGGCACCTCGATACCCTGTGCAGCATAGATCTTGTGAAGACGCTCCTTCAGATCCTGCTCACGGCCTTCGCTATCGTATTCCCGTTCCACCAGCCGCTGCCGACGGCGCAGCGTATCGACCACATCCATTGCCAGCATAACCTCATCGAGAGGCTGCTTGCCGTGCAGATGCACCTCACCAGGGGAGTTCGCGGTTACGCCCTCGGCCGTCATGCAGTGTTTACCACAAGACCCTTGCCCTCCTCGGCAAGGCGTGCAAGATTGCGCTTGCCCTCCTCGACCGCGACACGGATTTCTTCCGCATTGGCGGTACTCTGTACGCGCATCTCTTCTATAATCTCACGCGAACGTGTCTGCCAGGCCACCACCGAATCGACAAGTTTCTTGACAGCATCTGCCCGTACCGTCGGGCCATACCCCGCCTTGACAGCCGCCTCCTGTACCTTGCCGCCGATCTCGGCGAGATCCTCAAGAGATCGACTGACGCCTTCTTTCATGGCTTCCACCGTCTGGGTACCTTCATGCAAGCCAAACATCCCGGTGAAGGAGGCTGACAGCGCTGTCAGGACGACCTCGTTGGTACTGAAAAAACTCACTGCCTGGGAATAGACACGTTCCTTGGCATTGGTGGTTTGTAACAGCCGCGCCATGACGACCTCGGAGGTGTTGTAGCTGATGGTGAGGTTGTCCGACAGGTCCTTGGCAATCTGGTAACGCTTTTCCTCGTTTTGCAGGGCACGTACGGCTTCATCACGTGCCATCTCCAGCCTGGCGCGCTCCACCACATCCTCACCCTGAAAGCCTTCAACCGTCTTCATGGCGGAATTGACGCCTTCCTTGGCGGCATCCAGCCTCGCTTCCGCCTTCTCCAGCAGCTCCAGTGACATCACCTCGGACTGCTTGAGCGCACCCCGAAAGTCCTGATATGCCTCCAGAATCTTTTGCTCGCGCTGAATCTGGTCCTGGGTGGCCGCCGTCACTTCCAGGTAGGTGTCCTTGATCTTGTCAAAACGCGTGGCGATATCGCCGCGGGTCACCTTCATCCACACATTGGAAATCCGTTCGAAGGTATCCAGCTTGCCATCGCCAATCTGCTCGACCATTTTTCTGGAATCGTCCCGGATACTGTCGAAGGCATCGACAATGTCCTCGTAGCGGGTGCCGATATCCATCGCCTGCACCTGCTCACGTACTACATCATTGAACAGCGATGCCTGGCTGAGGGTGCGGGTAATCGCCACCACCCGCTCTTCGTCAATCTCGGAAATCTGGTTGAGGAGCGCAATAACCGGTGCTTCCTCGCCGGTTTCCTGCGGTAACAGGCCGAGATCGTGCAGGCCGTTCATGGCTTTGTCGAGGTATTGTATGGGTGATGATACTGTGTTCATAACTCCTCCATTTGTTGATTCGTGCTTTTTTATGTCAAGGGAATAGTAAAACAGTCTGCTCAATGCGTGATTGCCGTCGCTGGCCTGCTAGCCGGGATTTCTGGAAAAGTACTGCAACGCAGCCTTTGTCTTGGTCTTCTGCTCACCTCCAGTCTGGATGCCTTTGCGAACCAGGAAGTCTCTTGCCTCGGCGACAACCTGAAACGTCTCCTTTGGCTTGCACTTTGTGGACAATTCGAGGATGCGTGAATTGTCCGGATAAAACCATGCCTCGGCGACCAGCTCACGTCCCAGTTCCTTCTCCGGAAACTCCAGCTTCAGTGTGAGCATGGGTCCGAGAGGAATGAGTTCATTCAGCTTCACTTCAGCCGGCGCGTACATTTCAAAGAATTCCCTCTGCTCTTTCGAGAAAAGTTCCTTGAGTTCGAGTTTTCCCCTGACCGCATTCCATACATCGCCGGGATCCGACTTGCCTTTCATCGATGCCGAGGCTACGAAGCGTCCGGGCATCAGGTCAACCTCGACTTTCATACTGCCCGAGTGGCGGATTTCCTTCGGCAATTCTTCGGGTACCACAGGCCGCAGTTTGATGACGGTATCGGCTGTACCTCCCTGAATACGCCGCGCACGAACCACAACGCCTGCAGCATCCAGTGCCAGACCGGGAGTATCGAAGAAATAGATCTGCCGTATCTCTGCCTCAATCGGGTCAAGCCCCAGGGCAATGGATGCATTGCCATGCTCATCGTCCGGCACCGAGAGTTTCAGTTCGACGCTGTCAGCTCCCTTGGTCAGTGCCAGCAGTTCGTTTTGTTCATCGTCGGTAAGTTTTTCCATAGCCTCCCCCCCTTGTGTGCAGCACTGTGCAAGAATGCGACTAAGGATTGACGACTGCCACCGTGACCTTGCCGTGACCTGCCTCAAGCAGACCAATCTTGCGTGCGGCTGCGGCTGAAAGATCGATGATATAGCCCTTTGCTTTAGGGCCACGATCATTGATCACGACTTCGACCGACTGCCCGGTTTTCAGATAAGTGACCTTGACTTTCGTTCCGAAGGGAAGACTGGGATGAGCAGCGGTGAATGCATCCTTGTCATAAGGTTCGCCACTGGCCGTTTTATTGCCGTCAAGGCTGTCGGCGTAGTAGCTCGCCTCACCTTCCTGCGCCTCAGCTGCGTAAGCAACTGGTAAGATTCCCTGCATCACAAAAAGCAACATGAAGAGCATTGGTATGATTCTTTTCATTTCTACTCCTGTAGGGAAAGAATAGAATAGGGGGCCGACCTGCTTGCGTGCCGGTCGGCCCGGCCTGGTGACACCGCAAACCGCTATTCCATTTTCTCCTTGACAGCGTCTGCCGCATCATCGGCTGAGTCTGCGACATCCGAGGCCGCATCGTCGATGGCTTTGCCGGCTTTTTCTGCCGGGCCTTTTTCACAGGCTGACAGCCCTGTAAGCAAGAATGCGGAAAGTAGCGCAGTGAGTATTATCTTGTTCAATTTCATACTGGATCTCCTCTTGATTCACTGATGACAGGCAAGCCTGAGTGAGTAACCGCCTATAGTCACTCCATATCTTCTTCATGAGAATGACAAAGCCGTAAGACCGCTCCAGCGGTCACGGCAATTATAGAACCAATTTTCCCACCCAACGAGCCCCCTCGCTCGCCGAATATAGATATAAACAAAGAGCAGCCACGATGCGGCAACAATACTGTCTGGCAAGTCAAGGCCGCCGGTGCAGGCCTGCAGATCCGGGAAAAGCCATCCCTCGGCATACAGTATTTACTTTTTTTACAATAGCTTACAATGGACTCCGTGTGACAAGCCCCCAGCCCGGGCAATATCGCATTGTCAGTATCGGACCCATATGCCAGCATCGCTACCGTCACCATCGTTTCGAGTCACGGGATTATTTGAGGATCTGCTTGATGAACAGCTTTGCCCACTCGTCCACCTCGTTCTTGTCGACCTGATTGCACTTGGGCATGGTAAATGTCCCCCGGGGATCGGTCTGCTGCGCAGCTTCTCGATCTTTGACTCCATCTACCCTAACCTCCTCGATAAGGCGTTCTTTCCGGACCTTGCTGTCCTCCTGCAGGATGTCTGTCACGAGGGTGTATTGGAGATTGCCGTGATCTGTGTAGTTCTGCACTGCGCGTATAGGTGATTGCAAAAATAGTTTGTTCATTTGTTACCTGTTTCCTCCACATCGCTATCCAGCACCGGCTGAGCTTCTTCAGCTTGTTGCTGGGTAGCCTCACGCGCATGCTGTACCTTCAGCATCGCGGTAAAAGCAGAGGCATCACCAATCAGCGAGCGCGCTGCAATTTCACCCGATACCACCGCGATCATGCCGGGAAGGATAATATTCAGATTGCCCGTCAATTCGATTAACGCAACCAGGGCTGCCAGTGGCGCACGTAAGACAGCACCCATCATCGCCACCATGCCGATCATGGCATAAAACCCGGAAGAGCCTATATGAAGAGAATGCCACTCTGAAAGCACCAGTTCGGTGAACCCGCCAACCGCACCGCCCATGACCAGCGATGGTCCGATCAGGCCACCGGGAAGTCGCATGCCGATGGAGACTGCCGTAGCTAGCAGTTTTGCGAACAACAACAGCAGCAATGTCTGCAAGCCCAGTTCGTTTTGAAAAATCCGGCTCAGGGCATCATAACTCAGCCCCATGATCTCCGGAGACCATTGTGCCAGTATCCCGGTCAGGAACCCGGCCACAACAAAGGCATACAACGGTCGCCAACTGATGGTCATTCTGGCCGTGTACTGCACGGCCAGAACAAATCCAGCACCCACGAGGCCAATCAATACCCCCATCATCAACATTACCAACAATTCCATCAGTGAGCCGATCGACACTGCCGGCACGCTGAATGCAGGGCTTGGACCGTAAACAATATGGCTTATGATGGCACCAACGACCGAGGCAACAATCACCGGCACGATATTATTGATGGCATAACGCAAACGCAGCACCTCGATTACAAATATCACACCGGCAAGAGGAGTATTAAAAGCAGCGGCAATGGCAGCCGCACCGCCGGCTGCCGCCAACAGATAGCTGTCATCTTCACTCAGTCTGACCCGCATCCCAAGCACGCTGGAGGTTGCGGCACCAAGGTGTACACCGGGGCCTTCACGATCAACCGAGTTACCGGAAACAATGGCCAGCATACCGCAAAAGAATTGCACCACCGCGTTGGAGAAAGGCAATGCCTGCTTGCGGAAGCGCAAATAATCCAGCATATGTACTATCCCGACATTACGCCGGGCCGCCGGCAGGCGCTCGAAGATCAAAGCAAGAACCAGTGCACCTGCAACGGGAAACAAGAATCGCAACCAGCCGGGCAGCGCCTCATAGTTACCAATCTTCCCATCGGGCAACATCCAGCGCTGGGTCCACTCGATAGAAAACCGGAACAAGATCACCAGCACACCTGCCATCAGGCCGGTTAACGCACCGAGTAGAGAAATTCGCAGCAGTGATTTATCCATTTCAATGTTCGTCCAGCAGCAGTTTTCTTGAGGTTTGCGGTGGTGTCAGCATTTATTCACCGCTTGATGCTAAAGCTGACCGGTCTTACCGACAACGAGCGCCTCTGTCGGCAGGATAGTAAACCCTTTTCAGGGACGGAACCCGGTCATTCGCATGATCTCAAATCATTCCTCCTCAGTGATATCGCCCTGTCAGCCTATCCTCCGTTTGCAATCTGAATGGGATTTCAATAACGTTTTGATTGACCGATAGGAAAACTTTTTAAATATCGTAATATTTATGCTAAGACCGACCGAATGGAGCGGCCTAATTCCCCTCAGGGTATCTTGAGCCATGATGTAAACATTTTTGCTGCGGGAAGTGAGAGGCAATGAAGTATCAGAATTTTGCATCTCCAGTTTGTCTACTACTCTTTCTAGGGTTGGCTTCTCATGCTTCTGCAGGCACATGGACATGCCATATCGCCAAGCTTACACGGCAAGTGATAGTTTTCTATCCGGAAGCACCTGCGAGATTGCCATGCAAGGTATTTTATGCAAAGCCAAATGAGAATGCCTTGCCACGCGTATTGTGGGAAGCAAAAAATACGCACAATTACTGCGAAAACAAGGCAGCGGCGCTCATTGAAAAACTGAGTTCATCAGGGTGGCGCTGTATGAATGACGACCCCGAGAATTAACCCATAGACTAGACTACGACATAAATTTTTTGCTTCTCTGCAGACAACACCTGGACCACTGCTGCGCTTATCCGGCATTTCCATATTTGCATGAAACGGATCGCCAATCCGATTATCCCACATCAACAAGAGGGGTCTGGAATTGCGGCGAGAATCCTACTGCCACTGAAGAAGTGCTCAACCCAAGATAGTGTTTGCAAGCTGAATAATTTGCACCCCTGTCGAGACTTCAGTGTAATAGCATCGGTGTGGACGCTTGCAGCGTGAACAGCTTGCGCACCGGTGAGGCCGCACCAATTACAATAACACCCGTTCAATGCCGCCGGCGTTCACGTTCGCGACGAACTCACGCTGCCAGTTGTTACCAAGATTATGGTTGCACAGTTCCACCACGATGAAATCGGTCTCCAGGCCTGTGTCGTCTGTGTAGCGTGAAAGGCCCTGCTGGCAGGCCGGGCACGAGGTGAGCAGTTTGACCTTGCCTTGCGTGGTTACATTCTCTCCGGTGAGTTGCACCAGACCCTGCTGTAACTCCTGCCGCTTGCGATAGCGCAACTGCTCGGCAATATCCGGGCGCGCGGTGCCCAAGGTACCGGACTCGCCGCAGCAACGATCCGACAGCAGCACATCCTGACCGAGTAATGTCGAAGCGACTCTTGCCGGGTTGTAGGATTTCATCGGTGTGTGACAGGGATCGTGGTACAGGTAGCGTGTGCTGTTTTCACCCTGCAGGCTGATGCCCTGCTCCATCAGGTATTCGTGTATGTCGAGCAGGCGGCAGCCGGGGAATATCCGGTCGAATTCGTATTTCAGCAGCTGATCCATGCAGGTGCCGCAACTGACGATCACGGTCTTGATGTCGAGATAGTTCAGTGTGTTCGCGACGCGATGGAACAGCACGCGGTTCTCGGTGGTAATTGCAAGGCCCTTGTCGGCGTCTCCGGCGGCGTTCTGCGGGTAGCCGCAGCACATATAACCCGGTGGCAATACGGTTTTCGCGCCACACTGGTACAACATCGCCAGCGTTGCCAGCCCAACCTGGGTAAACAGGCGCTCCGAACCGCAACCCGGAAAATAGAACACTGCGTCGGATTCGTTCGTGGTTTTCTTCGGATCCCGCACGATCACCACCTGGGTCCCATCTTCGGCGCCGAGCAGTGTGCGCAGCGGCTTCGACGGCACATGTGCACGCATCGGTTTTCGTACCAGGTTGACCAGTTGTTGACTCACTGCAGTGTGTCCGGTGGTCGACGGCGGCACGCGATTGCCGCGACCGAGCAGGCCGGTGCGTTTCGCCAGCGTGTGCATGATATTGATAGCAGTGAAACCCAGCTGTGCCATGCCGGTACGCAGCGCCCGTATCGTGCCCGGCTGTTTCACGTTCAGAAACAGCATCGCCGCCCAGCTGCCGATGTTGAAATGTTTCTGCCCGCGTTGTTTCAGTATCTTGCGCATCCGGATCGAGACATCACCGAAGTCGATGTTTACCGGGCACGGACTGTGACACTTGTGGCACACGGTACAGTGGTCGGCGACATCGTTGAGGTCCCCGAAGTGGCGCACCGAGATGCCACGACGGGTCTGCTCCTCGTACAGGAAGGCTTCGATGATCAGGCCGGTAGCAAGAATCTTGTTGCGTGGTGAGTATGACAGGTTCGCGCGTGGTACATGGGTCATGCACACCGGCTTGCACTTGCCGCAACGCAGGCAGTGCTTTATATCGTCGTTCAACAGGCCGAGCTCGCTCTGCTCCAGGATCAGCGCCTCCTGCTGCACCAGCGCCAGTGACGGCGTGTACGCGTCACCGAGTCCGGACCCGGGCATCAGCTTGCCCTTGTTGAAATGCCCGTTCGGATCGACCTGCTGCTTGTACTTCACGAAGGCCTCGATCTTGTCGACGCCAAGGTAGCCGATCTTGGTCAGGCCAATGCCGTGCTCGCCGGAAATCACACCGCCAAGGTCGGTCGCGAGCTGCATAATCCTTTCGACCACGCGGTCGGCCTCGTGCAGCATGCGGTAATCATCCGAGTGCACCGGAATGTTGGTGTGCACATTGCCGTCACCGGCGTGCATGTGCAGCGCGACGAACAGGCGCTTATTTTTCAGGGCGACGTGTTTCGCGCGCAGTGTGTTGCGTAGTGGCTCCAGTTCCTGGCCACGGAAGATTTCACGCAGGCGCTGCTTGACCTCATTGCGATAGGACACGCGCACGTCGCGGCGCAGCATCAGATCCAGCAGGCGGTCCCCTGGACGGATCGAGTTCTGCTCTGCTTTGCTGAGAATATCGGCGTGCATGCTCGCGGCTTCGTCCAGGCTCTCCAGCAGGCGCGCCCAGCGGCTGCGCACCTGCGCCAGATGTTCGCGTGCGAGATCGAGCTTGGCCTGGAAAATCGCGCTGCTTTCATCGCTGCTCTCGTAGTCGCCGGCCTGGCGCAATTCGTTTAGCTCGCCGGCAAGATGTGCGCTGAATGCATCGATGCTCTCGATCTTGTTCGCGATCGACTGCTCGATGTTGATGCGCTCGATGCCGGTGTTGTATTCGACCAGCCGCTGCAACGGGATTACCACGTCTTCGTTGATCTTGAATGCATTGGTGTGCGCCGAAATCGCCGCGGTGCGCGAGCGGTCGTGCCAGAAACGGCGGCGCGCCTCCGGACTGACCGCGATGAAACCTTCAGCGTCCCGTGCGTTGACGATCGCCACCAGATGTGATGCGACCTGCGCAACACTCGCCTCGTCGTCGCCGGCGACATCCGCGAGCAATACCATGCGCGGGCGTTCACGCCCCGGTGCCTTGGTCGCATAACGCACGGCCTTCACATAGCGCTCATCCATGTGCTCCAGTCCGGCGAGCACGACGCCGTCTGTGGCATCAACATAATCCTTGACCTCTGCAATCGCCGGAATTGCGCGCGACAGCTCGGCGCCGAAGAACTCCATGCACACGGTACGAATATGCGCCGGCATGCGATGCAGCACGAAACGCGCCGAGGTGATGATGCCGTCGCAGCCTTCCTTCTGGATTGCTGGCAACCCGGACAGGAACTTGTCAGTGACATCCTTGCCGAGGCCACCGCTGCGAAAAGCCGCGCCCGGCATCGTCAGTATCCGTGGTTCAGCAACCGCTGTTTTGCCGTCACGCCTGTAAAGGCTGATGCGGAAGCGCACTTCTTCCTGTTCGTGTATTTTGCCGAGGTTATGGTCCAGGCGTTCAACCTCCAGCCAGTGCGCATCCGGCGTAACCATGCGCCACGACAGCAGATTGTCCAGCGTCGTACCCCACAGCACTGCTTTCTTGCCACCCGCGTTCATCGCGATGTTGCCGCCGATGCAGGAGGCATCCTGTGAGGTCGGATCGACGGCAAACACCAGATCGTGTTTTTCGGCCAGCTCGGACACCCTCCGCGTGACTACGCCGGCGCCGCAGTGCACGGTTGGCACGGTAGCGCCGACAGCAGGAAACTCGCTTTGGTCGACCGTACCCAGCGTTTCGAGTTTCTCGGTGTTGATCACGACAGAGCGCGCATCCAGTGGCACCGCGCCGCCGTTGTAACCGGTGCCACCGCCGCGCGGGATGATGGTCAGACCAAGATCGATGCAGGCCTGCACCACATCGATGACCTCTTCCTCGCTGTCAGGCGTGATCACCACGAACGGGAATTCCACGCGCCAGTCAGTCGCGTCGGTCGCGTGCGACACCCGCGCGAGCCCGCCGAAATCGACATTGTCCCTGCGCGTCACGCGCCGGAAGCGCCGGCGCACCTGCTCACGCAGCTTACGGTCTGCAGCGAACTGCTCGGTAAATCGGCCCACGGCCTTGGCCGCGGCCGCATGCAGTTCTAATGCCTTGGTGTTGCCGTTGGCACGCAGTTCGATCTGGCGCAGTCGATGGCGCATTGCCTCGATCAGCGCACGGAGACGTCCGGCATTTTCCAGCAGATCCTCCTGCAGATAGGGGTTGCGCGCGACCACCCACATATCGCCGAGAACTTCCAGCATCATGCGCGCCGAAATGCCGGTATTTCTCTCTACGCGCAGCTCATTGAACACGTCCCAAATATCCTCGCCGAGAAAACGGATCACGATCTCACGGTCGGAAAACGAGGTGTAGTTATACGGTATTTCGCGGATGCGTTCGGACATCGGAATAATTATCAGCCGGTGATCAGACAGTCGGGGTCAGGCGGAACAGCTCAAGACAGCGGCTGGCCAGATGGAGTTCAGGCGGCTATTTTACCTCTGTTTTGCACTGCAATGGTGGCGTATCTTTAGCACCCGGGACAGGTCGGAGCCGCCAGAAGATGTCCAGCGAAGGCTGGATCCGTTAACTGTGCACAGGTGATGACATTTCTCACACTGTCGATTTCTCCTCTTGATTACCGATGCGAAAATCGATGCAATTTTCTGCCTGCCATTGCATGGTGCTAACAGGAATACTTGCTTGGCCAGCATACCAAGCAATTCCTGTAACCACTTGTTAATCATAATTAAATAATACACCGACCCTGGCTCACCACCCACGAAAAAGGTTCGGACAGCACCCTTCACTAGCTTTGATTCTTTCATTCTGATTGACCGCTGTTTTCTCTTCACTCTCTGCTCATCAATTCGAGCAAAGCGGAGAGACCGCTTCATCTTTCTGGAGATGAAGATTAAGCTGTGCATAGAAAAGACAGGAGTGAGACTCATGGGAGAAGTGAAGCGGAAGCGGCTGGCGCTGCTCTAACCATGCCAAAAACAGCACCCTTCGAGGCTTATCACCGCCGCTACGACGACTGGTTCGAACGCCATGCTGGCAGAGGCATACCGCGTCCTGAAACCGGGCGGGGCACGGTAGTCGGCTTTATCGACCGCAGCAGCGACCTCGGTCAATACTATCTCGCGCACCAGGCCGAAAATGTCTTTTATCGTGAGGCAAGATTCTATACCGCCAAAGAGGTAGAACAACTGCTGCGCGATACAGGCTTTACCGAACCCGTCTGGGTGCAGACCTTGTTGAAGACACTGGAAGGACCCCGCGAGATCGAGCCGCTGCACACCGGTTATGGTCGAGGCGCTTTTGTCGTCGTGAAAGGGCGTCGGCCTTGACAGAATGAGTACGATATACCGGCCTTTCACCGTACCATTCACCTTGCTGCGATTTCAGAATCCCCCGATACAGCGTTCTCCACTCGTACCGGGCCTTCCCCTGATTCATCAGTACCTAGCGCCTCGCTTGCGGCAGCATTGGCATAACAGCCTGTACTGAATGTGATTTTGTAGATCAGCATGGTTATGGCAGTATGACTGTAATAGACTTCATGACAGGATCCTTGCTTTTATGAGCACCGCGAAAATAACTGCCCGTCTGCTGCGAGCTGGACTACTTTGCCTGGTTGCGTCCAGTGTCATGGCGGTAGAAAAGATCTCTATCCAGCTGGACTTCACTCCCGATCTTGAAGCGGGTAAAACCACATTCGAGGTCTGCGCCAGATGCCATTTGCCGGAAGCATGGGGTAATGTAGACGGTACGTACCCGCAACTCGCGGGGCAGCACGTCAATGTCCTGATAAAGCAGCTGCTGGACATCCGCAATGGCACCCGCCATTCCTCATTAATGTTTCCCTTCGTGCAGCAACGCACCATCGGTGGCTACCAGGAATTAAGCAATGTGGTCGGCTACATATCAACCCTGCCGATGAATCCCAACCCTTCCAGAGGCCCGTGGAAGAAGGGCACCAGCGAATATCAACAAGGGAAAAAGATCTACCAGAAATACTGTAGCAGCTGCCATGGTGACAATGGTGAGGGCAGCAATGAACTGGCCTACCCAAGGTTGCAGGGGCAGCATTTTCAATATATGCGCCGGCAGCTGGAGAGCGTAAAAAGCGGCCTGCGTGTCGTGCATCCCGGCATGCAGGCCGTTATAGAAAATCTTGAACTCGAACAGCTGGAACAGGCGGCCAACTATGCCAGCTATTTCGATGTATCAGAATAATAGATGGCTGCGTCAAACCAGGGCGCAATCCAGCTCTGAACAGAACCCAATTCAATCAAGAGGCAGCCATGGGAAATAAAGATAACAGCCAATTATCCAGACGGAATTTCCTCAAGGCCAGCGTGGCAGCCGGGACCCTCTCCGGTATCAGCATGCCGCTGCAGGCTGCGATTGCAACAGACGCTACAACCGCAGACAGCCGTGCTGCGTTACCCTTTTCCATCCGGAAGATACTGAACGAAGCCACCTTGCGAGCTGCAAAAGGGGCACGTGTAGTTGTCGTCGGCGGCGGATGGTCTGGTCTGAGCATGGCGAAATACCTCAAGGTTCATAATCCGGCCTTTGACGTGGTACTCATCGACAAACGCCCCGAGTTTATCTCTTTCCCTGCCAGCAACCCGTGGCTTGCTGACCAGGTCACTCTCGATTTTCTAACGCACAGTTATATAGATGCTGCCAAGACGAATGACTACCAGTTTTTGAATGCAATCGTGCTGGGCTTTGATCGCGATGCAAAAAAGGTTTTTACCAGCAACGGCTACCTAAACTACGACTATATGGTGCTCGCGCCCGGTATCGAATATGACTACAGCCGTATAGGGATTGATGACCCCGTTTCACAAATACGGTTGTATAACGAGTACCCCGGTGGCTATGTCAACAGTTCGGAACTGATAACCATCAAAAGAAAATTAAACACCTTCAAAGGAGGTACCTTTGCTCTAAATGTACCTAACGGTGAATACCGCTGTACCGCGGCGCCTTATGAACGCGCCTGCATGGCCGCTGCCATCTTCAAAAAACGAAAAATCAAGGCAAGAATTCTGTTGCTTGATATGAACGCCGACATCCGGATTAAAAAACAGGGATTCGAAAAGGCCTTTACCAGCCTGTACAGTGACTACATCCAGTATCTGCCCAGCTCCGAAATCTCGGCCGTGGACATCGACAGCAAAACCATCAGTACAGATTT
>JAJDNX010000157.1 GCA_022340485.1 Gammaproteobacteria bacterium | reverse complement strand
GCGGGCAAGTGGGGTCGTGATGTGATTGCTGGCGGAGTTCCTTGCGGCGCCTGCTCATCCCGTGCTCAAGGCGGCGCATGACAGCGCGTGCAGCTCGGCCGATAGCACGATCAATCGCGGTATACATGTCTGACTGAATATCCTCAATCATCACGGTGGGTAAGCCGTGCAGCCTGACTTCAATGATGCAGCGTTTATCCACGCCGCCGCGCGGACCGTTGAGATTTGACAACCGTATACCCACGTGCCTTATGCGGCTGGCTGCATGCGAAAGCGTGAAGCCAAGGCGTGTGTGCGTATGGTTCCTGAGCGCGTCGGTCAACGCAAAGCCGCGGGCCTGAATTGCAATCTGCATCACTGCTTCCTCTCGCTTTTGTGATTGGCTTGGTTAACACTTTAGTGGCTACACAGGGCCGGATGAAGTCGGAATGCACAGTAAAAAGATTCGTAAAAACCGAACCATTAGGAATCATCTGCAATCTGTGAAACTGTTTTCCTGCATGGATCAGGCACCAGCACACCGGCACGCAAGTATGGAATACTGCGCGCATTCAAACGGGTGAAAAGGTAGGTGGATACGTGGTAACTTCAGACTCGGTGTATTTTCAAGCAGTCGGGGGCAGGCGGTCCCGGAATCATCGGGGCCTTTGTTTCAGGATGAGGAAAACAATTCGCTGCGGGCTGTCTCGGTGATCGCCGTAACCGCCGGATGCTTGAGGCGGCGCTCGGCAGAAATGGCATAGAAGTGTTCCTTGATGTCGTCAGTGCGCCCGATGACACGCACGCCGTACTTGGCTACAACATCATCCTCAACCGCTGTCGGTGAGGTAAAGATGCCAGCATCGGCTTCTCCGAAGGCCTTCATCAATGCGCGATCCTCGAATTCTGCTGTAATATCCGGCCTTATCTCATGGCGTTCGAACCATTGCTCCAGCATGCGCCGTAACGCACTGCTGGCAGTCGGCATCAACATCGGGGCGTCATTCAGCGAATGCGGAAACCCGGCTGCATACTTTCGTGCCTTTTTATGAGTAGAGAAGAAACTGATGCCGGATTCACCGAGCAGGTGATTATAGGCGCGAATGTTCAGTGCTGGGCTGATCGGGCTGTCAGCCAGCACCAGATCCAGCTTGTGTACCGAGAGTTCTGCAAGTAAATCGACAAGCGGGGCTTCCTGGCAAACGAGACGCACGCGATCCTGCATTCTAAGGACCGGCTCCAGCACGCGATAGGCGAGCAGCTTGGGCACAACCATCGCGACACCCACAGTGAGTGTCAGTGCCGAGCCTGGGGTGCGGCCTGCCAGCACATCCTGCAATTCATCTCCCAGACGGAACATCTCGTCAGCGTAGGAAAATACCACGCGCCCGGTATCGGTAAGAACCAGGTTACGACCGCTTTTCTGAAAAAGCTTGGCGTTTAGCTGCTGCTCGAGTTCGCGCAGCTGACCGCTGATGGTCTGGGGGGTGAGATAGAGAACTTCAGAAGCGCTGGCGATTGAGCCATGTGTCGCCACCGCCCAGAAATAACGCAGGTGTTTCAGATTCAGACTGGACATGACGGCTTGTAAAGCTGCTGTTCAGATGTTTCTGGCACTATAGGCCAAATCAGCCGGGACGCAAAGTCAGTATGCGAACCAGTGAATTTC
The DNA here is from genome assembly GCA_022340485.1 of Gammaproteobacteria bacterium. Classification (GTDB taxonomy): domain Bacteria; phylum Pseudomonadota; class Gammaproteobacteria; order UBA9214; family UBA9214; genus UBA9214. The sequence goes on along the minus strand of JAJDNX010000157.1, from coordinate 9,471 downwards.
AGATTGTTAACGCAGCCTGACACTATTCTACAGGGGAAACAAAACCGTCCGGCTTGGCGGCCAGAACTGCTGTCTGTGTTTCACGCAGCACATCTTCTGCTGTATTGCCTATGATCAGGCCAGCAATACCCGTTCTGCCAAGGGTGCCCATCACAATCAGATCACTTTCATGGCTCCTCGCGTATCCGGAAACTATCTGCGCAGGCCGGCCCTTGAGCAGGTGAACATTATCCGATCCAGTGCTCAGGTCATAAGGAGAAAGCAGGGCATCCAGGGCCTCGCGATGGGTGGTTTCCGTGGCATCAAGCAGCATATCAAGTTCACTTCGCGGTATGCGACCCCGTCCATTGGCAAGCATGGACTCGCCGGGCATCTCCCAGGCATGCACGACGTCCAGCGTCGCATGATCGCGATCCGCAAGCGAGGTGGCAAGATCCAGTATCAGTCGCTGCAGGTTACCGGACTCGTCATCAAACGGATCAACCGCGGCAAGAATCCTGTGGTAGGCGGGTTCGTCTCCCGCCCGGTCGATCCACACAGGACAGGGGCATTTGCGCATGAGGTGCATGTCGGTGCTGCCAAACAGCGACCCGGCAAGCCCGGCGTCGTGCTCAGCCACCTTCATTACCAGGTCGTGGGCATTGCGATGAACGGTACGTATCACCTCGATGAACGGTATGCCAGTCGCTACCGTAGTGTAAACGTGAACACCCCTGTCAATGTATGGCTGTGTGAGCGATTCCAGGAAGTGCAGGCGCTGTTCCCTTGCTTGCGCATTCAGGTCGATGGAATAAGCGCGCTTGATATAGCCGGCAAGGCCAATCTCTGCAGTCACATCCATGACCGTTAGCCGTGCGTCATTTGTCTCTGCCAGGTCAACGGCCCTGTCAAGAGCTGCGGTCAGCCTGTCGCTGCGATCCGCAAGAAAGAGTATGTTCTTGAAACGCTTCATCAGACACCTCCTGTATGCCATCTTCTAGATGGACAAAATCAATCCTGTCAACAATAAGCCAGCGATCAACAGCCACAGGCCGCCTGCCAGTTGCCAGCTTATGTCAGCGTCACTCGCACGGGATAGCGGTAACACAAGCTGTTCCACGGACTGCTGAACCCGTGCGTAGTGGTTGCGCAATGCTGACCGTACTGTCTCGACAACAAGCGCTCCCCTGCAGAGCAGATCCCGAGTGAGAAATCTGCATCGTAAAACCAAGCCACCTGTCACACGTCGGTGGGTGCGACTGGTGGCCTGTACGGGAAACCGTCCGGCTGCCAGCAGTACCAGTGCAGACAGGAGCATTCCGAGCAACACGGGCATCGCGTTGGCCATGAGCTGGCCTGCCTCCGCAATCACAAAGGGAAAGACGGCAATAATTGCCAGTAGTATCAACCATGCAATGCGTGATTCAGCCGGGAGAGGCGAAGCCTTGCTACTGCCCTGTCTCCAGACCAGGAACAGGAAGCGCGCCATCAGCAGAGTTGTCGCGAATGCGGAAACAGCCAGGAGCAATACCAGGTACTGTGCACCCTGGGGAAGACTCGCGGTGAGCACGGATTTCGCGAAAGCGCCACTGGTCAGGGGGGCGCCTGCCAGGGCGAACGCCAGAAAAACCAGTCCCGCCTGAACCCATGGACTCAGGCCATTGCGCTCAACCAGGCCCAGCCCGAGAAACAGGGCTCCCTTCACCATGGCATGGTGTGCTGCGTACATAACCACTGCAACAATCATGACTTGCGCAGTTTCCGGCCAGGCAAGCGCAGCGCCCATGCCTGTTGTCAGTACACCCATCTTGCTGATGCTGGAATAGCCCAGCAGCAAGCGTGGTGTGTGTTGTAACAGCCCGGCAATTGCACCGAAGCAGATGCCGGTAATGCCTGTGACCAGCAGCACCTGTCCCCAGTTGACGAGCACGGCATCTCCGGGCGGCAGGAAACGCAACCAGCCCAGTAGGCCGGCCTTGATCATGGCGCCGCTCAGCACCGCAACGGCGGGTATCGGAGTGACCGCGTAGGCCTGCGGCAGCCACAGGTGCAGACCGGGTAGCGCAAGCTTGATGCCAAATCCGGTCAGGAATAACAGCATGACGAAACCACCAGGTGGGCTTGACTGCAGGATGCTGAAAGACGCGATACCGTTGTGTTGTGCCGCCAGCATGACGACAGCGACAAACAAGAGCATTTCACCGGCGATAGTCCAGACAAGATAACGGCGTGCGGCCTGCCGGGCATGTTGTGATGCAGGATGCGCGATCAACCCGTAGACTGCCAGGCCCATCAGCGTGAAACCCAGGTAGAAGCTTATCGCATCCATGGCCACGATCAGGCCCAGGTTGCCTGCCATCGCCAGCAGGAAGAAAATGCGAAAGCGTGTCGCCTTGCTGTCGCCTGCCTGGCTTCCGGCTGCATACAGGCTTGCAACCAGCCACAACAGGCCGCTGAAAAAAAGGAACACGCGGCCAGTATCATCCAGGCCGAGCTCCATACCGAGCAGCAGCCAGGGCAGAGAAACGCTACTGCCGACGGGTACCATGGAGGCCGCGAGCAGCGCAGGTAGTGGTGCAATCACCGTAATCCGGCTGGCATAACGCTGACCTGCCAACGGTACCAGTACCAGGGGTAACAACCAGGCCAGTATCAGGAGGAAGATGTTCACAGGCCATACTCCCGGTGTGCGATCAGCGTTGCCCACTCCAGCGGGCTATAGGGGGCGGCGGCGAACAGGCCGGTCGCCAGTGCCAACATGGCGGTCACCACTGGCGGCCACAGCAGGGCCGCGTTGGTTTCGAAGCGCGCAGCTGGTATGTGCTCTGCCGGCCAGGCAGTGCCGGGCTCGCGGAACCAGGCCCGGTACAGCACGGGCAGAAAATAGGCTGCGTTGAGCACACTGCTGGCTATCAGCACCGGCATGACCCAGACCGCCATGCCAGCCTCCATGGCGCCCAGGCCCAGGTACCATTTGCTCACGAAGCCCGCCACCGGTGGCACGCCGATCATGCCCAGCGCGGCGATGCTGAAGGCCAGTGTCGTGGCGGGCATACGCCGGCCAACGCCGTTCATTTCGCTGACCTTGTGGATACCCAGTGTTTCGGCATAGTTGCCGGCGGTAAAGAACAGTGTGATCTTCATGATGCCCTGGTGAACCAGGTGCACGACGCCGCCGATGGTACCGATCGGCCCGAGGATGGCCGTGCCCAACGCGATGTAGGAGACCTGGCTCACTGTCGAGTAGGCGAGCCGTTTTTTCAGGTTGTCCTGAAATAGCGCCATTACGGACCCGTACACAATGGTGATGGCGGCTGCGATACCCAGCCCGGTGAGAAGCCCCAGCTGGTCGGCAAAATTTACTCCGTACACATCGTAGACGACGCGCACGATGCCGAAGGCACCGGCCTTGACCACTGCGACAGCGTGCAGCAGTGCGCTCACCGGTGCCGGGGCTACCATGGCCTGGGGCAGCCAGCCATGCAGTGGCACAAGTGCCGCCTTGACACCAAGTCCCACGATCAGCAGCAGGAAGATCATCTTCAGCTGGGGGTGGTAATCAGCTGGCAAGGTGCCCAGTATGCCGCCCTCAACAAAGGCAGTGGGTCCCGCGAGCACGTATAGCCACACCGTACCAATCAGCAGCAGCATACCGCCACCCAGGGTATACGCGAGATAAATCCGCGCACCGCGCACTGCCTCGGATGTGCCGCGGTGTGCAACCAGCGGGTAGGTTGCCAGCGTCAGCAATTCGTAAAAGATGACAAAGGTAAACAGGTTCCCCGCCAGGGCCAGACCGACGGTGGCTGAAACGCACAGGCTGAAGAAACCGAAAAAGCGGCTGCGGTGCGGTGCGTTTTCCAGGTAGCCGATGGCATAGATGGTGGTCACCAGCCACAGCACGGTGGACAGGGTGACAAACAGCACCGACAGCGTGTCAGCGTGCAGTACCAGTTCCAGACCGGGGGCCAGGGTCCAGCGGCTCTCATAGACATGTTCATGGAACACGCCCCAGATCATGCTGCTCACCAGCACCAGCTTGAGGACGGCCCCGGCCAGGTTGAGCAGGGTGCGCATGCGGTGATTGCCTTCGCGCAGGAAGAAAATCACGAGTCCCGGCAGCAGCGAGCTTGCCACCACCAGCACCGGCAGCCAGGCATCCCAGTTCATGTGCTGATCTCCAGCAACCCCCACACCGGTGCACCGGCGAGGCCCAGCACCAGCGCCGCCATGGCAGAGAGCAGCAGTGCCGGCCATTCCTCACGCGCCACTGTGACCGGCTGGTTCGGATACGGCCGGTGGCCGAAAGCGTGGCCAAGCACCCGGAAGATGTAGGCCGCGGCCAGCAATGAACCGGCCACAGTCACCACGAGCCACCACCACTGACCAGTGTCGACAGCGCCGGCAAGCAATTGCCACTTGCCGAGAAAGGCACCACTGGGTGGCAGGCCGACCAGGGCGACGCCGGCCAGCGCGATGGCAAAGGTGGTGGCCGGCAGGTGTTGGGCCGTACCGTCCAGCTCGCGGATAGTGTCGTGACCGCAACGCTGCTGGATAATACCGATCGCCAGAAACAGGCCGGCCTTGGCAAAGCCGTGCGTCAGGGCCAGCATGGCCAGTCCACCCGCTGCGAGATCGCGGTCCGGGCCGGCCGGCAGGGCCAGCAGCAGCGGAAAGAACAGGAACAGGTAGCCCAGCTGGGCGACGGTGGAATAGGCCGCCAGCAGTTTAAGCCGTTCCGCCCGCAGGGCTTGCCAGGAACCCCAGAGGACTGCACCGGCACCCAGCAGACCGAGCAGATTGGCGGACGCCGGTGTGATTACGTTTGCGAAGACATCCAGCCAGAGGCGCAACACGAGATAAAAAGCCGCCTTGACCACCAGGGCCGAGAGCACGGCGCTGACCGGTGCCGGTGCACTCGCGTGTGCCGGTGGCAGCCAGAAATGCAGGGGGAACAGGGCGGTCTTTAGCAGCAGGCCGCTGCTCATTAATGCCAGCGCCGGCCACGCAACCGGTCCGGGCTCAAGCACGCGTGCCAGCACTGTCAGGTCCAGCGTTCCGTAACCCGCATAGATCAGGCCCACCCCGGCCAGGAACAGCATCGAGCCCAGCAGGCCGACCAGCAGGTAGCGCAGCGCCGCTTCTACTGCGGCGCGCTTGCCGCCAAGCGAGGCCAGTGCGACTGCGCTCAGGCCTAGCAGCTCGAGCGTGACATAGATATTGAATAGGTCGCCGGACAGCAACAGGGCATTCAGTGACGTCCACAACAGCAGCCACAATGGCCAGAAGCGGGCGCGCTCGTAGGTTTTCCTGAAGTAGGTGCTGGCGTAGATGCTGGCCGCCAGCACGACCAGTGCGGTCATCAGCAGCAGCAGGGTGGACAGGCCGTCGGCGCGCAGCATAATACCCAGTCCGGCTGTCCAGCCACCGATCTCGTAGTGCAGCGCGCCCTGCGTGGCCACGCCAAACAGCAACACCCCGGCTGCAACTGTGGTCAGCAGTCCGGTGACAATGGCAGCGGCCGTTGCCAAACGCGGCAGCAGCAGTGCCGCGAGCGCACCGGCCAGCGGTAGGGCGACCAGCCAGATTGGGGTGTCAGCCATCGTCCCGCTCCACCTGCAGGCGTCGTGCCAGGGCCAAGGCAAGGGCGGTTGCGCTCACCGCGACGACAATGCCGGTGAGTACCAGGGCATGTGGAACGGGATCCGCTGCCAGCCCGGGACCGCGGTAGGCGACAGCAATCAGCAGCAGGAAAACACCGGCCCCCATGATATTGATGGCCACTATTCGCAGCAACACTGAAGCATGCAGCAGTGCGCCTCGCACTCCGAGTGCCAAGAGCACGCAACCGGCCAGTGCATACAGTATTTGTGTGGTCAGCATCGGGGATCCTCCTCGCGCTGCCGGTTAGCAACTGCATTAACATCAGTCGATTCCGGCTGGCCACCGAGGAATGCCAGCAACAGGGTCGCAGCGATCGAAAACATGGCGGCCGTCTCGATCATCAGGATCAGGGAGCCGGCCCAGGCCGGCGGGTAACCAAGAAACGGCCGCCCAAGGAGGAGCAGGGTCAGACCGACCAGTAAAAACACACCGACACCGGCGGCCATGATCATGCGCAGCATAAAACCAACAGGCAATCCGATGCGGGTGCGACCCGCGAGGCGCAGCACCACACCGGCGGCCGCGAGCGTAGCGCCGGCCTGGAATGCACCGCCCGGTGCATGGGCACCCGCCCACAGCAGATAGCCGGCCGTGAGGATCAGCACGGGCACCAGCCAGCGAACAAGACCATCAAATACCAGGCCGGCGGGCCGGTAGCCAGGGGTTGCCTGGCCCAGGGCGAAAGTGCCAAGTACAGCGGTCAGCAGCACCGCCAGCTCCAGCAGTGTGTCGTAGGCACGGAAGTTCAGCAGCACCGCAGTCACCGGGTTGCTGACCCCGCTGGCCGCGAGATTTGCCGATATGGCCCGGGGCAACATATCGTGCTGCGGGTTGCTGAATGCATGCAGCAGGGCCCAGACAAGCGTGCCGGCCAGCGCGGCGCATAACAGCGTGATCGCCCATCGAAGCACCATGCCCATACCTGCAGCACCATGATTCCGGGGGGCATTCGTCGATTCCGGCGGTAGCGGGCTTGGTTGCCCGTGTGCCGCGGCCAGCAGCAATGCACCGGACAGGCCGGCGCCGATGGCTGCCTCCGCGAGGGCGACGTCCGGCGCCAGCAGTCGACCCCACGCCACGGCCAGCACCAGCCCTAATGCCATGAACAGAATGATGCTGCGGCGTACATCCGTCGTTGCGAGTGACGCCCAGGCGAGGCCCACGATCGAGAGCAGCAACAGCGCGTCGAAGACAATCAGGCCCGCCGAGTTCAAGACCCTGTCTCCTGGCGACGTGCCTGGCGGGCGATCAGGTGTGCGCTGGTGGCACTGGCGGCGAGCACAGACAGCCAGACCAACAGCAGCTTCAGCATGATGAGCAGGTCTTGCGACTGTAGCGCCACGCCGGCTATCAGCAGGCCCAGACCGAGATTGTCGGCCTTAGTCAGTGCATGCAGCCGTGAATAGAGGTCGGGGAGGCGCAGCAGGCCAATGCTGCCTGCCAGGTAGAAGAACACACCCGCCAGTATCAGGATGGAAGACAGGATATTAATCATGATGTGTCTTCTGCTGACCGGTGAAAGCGGCTGCGGCCACCGCGGCGAGCAACGCCAGTAGCAGCGCAACGTCGAGCAGTGCTGGCTGGTTGAACACCTCGTTGAATAGTAACAGCATGCCCACGCCGGACGTACCTATCAGCTGGGTGGCCAGCATGCGGTCACCGATGCCCGGACCCAGCAGTACTCGCAGCAGGCCGAGGAACAGGCTGAGCATCAGGCCCAGTGCGGACAGCATGAACAGCTCAGTCATCGCTTGTCTCCGCTGTCAGGCCAAACAACCTGGCAACAGCCTGCTCGAGCTGCAGCAGTTGCTGATCCGGATTTACGCTGGTGTCGAGCAGGTGCAGCTCGGCGTGATCACCGTCCAGGTCTGCGGCAAGCGTACCGGGTAACAGGCCTATGCAGTTGATCAGCAGGACGCGTGCGGCAGGATTACTGATATGCAGGCGATACCTGTGAAAGCCAGGCTCGATGCGAAGTCCCGGCCCGAGAGTGCGCTGTGCGACATCGATCCCGCCACGAACCGACTCGCGCAGGAACAGTGTTGTAAAGACCACCAGTCCGCCAGGTGATAGCGCAGGTAGCTCATTGCCACCCAGGCGGATACTGGCCCAGCTGGCGAGGGCGACCGCCGGCAGTCCGATCAGCCAGGCATCTGCACGACCCTGGACAATGAGCCACCAGATTCCGGCCAGTATTACCGTGGTTGTCACAATGCCCGTAAGCGTTGTTCTGTGTGCTTGCGCCATGCGTGTCGTTCCGTTCAGGTCCATGCAACAGTCAGGCGTGTCCATCCAGTCCTGGATGTTTGGCAGCAAGCACTACAGGCGTGCCCCTACGCTGCCGAACTTGCCCCGACATTCCGCACACCAGCAGCACGGCCGCGGATGCGAGCAGCGTCACTTTCAGGGTGATGATCCCGGCAAGCATGCCGATCAGTACTGTGTCGAGAACGGTCATTTCACTTTACTCCTCTGGTTGATCTGCCCGGGCTAATCCTGTTCCTGGTTACAGGTTAGGGTCGTGTGGTTAGGCTGCAGCAAGTGCTCCACAGGCGTGGTTGGCGGGCACGGCGATATCCATCAGCCGAGGGTTGTCCAGCTCCAGGGCATTCATCTGGTTGATATAGGCCTGCTTGCCGCTGACCTGCAGCCGCGGATTGTGGCGTTTCTCCTCGCCTATGGTGCTGACCGTCATGCCGTTGTAGTCATGTGCCGGATACACCAAAGTCTCCTCCCGCAACTTCAACAGCTTGCCGAACAGGCTGTCATACTGTGCAGCCGGGTCCCCGTTCTGGAAGTCGGTGCGCCCGGTTCCCCGGATCAACAGGGTGTCGCCGGTGAAGACGCGATCGGGCAGCAGCAGGCTGTAGGAGTCATCCGTGTGTCCCGGCGTGTAAAGGATGTCGAGATTCAGGTTATCTACCTGGAGTTTCTCGCCCTCGCGGAATTGAATCGAAACGCACTCGGCTCGGGTCATGTCCCCCATGGCGGAGGCGCAGCCTGTCTGGTCACGCAGTGCGCCCAGCGCAGTGATATGGTCGGCGTGGATATGGGTATCCACCGCCAGCACCAGTTTCAAATCCAGTTCCTCGATGAGGCGCACGTACTGGGCTGTATTTTCCAGTACCGGATCAATCAGCAGGGCCTCGCCACCCTGGCGTTCCGCCAGGAGGTATGTGTAGGTGCTCGATATACGGTGGAATAATTGACGAAAGATCATCGCATTGTCTCCTCTTTGGTTGCCTGATGCTCAGGCGTTCATCCGCTCGGGGCAGTGCTCGCCGCGATTCCAGGGCATGCGCGCGATAAGCTGCGCCATGCCGCACCAGCGGGTTGCTCCGGCCACGATCAGGCCGGCGCCGATCACTGCGGCGAGTGCAAAAAACAGGGCGTGCACGCTGAATCCGAGTACCACCTTGTGCTGGAGTGATGGTCGAAATCGGTGTTGCCATGGGTTGCTCCTTAATCCTCGCGAGAGGACTGATGCCTCTGCATGCGTCTTACTATAGTGGCAGTGAAAATTATAAAAAATACGAATTTTTAAACTTAATACTTCGATAAAATCGATCTATTCCTTGTACTGCATCGACACCGTCTGCATAGAAGCGGGGCTGCATTGTTCAGATTCAATGTGTACACGCACGTCGGCAGATTCTCGAACGAGTTCTAACGATCGTGGTCCAGCTACGGGCGCATTTCATGGCGATCATTTTGACTGGCATCACGCTGGCATTCACCCAGGGCTTCCTGTTTACCGGCCTGGGGGATACAACGGCCATCACGGCGAGCATCGTGTTCTCCATCTGGCCGATCGCCGCGATCATTCTC
>JAJDNX010000121.1 GCA_022340485.1 Gammaproteobacteria bacterium | reverse complement strand
GCATGCGGCGCGGCTAGGGGATAGCTCAGTACCGCCCTTCCCGGGAAGCCCTTGACTGCACTGCGGGTATTGCGGAACAGTACGCGCCCGGTACCGTGGCGGTCCAGCAGCTGCTCAACCAGCTGGGCACGGGCACTGGACTGCTGCTGTGTGTTGCTTGCATCACCCAGTGCGCATTCAAGCAACGCTTGACTGTCCGCCTCCTGCAGCAGGGAGTGCAAGGCGCCGACGGACTGCGCATCCAGCGGCTGATTATCAAGTAATGCCTGTACGGCATTGGCAACCGGTTCATAGGCGGATTCTTCTTCTATGAAGGCATCAAAATCCGGGAAGCGGTCGGGGTCGAGCAGGCGCAGCCGGGCGAAATGACTTTCCTTGCCGAGTTGCTCGGGGGTTGCCGTCAGCAGCAATACCCCGCGCGTTGCCCGGGCGAGCTCCTCGATCAAGCGGTATTCGGGACTGACCTTGCCGGGAGACCACTGCAGGTGATGCGCCTCGTCTACCACCAGCAGATCCCAGTTACCCGCAACGGCCTGTTGATGTCGCTCCGGACTGGCCATGAAAAACCCCAGTGTACACAACACCTGTTGTTCGGCATGAAAGGGATTGTCCTGCCCACTGCTCTCGGTGATGGCACTGCAGCGGTCCTCGTCCAGGATGCTGAACGACAGGTTGAAGCGGCGCAGCATTTCCACCAGCCACTGGTGCAACAGACTCTCCGGTACCACGATCAGGATACGTCGTGCACGTTCCGTCAACAATTGCTGATGCAGGATCAGACCGGCTTCAATGGTCTTGCCGAGGCCAACCTCGTCGGCCAGTAATACCCGCGGGGCATAGCGGTTGGCCACTTCATGGGCAATGTAGAGCTGGTGCGGGATCAGGCTGGTGCGTCCGCCGGCAAGGCCGCGCAGCTCGTTGTGTGCCAGCCGGTTGAGGTGCTGCAGGGTCTGGTATCGGAGTTCAAACCAGCGGTCCTGGTCAATCTGCCCGGTGAACAGGCGTTCCGCCGGTCGATTTAATTGCAGGTGGCTGTCCAGCTTGCCCTCGGGGAGTTCGACACGGTTGCCCGCATCGTTGATGCCGGTGTAAGTCAGCAGCTCACCCTGCTCATTGACTTGCTCGACCGTGAGTGACCAGCCTTCATGGCTGCGGATTTTGTCACCCGGGGTGAAATGCACGCGGGTCAGCGGGGCCGTTTGCATGGCGTAGGTGCGGGTCTCGCCGCTGGCAAGAAACACCAGTGTCACGGTGCGCAGGTCGACAGACAGCACGGTGCCGAGTCCGAGCTGCAGTTCGGCGTAATTAACCCAGCGTTGTCCCGGCGCGAAGTCGCTCATCCGTCAGTCTCGAAAAACAGGGGGCGTCATGGTAGTGGATTTGCGGTGAAAAATCCTGCCTGCTGAAACTTGCCAGTGCTATCGAGAATTACTGGCCATACAGGTACAATCCGGCTGATGAAAACAAAAACTCCGGAGGAGATCGTAAGCGCCCTGTTTGACGCATTTGAGGCGCGAGACTTCGAGCTTGCGCGAACCTTTCTCTCGGAGGATGGTTTTTCTTACCAGAGTCCTATTGAGTCCTTCACCAATGCGGATACCTATATCAGTAATATTTCACGCGTTGGGCAGATTCTCAAACGCATCGAACGATGCAAGACCTTCGTCAACGGCAATGAGGTTTGCAGTGTGCTGAAGATCCATACCACCATGGATACACTAAATGCAGCGCCGGTAGTGCTGTTGACAACGGTGCTTGATGGCAAGATTGCCTCCATGGAAGCGATCTTTGATGCCACCGAATACAATAAGATGATTGTCCCCCACGTGTAGCAGAATTCCCGGCGCGGCTGACTCCGAAAGATGCGGCTTGGTTACACCCGCCGAAAGACAGGGTCCTGGCAGCACCGCTCCTGTCGGTACCTGCAGCTGCCCAGGATATGATCGGCTACGAGGGACGCTGGTCCAGCAGTGTGCTAGCGCGCCTGTTGCTGATAACAAAGGAGAGTTAATGTGTTCTATAAGCAGCTGATAACAGTCGTTGTTGCCCTCGGCCTGTATGGCTGTGCATCAGTTACTGGCCGGGTGGAGGACAAGGAGGCCGTGACTACGGTTGCGACTGAGCCCGGCGCCCTGCCCGAGGGAGAGGGATGGTGGTATGCCCGCTTCCATATCGACTGGCCTGAAGGCGAACCGATCCGCTGGTATATGGGCACCCTGATCGGCGGTGAGGTCATCGCCCCGATCTTTGATGACTACTACCAGGATGTGCTGGTATGGCGTATACACCGCCGTGCCAGCCGTGATGGGTACGGGCACGTATTCAGCTTCATTTTCTACAGTACGCCGCAGGGTGCGCAACGTATCTATACTGCCATTCAGAACCATGCGGTGGTGAAGTCGTTGCTGGAAAGCGGCAAGCTCACTCGTGTGGACGTGGATGACGTCAACAGCATAACCCGACCGGATATAGAAGATACCAGCGACGAGCACTGGCCGGTATTGGTGCAGAAAACCTGGCCGGCCATGATCATGGGCACCAGCCGGATGTGGCTGGATCTTGTGTCAGCACTGGCGGCAGAGGAGAGCGCGATAGGTGGGCTGGAGGCGAAGTATAAAAATGTACAGGATGCGATCACTACGATCTGGATGGAGCAGGGTCAACACGCCCTGTTGCATCATATCAATGCTGTCTATGCCTACCAGCCACTGCTGATTCGTTACTAGTGTCACTGCAAGCTTAGCTGGATACCTTCAGCGATACGCTGGTGTTTCTCGACTGGGCCAATGATGTAATGCGCTGCCCTGAAAAAGTATTTGAAGAAAATCCTCAATGCGTTGCCCTGAAAGTTGGTAAACTGCAGATGCGAATTATCCTGCATGGTACAGTCGGTGAAGGTCTGCCTGGCCAGCATGCGGGTCGCGCATCGTACCGTAGACAGACACTGCAATGCGACAGGAGACCGTTAGATCATGAAATGGCTGGACCGGATTCCCTATATGCTACTGGTGCCACTGGCCATCTTCCTGGCGCTGGCCCCGTTCTCGCCGGAGCCGCACCTGTGGGAAAAGCTCAAGATGCTCTTTGCCGGTACACTGCTTCGGCCAATCGACATCTTTGACCTGTTTCTGCACGGTACACCGCTGCTGCTGCTGTTGCTGAAGTTGTCCCTTGATGTGTCGCGCAAGACATGAGACCGCTGCCCGTCAGATGAAGCCGCGGCGCTCAATTCTGTTTTGTTTGTCTGTGCTGCTGTTGCTGCCTGGTGCTGCCGATGCCGCTGCAGTGGAGCATGTTAACCCGGACACCGGGCTGTCTTCCTGGAAGGCGCAGGGTGACGCTCTCTCCTTCGAATTGATCCAGGTGCTGCCGGACTATGTACGTGCCGTGTATAGTTCGCGGGGATTGCCGAAGGCCGTTGTCGACAAGGTCAGCAGTTATTGCGTATTTGGCACAATCCTGCGCAACCTGACGGACCAGCCACTGTCCTATCGGGTGGCCGACTGGCGTTACATCACCCCGGATGGTGTGCGTCATCCGATCAGGACCAAGTCGGAGTGGGTGAATGAGTGGCGCGACATGGGCATCGCCTTCCGCTGGTCCATGCTCCCGGACGACCAGACCTATGCAGTCGGTGACTGGGGCCAGGGCTTCACGACTATTGCGCTGCAGCCGGGCAGCCGCTTTGCGCTGGAATATTCCTGGACACAGGGTGATAAAACAGAAACCAGATTGATCGAGGAGGTCCGTTGTGCACCTGCTGAGCCGCCTGTATCCAAATAAACTGACCGTCCTTATGCTGCTGGCGTTTCTGCCGCTGCTGCTGAGTACTGCGCTCCGATCGGAGGATGGACAACCCGCACTGGGATATCAATTCACGGCGCTGGCACCACCGCTTGCCGCCCCCGATTTTAGCCTCAATGACATGGACGACAAGCCGCATGCCTTGCATGACTATCTCGGCAAGGTGGTACTGATCAACTTCTGGGCCACCTGGTGTCCACCTTGCCGCAAGGAAATGCCGGCACTGGAGGCGCTCTACCAGAAACTGGGCAGTGAATCCTTTGCTGTACTGGCGGTGAACCAGTGGGAAGACGCCGACCATGTTTTTGCCTACACCGGTGACCTGAATGTCTTCCCGACGTTCCCGATCCTGTTCGATCCTGAAAGTAAAATCTCGGAGAAGTACGGCGTCAAGGGGCTGCCGACATCGTTTCTGATCGATAAAAAAGGGCAGCTGGTTTACCGCGCAGTCGGCGGTCGTGACTTCGACCATGCGGAGGTCGAGCGACTCATCCGGGAACTGCAGAAGGAAAACTAAACTGCCTGTTGTTTGTTGTAATGGCCGCCCGGTGGCCGGAAAGGTATTGGATGTCAGCGGAACCACACCGCAGACAATCACCTCGTCGCCATCGCTCACGCCGTCGCTTTCTGTATTCGAAAGGGTTGGGTCAGTCAGGTAGCTGTTTGCCTCATCGTGGTCACCGAGCTTGTCGCTGTCGGGGTCCATGGCAAACCGGAGGCGGATTCGAGTGCGGCAATCGGCAGGCGGCCGGGCTAACCGTGTCATCGTTGCCGTAGGCCGGCACGATGGTTGTGTATTCGGCTTGTGATTGTACAAAGGTACTGATAACACGGGTAAATATAGCCAATCATAGGCGCCGTACATTATTTATCGCCAATTGTGAGATAATGATCCGGTTTACCCGGCCGCGTCAGTGCTTGAATGCGGCCCCGTCCAGGAAAAAACAGATGATTACCACAGCCAACTTAACCATGCAGTTCGGGGCAAAGCCCCTGTTTGAGGATATCTCCGTTCGTTTCGGCGAAGGGAACCGTTATGGCCTGATCGGGGCCAATGGCTGCGGCAAGTCGACACTGATGAAGATTCTCGGCGGTGAGCTGGAACCCAGTGCCGGTAATGTGTCAATTGATGCCAATGAACGGGTCGGCAAGCTGCGCCAGGATCAGTTCGCGTTCGAGGCGTTTACCGTAATCGATACCGTGATCATGGGGCACACGGAATTGTGGCAAATCAAGCAGGAACGCGACCGGATCTACTCATTGCCGGAAATGACGGAAGAGGAAGGCATGAAGGTTGCCGAGCTGGAAGTCCGGTTTGCCGAGCTGGATGGTTATAGTGCGGAATCACGTGCCGGTGAATTGTTGCTGGCACTGGATATCCCTCTGGAACAGCACAATGGCAAGATGTCGGCCGTTGCGCCAGGATGGAAGCTGCGCGTGCTGCTGGCGCAGGCCCTGTTTGCCGATCCCGATATCATGCTGCTCGACGAGCCGACCAACAACCTCGATATCAATACCATTCGCTGGCTCGAAGGTGTGCTCAACGAGCGCAACAGTACCATGATTATCATTTCGCATGATCGTCATTTTCTCAACAGTGTGTGTACACACATGGCCGATCTCGATTACGGCGAGCTGCGCATCTATCCCGGCAATTATGATGAATACATGACGGCAGCATCCCAGGTGCGCGAGCGGATGTATGCCGACAATGCCAAGAAGAAAGCGCAGATTGCCGAACTGCAGACCTTTGTGAGCCGCTTTTCCGCGAATGCATCGAAGGCGAAACAGGCTACCTCGCGCGCAAGGCAAATAGAGAAGATCAAGCTGGAAGATATCAAGCCATCCAGTCGGGTCAATCCCTACATCCGCTTTGAAGTTGCAAAAAAGCTCTACCGCATGGCCTTGGACGCAGAAGGCTTGAGCAAGAGTTATGATGGCAAGACACCGATCTTCGACAAGCTCGATCTGAAGATAGAGGTTGGTGAACGGGTCGCTATTATCGGTCCCAACGGTATCGGCAAGACCACCCTGCTGCGTACTCTGGCCGGTGATCTTGAAAAGGACAAGGGGCGACTGAAGTGGTCGGAAAACGCGGATATCGGTTACTTTGCCCAGGATCATGCCGCTGATTTTGCTTCGGATGAAAACCTGTTTGAATGGATGAGCCGCTATGGCAGGCCGGGTGATGACGAGCAGGTGATCCGCGGCACCCTCGGACGTTTGCTGTTCTCGCAGGACGAGATCAAGAAACCCGTGAAAGTCGTTTCCGGTGGCGAGCAGGGCCGCCTGTTGTTCGGACGCCTGATGCTGCAACAGCCCAATATCATGTTGATGGACGAGCCAACCAACCACCTTGACATGGAATCCATCGAGTCGCTCAACCTGGCTCTGGAAAATTATTCCGGTACCCTGATCTTCGTCAGTCATGACCGTGAATTCGTCTCGTCTCTCGCTACCCGTATTGTCGAGATGAAGCCGGATGGGTTGGTAAACTTCAATGGCTCCTATGAAGACTACCTGCGCAGCCAGGAAATGAGCCTGCAGAAAAAAGCAGGCTAGCGGGTAGCCCGGTGATGCTAGACCTGGCAGCCACACAGGGACAGATTGACGATGAATAACATCATGGCAGTATTTCTAAACGGGATCGCGCAACTGGAATATGATCGCGACCGGTTATTGCCGGCCCATCAGGCGGCTTACCTGGACAAGATGGATGCCAAGATGGATGCCGGTATTCTCCTCGGCAGTGAAACCATCAAGGAGCCCGATCTCAGCCAGCGCACCCGGTTTGCAGCGGCGAATCTCGCCCATGCCCTGAATGCACAGGATGAAGCCGTGGCCGCTGCCATGTGCAGCTACCTGGCGATACGCCTACCTGAACTGAAACAGATCAAGATCAATGATGAGGAGGGGGAAATTTCCATTGAGTTTGTTTACGACGAGCCCTACCGCAAGCAGGTAGCCGTCGAGTTCACCGGCCTCCACTAGTGACGGGTAGCCGGGGTACGAAAACACAGGGGCACGGATTAACTGCAAGAACACAGTAAAATAAAGGTCTTACACCATTATTTCCGCGTTCTTCCCTAGCTTGCGTGGCGATCTAAAGAAAATAAAATATTATAAAAATTATAATGATAACAATTAGCTATAATTGCCTTATGAGTTTATAAGGCAACTAGGCTTGCCAACTAAACTGATTTTAAACGGCTGATTCGCTAAAATACCCAGACTATAACAAGCCAGTGAGTCAGGTCTGGCCCGTTTCCCGGGCAAGAGTACAGTGTGGAGGATGCTGATGGACTTTGCCTATGCCCTTGGGCTGAACAAGCCACCCGAGACACCAGAGGAAGAACGCGAGAAGCTGCAGCTTTATATCAACCTGAAGCTGGCTTCCTCCGGACAGCCCACTTGCGTCCCTGCCGAGTCTGAGCGCTTCTTTGGAATTTCCCGTGATCTGCTAAAGAGCTACCGGGAGAAAAACCGCCTGCTCTCCAACTACCAGTGCCCGGTCGACCTGCGAATCCAGAATTTTCTGAAAAATTATCTTGCCGACCTGGAGCTCGACAGCATCCCCATGCTGCCAACGCAAACCTTCATACTCGATCGTCATGGCGTGGCGCGCGAGCTGTCGCTGCCCATGGGCAAGGATGAATTCCACTCCGATATCGTCTCCAGTTACCGGGTGCAACAGGGCATCCTGCACAATCCCGCCAGTGACCGGCGTACGACCAGGGGTTCATTCCATGTTGCAGCAGGCGGTTTGCCGGTCGCCGGTGACAAAAAGGAGGTACCGAAGCAAACCTTTGCCCATTTTCTGGAGCGGGCCTTGAACCCTCCGGACGATTTGCTGACCATCCCCTTTACGTCGAGCCTGCCAGTCCCGGCACGCATGTTTGTTTCGCTGTTGCTGCGGCCGACCGTTTGCCCGGAGATACCGGGCATGGAAGCCGAGAAAACCATGGAGGTGCATTTCTTTGCACCCGGCAACCTGGTCAGTAACCTTGATTTTGTCGAAAGCATATTTGGCAACGGTGGCAATCCCAACCTTGCCGATTTCGATGCCGGGCTGGATGTGGAACACTGGACCGGCACGACCGGTTGCGTGATCCTTGCACCCCACCTGGTGGGGATCACCAAGGAACAGGCCGGACTGCCACGCTGGAGCAAGGCGACTAACCGTCAGCGCAAGGATGGCATGTGCTGGAAGGAGGCCGATGAACTCTACAATGACGGGCAGGCCTTCAAGCTGACGGCGCGAGATGAGTCCGGGGTAATCGTGACGCTGCTGGCGGATAATTATTTCGGTTATTGCAAAAAGGAAGTCAAAACCCAGATCAGTTATTCCGCCAATTTGTTTGGTCTTGCGGAAGAAGAGCACTCCGGTGGTGCGCTGGCCTTCCCGCGACGCAATCATGGTGAGGAGTATGGTGTCGATAGCCGCACCTACAAGCCGGGGTATTCCTTCGAAGGCATGGTCTCCCGCTATGGTGACATCATGGAGCTACAGCCAGAAGGTTATGGTATAGATAAGAAATATCCAGATATCATATACTTGAAGCAAAGAATTCGAATGGACCTTAATGCCCAGACAATCACCTGGGTGCATGAAGGCAAGAAACAAACCATCCGTCTGCAGCCCGGCAAGACTTACATGCAGCCAAGCGGCTACAAGGTCGAGATGAAGAAGCATCCGGGTGCGCCGTCCTGGCGGCTGATTGGCATCGACCCGGAAGGGACCTTTTGCCACAAACCCAGCACAGTATCGGGTGGTGGCAAGTCCGAAATCTCCAAATCACTGAATGACGCCGTCATCTATCGCCCGCTGTTCGTTGACGACCTGCAGCAAGATCTGGACATGGTGCAGGCGATTTTTGACAGGGATTACACCACACGCTTCAAACCCGGATTTGAACATGAGGACCGTGACCCGACCCGCAAACCGCTGAGTCCGGAACGCAGTCTCGGCTCCGTGATCAAGTTGTTGACGCCTACCTCCAACTATACCGATGAGTTTAATGACTGGCTGGCCTCGATTTCGCCGCGCATCCTCGCGCTGGTATTCCTGATCAAGCGCTTCTACCGGGCCGAGTGGGGCAACGAGTGGCGCAACCATTTATCGGTCGATGAGGTCGACGGTGCCCCGGCCCATGAGCTGAAGCTGTATGACCGGAACATTATTGCTTCCTACCTGCGAGTCGGATTTGATGGCGATGCCAAATGGCGCACCTTCAAGCTGCGGCAGGATTACATCGCGACCGAAAAGGTGCAGATGGAGGATGACATTACCGCTTCCGTGGTGGTCCCGGCCGCAAGTATTGCCAGCTGTGGTCCAGGACCGCTGGGCGACCTCAGTGTGAAGCTGGTAAAGAACTGTGAGTATCGCCTGTTCCAGCGGCCGGATGATGCGATTCATCCCGGATTTGACACCCAGACCGAAAAGGACATGTCCGGGCCGGATAACTTCATCGCCAATTACGAGGCACTTGACCATCAGAAGCTGTCTGCACTGGTAGAGGATGTGCACACCTTCTACCAGTTTTCGCAGCCGATGCAGGACCTTCTGAAGACGGCCTGGGAAAACAATGCCTCTTACGTCGTTTCTTCTGCACACCCGCGCATCGTTAATGGTGCGCCTTCAAAGAATCCTCGCTACCTGCAAATACGGCCTGACCTGGTCAAGCCGGTACGTACCCACATCGCCGAGACCAGCGCCCGTTTCCACCGCAAGCTGGATCTGGGGACTACGGTGTGTCACCCGGTGGATGCCGTGCTCACCGGGCGGCGTAATAACCCGCCGGAGCCGGGAATCCGTTCGCTGGCGGTATACAACCCGATCCATTACCAGGAACTGCCTGAACTGTTCATGGACTTTATCTGCAGCCTGACAGGCAAGTCTCCCTCGACGACCGGTGCGGGCAGCGAGGGTGCACTCACCAAGGGGCCTTTCAATGCCTTGCGCACGACGGCGGATCTGAACAATGCACTGGTTTCCTTCATACTGACCGGTTCTGCCGGATTTTCGAGTTCAGCCGGATATGTCGGGTCAAAGGTACGCGTCGATCACGATATCAGTTTGCTGATACCGGAGATCTGGGCACGGCTCTCGCCACAAGAGCGTCAGCCGGAATACCTGATCGAGCATGGCTACCTGGAGCCACTGGAGGATATTGAATACCAGGGAAGGAAGGTGCTCGCCAGTCGTTTGGGTTACCGCATCACCGAGCATTTTGTGCATGGCTTCCTGGGCAAGATATTCGATAACCCGAGCGCCGTGTTTACGGAAGAGATTCTCAAACCGGAAACGCAGGATCTCGAGTCCTTTGTTGACGGCATCGACAACATTGTCGAGGCCCAGCAACATGTGGCCCTGCAGTACCTCGAGGATGGCAGTATAGAGGATGCCTGCCCGCCGCTACAGGCACTGCTACTGATCATGGCAACGGGTGCCTACTCGGGTAAGGATATCCACCACCCCGATATCCGCGCCATGTTCAACCGCGAAAATCTGCTTGCCTCCGACTGGTACCAGCAACGCCTGGAGATCAAACAGCATCGCGATATCGAACTGTGGAACCGGCATGTCAATTACCTGAAGCAGTTTCTGGATGACAAGGACTACGATGATGAGGCACAGCGACTGGGTATCCCGCAGCGTCTTGATTATGCCAGGAAAAAGCTTGCGGCTGTGCAGGAGGCGGACTATATAAACGCCCTTGTGGGTACACTGGGTGCTGACCCCCTGGCTGCAGCACGTGCTCAAGCCGTGGAGCCGGTAGTCATCTGGGGCAAGGCAAGCCTGTCGCCAAAAGTCACCAAGGAGCCGGTGGTAGAGGGTGCCGCACCGCTGCCGGTACCGGTTGAGGTTCCATCCCTGCTGCAACGGGTCAAGTCGAAGCTTAAAAAGGCCCGTGTGAACTAATGCTCTTTCCGTACTGATGCTAACGTATATTGATCCGGATAGTAGCGGGCACTTTTTTCGTGAAAATAGCCGCGGAAGCACACGGAAGACAAATAGCCACGGAAGTACACGGAAAAAAATAAAACTTGATTGGGATCTATCCGTGTGTTTCCGTGGCAGAAAAATTACAGTTACCTAAAGTGGGTCCGTTGTGTGCAAGCTGCATGGTGTCCTGACAGGCTTGCAGTGGGGCAATGCCTCCGGAAACGAAGATGGCTGAAATTATTCAATTCAGGAAGCCAAAGCCTGTTGAAAAGGCGAAGGGCAAGACCCTGTGTAAACGCGGGTTCCACAAGTGGGTGATCGACAAGGACAGGCGTTTTGATGTTCGCCAGGGCTGCCTGGTTACCGACTATCGCTGTGAACGCTGTGGTGTCGTGAAAACAACGGCCCGCTAGCGTGAACGAGCCTGCAGCGGAGCTGGCGATTTCCCGGCAAGTCAGTATCCCCCTGAGTGAAATTACAATGACAGCTATCCGCGCGCAGGGCGCCGGTGGCCAGAATGTCAACAAGGTCGCTTCTGCAATACACTTGCGTTTTGATATCAAGGCCTCAAGTTTGCCGGACTTTTACAAGGAGCGTTTGCTGGCATTGAATGACCAGCGCATTTCACAGGAGGGTGTTCTTGTCATCAAGTCCCAGGCCTTTCGCAGCCGTGATAAAAATCGTGACGCGGCTTTACGCCGCCTGCAGGCACTGATACGAAGTGTGGCAACCCTGCGTAAAACCCGTATACCGACAAGGGCAAGCTCCGCGACAAGAAAGCAGCGACTCGACCAGAAAACCCGTCGCGGCAGGGACAAGTTGCTGCGACGACGGGTTACAGACGAGGGCTAGTCAGCGCTTGCTGCATAGCGAACTTCTATAATGACGTATTCACGTCGTCCCTGCGGTGTGCTAACCCTGACCTCGTCATCAACGGTTTTTTTCATGAGGGCTTTCGCCATGGGTGAATCCATGCTGATCCAGCCTTTCGCCGGGTCAAATTCATCCGCGCCAACAATCCGAAAACAGCACTGTATGCCTTCGCTGTCTTCCACGGTTACCCATGCTCCGAAGAAGATAACTGTCGGGTCAGATGGTTGTCGGGCCACCACCTTCAGGTCGGGCAGGCGCTTTTGCAGGTAGCGTATGCGGCGGTCAATCTCGCGCAGCTCCTTCTTGCGATAGATATATTCAGCATTCTCGGAGCGATCGCCTTCAGCGGCCGCGGCCGTCAGGGCTTTCGTCACGGCCGCACGGCGTTGCCAGAGGGCCTTGAGTTCATCGGCCAGTGCCTGGTAACCCTCGCGGGTGATATAGGGAGATGATTTTGGAACGGGAGGACGGTAGCGTCCCATCGGTACAGAGCACCTGTGATGGATGGCGGATAAAAAGAACCCCGCCAGGGACGGGGTTCTTGTTTGCAGGATACGCTGTCCTGTTATTTTCCTTTAACGTTGACTGCTTGCAGTCCCTTTGGACCTTGCTCGATATCAAAGTCTACTGATTGGCCCTCAGCCAGAGTCTTGAATCCCTCACCGCTGATTGCTGAAAAATGTACGAATACATCTTCACCACCGTCGGCAGGCGCAATAAAACCGAAACCTTTGGATTCATTGAACCATTTAACAGTACCTGTAGCCATGTAACACCTCTGTAATATGTAAACGAAAATAAAACTAATTGCAGATAAACAAGGAAATAACAGGAGAGTTGATTTGACCTTCCGAGTTGCCTTTATGAATTTGCAATCATATCTTGTTAAATCGAAATAGGCAGGAATCTTTGCCCCCCAGCATCGAT
>JAJDNX010000109.1 GCA_022340485.1 Gammaproteobacteria bacterium | reverse complement strand
TGCCCGCCCCCGGTCATCATTCCTGAAGGCCCAGATTACCTGCTTGCAGGTGACGGATCTGGTCACGCAAATGTGCCGCCTCCTCGAACTCCAGATCTCGGGCATGCTTATACATCTGCTGTTCCAGCTGTTTGACCTGCTTCTCCAGCTCCTTCGGCGTAAGGCGCCCGTACTGCACCAGTTCCTCGGCCACGCGGTCAAATGCCCTGGTGGACGCCCGCCCCTGCCCGAGTGCCCCTTCGAGGATATCGGTCACGGCTTTTTTAATACTGATCGGGGTAATGCCATGTTCCTGGTTAAAGGCCAGCTGCTTTTCCCGGCGGCGTTCCGTCTCGTCCATGGCACGGCGCATGGACCCGGTAATCTGGTCTGCATAGAGAATGGCCTTGCCGTTCAAGTTGCGTGCGGCTCGCCCGATGGTCTGCACCAGCGAACGCTCCGACCTCAGGAAACCTTCCTTGTCTGCATCAAGGATGGCAACCAGCGACACCTCCGGCATATCCAGTCCCTCCCGCAGCAGGTTAATCCCGACCAGCACATCGAATTCTCCCAGCCGCAGGTCACGGATAATCTCCACGCGTTCTACGGTATCGATATCAGAATGCAGGTAGCGCACCCGCACCCCGTGATCACCGAGATATTCAGTCAGGTCCTCCGCCATGCGCTTGGTCAATGTCGTTACCAGCACGCGGTCGCCTGCAGTGACCCGCTCACGAATCTCTGACAGCAGATCATCGACCTGGGCAACGGCAGGCCGCACTTCTATCTCCGGGTCGACCAGTCCGGTCGGTCGCACCATCTGTTCGACAATTGCACCGGCATGTTCTTCCTCGTAGGGCCCGGGTGTTGCCGAGGTAAAAATCGTCTGCGGGGCCAGCGCCTCGAACTCGTCAAAGCGCAGCGGCCGATTATCCAGCGCCGAAGGTAACCGGAAACCGTACTCGACCAGGTTCTCCTTGCGGGAACGGTCGCCTCGGTACATGCCACCCAGTTGCGGTATCGTCACATGTGACTCGTCGATCACCAGCAAGGCATTCTGCGGCAGGTAGTCGAACAGTGTCGGCGGCGGTTCCCCCGCCTGGCGGCCCGAGAGATAGCGGGAATAGTTCTCGATACCCGAGCAATAACCCAGCTCTGCCATCATTTCCAGGTCAAGCAGCGTACGCTGTTCCAACCGCTGTGCCTCGACCAGCTTGTTGTTCTCGCGCAGCTCCCCAAGACGCTGCTTGAGTTCGACCTTGATCTGCTCCATTGCCCCGAGGATCACCTCGCGTGGTGTGGCATAGTGTGTCTTCGGGTAGATGGTCAGCCGCGGTACGCGGCGCAGTACTTCGCCGGTCAGCGGGTCAAAATACGCCAGCGAATCCACCTCGTCGTCAAACAGCTCCACCCGCACGGCCTCCCCGTCAGACTCCGCGGGGAAAATATCGATCACCTCGCCACGCACCCGGTAGGTGGCACGGTGCAGCTCCAGGTCGTTGCGCGTGTACTGCAGTTCGGCCAGTCTCCTGAGTATCGCGCGCTGGTCGGTCTTCTCGCCGCGTACCAGATGCAACAGCATCTTCAGGTAGGCGCGCGGATCGCCCAGGCCGTAGATGGCTGAAACCGTGGCCACAATCACGGCATCGGGTCGCTCCAGCAGCGCCTTGGTCGCCGACAGTCGCATCTGCTCGATATGCTCGTTGACCGAGGCATCCTTTTCTATATACGTATCAGAGGCCGGTACATAGGCCTCGGGCTGGTAGTAATCGTAGTAGGATACGAAGTACTCCACCGCATTTGACGGGAACAACTCACTCATCTCCCCATATAGCTGGGCCGCCAGGGTTTTGTTGGGCGCAAGGATCAGGGTGGGTCGCTGTACCGCCTGGATGACATTGGCAATCGTGAAGGTCTTTCCGGAACCCGTCACACCCAGCAGGGTCTGGTGGGCGAGCCCATCCTGCAACCCCTCGACCAGGGCCTTGATTGCCTGCGGCTGGTCACCGGCAGGACTTAAACCCGATTTCAGTTGGAATTGTTCGCTCACAGGGTATTATCAGGCCGCTGACTTTGAGTATGATTAGCGTCGTCCATTTCGACCATAATTTAGCGGGAAAACAACTTGGAAAAACTAACGCTTGCGAACCGGGTTCAACGGGTTAAACCTTCACCGACGCTCGCTGTCACCGCCCGGGTGGCTGAACTGCGCGCCACAGGCAAGGACATCATCGGGCTGGGTGCTGGCGAGCCGGACTTCGACACCCCGGACCATATCAAGGCGGCAGCCATCAAGGCCATCAACGACGGCTTCACTCGCTATACCGCAGTGGACGGCACTCCCGCACTTAAAAATGCGATTATAGCGAAATTTAAACGCGATAACGGTCTGGACTACAGTCCGGAGCAGATACTGGTGTCTTGCGGCGGCAAGCAGAGCTTCTATAACCTCTGTATGGCATTACTGAACCCCGGTGACGAGGTCATCATCCCGGCGCCCTACTGGGTATCTTATCCTGATATGGTGCGTCTCGCGGACGGCGAACCAGTGATCGTCCGTGCCGGTGTCGATACCCATTTCAAGATCACCCCGGAGCAGCTGGAGGCGGCAATCACACCGCAGACGCGTATTGTTGTAATCAACAGTCCGTCGAATCCAACCGGTGTTGCCTATAGCCGGGCTGAACTTGCCGCACTGGGCGAGGTTTTAAACAAGTGCCCGCAACTGCTGGTGGCCACGGACGACATGTACGAACACATCCTGTGGACCAATGATCCCTTCAGTAACATCCTGAATGCCTGCCCGGAACTGTATGCGCGCACCATCGTATTGAATGGCGTCTCCAAGGTATATGCGATGACCGGCTGGCGCATCGGATATGCCGGCGGCCCTGCCGATCTGATCAAGGCCATGAAAAAAGTGCAGTCACAAAGCACCTCCAACCCGACCTCGATATCGCAAGTGGCTGCACAGGCCGCGCTGGAGGGTGACCAGTCCTGCATCCAGCCAATGATCAAGGCCTTCAAGGAACGCCATGACTATGTGACTGCAGCCCTGAACGACATCCCCGGGGTAGTATGCCTGCCGGCCGACGGCACCTTCTATTGCTTCCCGCATGTGCAGGCAGTGATCGACCGGCTGGAGGGAGTCAACGACGATATCCAGTTCGCCGAGTACCTGCTGGACAAGGCCGGCGTGGCGCTGGTCCCCGGATCCGCCTTTGGTGCGCCTGGCTATGTACGTATTTCTTTTGCAATCGGCATGGAGACTTTAAAGAATGCCATGACCCGCATTGCGGCCGCACTGACACCCTGACGGGAATTTTACTGACCCAACCTCGCACACCTGCCTGATGCCCGCACAGGCTGCCATTTGCGACAATACTCCCTGATAGTCTGCAGCTGCAAAACAGGATCGCGGATGCGTTCCTCTCTGGTGGCTGCATGCAAATAGCGCATGAGCGCTTTCCATGCGCGAATAAATATGTGCAGCTACGGAGAGGGAGCGACAGGATGTTACTTGTATATGCGCGCCAGCACGGGTTGACACTACCCGAATTACTCATCAGCCTGGCTGTAATATCCACATTGTCAGTAACTGGCATCAGTCACTTAAAACACAGCATCCAGGAAAACCGGATGGCTTCGGAAGTCAATCAGTTTG
The DNA here is from genome assembly GCA_022340485.1 of Gammaproteobacteria bacterium. GTDB lineage: Bacteria > Pseudomonadota > Gammaproteobacteria > UBA9214 > UBA9214 > UBA9214. The sequence continues at coordinate 1,632 of JAJDNX010000109.1, read as the reverse complement.
TGACTGCCTTGCACCTGGCTCGCAGTGAGGCTGTCAAGCACGGCGAACGAATCGTACTCTGCCCCAGCAAAAATGGATCCAGTTGCGGCAACAGTCAGGACTGGATCCATGGCTGGATACTGTTTGCGAGTGATGACAGGGAGCATGACGAGCACGAGACGGTGCTGCAGGAAGGAAATCCGCTCACCAGCGGGATCGGCCTGCACAGTAGCAACCACCGAAAACGAATTGTGTATCAGCAGGATGGCACCAGCGGCGGCAGCAATAGCTCCTTTACCTTTTGTGACACGCGCAAGTTGGCAAAATCACGCGTAATCTGCCTGTCAAACAGTGGCCGGCCGCGCCTGACATTGCGGCGCTGCAACGGCGAACCGATTGATTGTTGATAACTAAGAGGAAACACGGGGGATCTTCGTTGACCGAAAACCCGGAAATCCGTATTATGCGCGCTCTTGAAGGTTCTCCTTTCCCCGGTAGCTCAGTCGGTAGAGCGGGTGACTGTTAATCACTAGGTCGGCGGTTCGAGCCCGTCCCGGGGAGCCATTTCATTTTCTTACACTTACGACACCCATTGTCCGGCCTTGAGGACGATCGAGGGATCGATAGTCACCGGCTCGGGGTGAGTGCCCCACGGCTGGGGGCATTCTAGACTATGTTTCGTCCACCCCGTGGGATGTCGGCCCCGGAATGATGCGGGCAAAGGAAACTCATAATCCCTTGGTGCGTCCCGAGGCGGGTGTCAGTAGGACATTGTCGACTGTGCGGGTTGGATTAAGCAAAATTCATACTAGGAATGACCCAATGGCAAAAAAATCGCAGGCTGAGTTCGTCAAATGGTTTGGGCCGTTACTCGATGCCCTTCGAGACCTTGGTGATTCTGGCCGTCCCCGAGAAGTGTCAGACCGAATTGCAAAGAACATGAACCTATCGGATAAGGTTCTGGATGAGACGCTCAAATCTGGAAGCAGTAGATTTCACAACCAAGTTGCATGGGCGCGTCAGTATTTGGTCTGGGAAGGTCTACTAGATTCATCGAAGCACGGGACATGGACACTTACCGAAAAAGGCCGGACAGCTCATATTACTGAAGCTCAGGCGGGGAAAATATTTAAGAAATGGGTGGCGTATCATGCGGAGATACGGAAACAAAAGAAGGCGAATGAATCTGATCACCCACAAGAAGTAGAAACAGCTTCAGAGGAAAAAATAAACCTCATTAGTACACTGCGTTCACTTAGCCCGGTCGGATTCGAGAAAGTGTCACGGGAGCTTCTGAGGGAGTCAGGATTTGAAAACGTAGAGATAACTGGCGGTTCTGCAGATGGTGGCATCGACGGCTTCGGTACGCTTGAGATAAATCCATTCGTCAGTTTCAAGGTGCTTTTTCAATGTAAGCGTTATGCTGAGGGCACATCGGTTTCTCGTGCTCATGTTGCCGATTTCAGGAATGCCATGATTGGCCGCGCAGAAAAAGGCATCATCATCACCACGTCTTCATTTACCAATGCAGCAGTTCAGGAAGCAAACCGGGAAGGTGCACCACAAGTTGAACTCGTTGATGGAATAAAACTGGTTGAGATGTTCGAGCGTGTTGAACTCGGGGTGAAAAAGCGAACGGTATACGATGTTGAT
>JAJDNX010000108.1 GCA_022340485.1 Gammaproteobacteria bacterium | reverse complement strand
CTGCAAACACAGATTCAGTTCGCGTAATGTTTATGAGACAGCAGTGAAAAGGATTCAAAGGTTGCATACTCAGTTGTGGCATGAGTTATAGCTGGAAGCATTAATAAAATAATAATGCTGAGGCGTCGATTCACAAGATGTCTCCCAGCAATCTGATCTTTACAACCTGTTCCTGGGGGGACCCAAATATGAGCTGCACATTTCGATTTTCAGCCTCAAGCTGCAGCAATCTCATGTATCGTGGATCAGCCGGCCTGTTCGTAATGGTAAATATAGGAATAAGAACACCGGGATGATTTTGCTTATATATAATCAGTGTGTTCAAGTCAGCCCTATATCTATCCATTGGTATTATTGTCGTTGGAGCATTACTCTTGGCCTCAATAGCAAAATATTTAGTACCTTTCTTAAGGACTATGTCTATGTCAGTTAGTGCCTGCCTCGCGCCGTCATCAAATTTCTCACCTATTTGTAATACCTCAAATCCGTATGTCGATGCAGTATCAGCAATTCTCAGCTCATTTAAGTGTCCAGCGGCACCCGTAGCATTATTGCCTATAACTTTTCTCAAAGTAGTTTGAAATCCAGGAGTATCGCTTAACCTAGCAAACATGCCTTCTGCTTCTTTTCTCGTGACTTTGTTTTGATAGAGGTCTAGTATCACCACCAGTCAAAATTAATGAGTTTCAGGAGAATAAATGTTATGTCAATGAAATCAACCACCCTGTTGTTAACCACGGCCCTGTTGGTCGTTGGACTCGGTGCCTGCAGCAGCATGACAAAATCAAAGGATTCCGGAACAGAATCCAGGGCGGCGCAAAAGGCCGCATCGGCGGACAGTGACCTCAGCGAGGCCCAGAAAGAGGCAAAGCGACAGGCGTTGCTGAAGATGGCAGACGAAACGCTGAAGGAGGTCTATGCCATGGATCCAAAGGCCAAAGACAAGGTGGAGAAGGCCTATGCTTACGCGGTATTCGACGATTATATCTATAACGCCGTGTTCTATGTCGCGGGGCAGGGTAGCGGTGTCGCCTTCAGGAACAGCACGAAAGCGCCTGAGTATATGCTCATGTTGCGTGCCGGCACCGGCCCCGGCGTGGGCTATACAAAATTCCGGCAAGTGCTGATCATCAAGAACGAGACAATCTATAAAGAGATGACGACAGTCGGATTTGATGTTGAGGCCTCTGCAAATGCGACCTTCAAGGTGGATGACTTCGGCGGCAGCAAGCTGTATTCAGGGTCTTTTGATCCCTATCTAGAGGTGTATACCATTACAGATTCCGGGATTGATCTTCAGGCAAACTGGGGCGGGGTGGAATATATCAAGAATCCGGGCCTCAACTAGTATTGTTGGTTTTTACACGTGCTCGTCGGCGAGTGACAGTTTAACAGTGTCATGGTTAACCTTGCCAGAAGTCGGTTGCTAGAGTCGCGAGCCAATCTCATGGCCTGTGAGAACAACGCTGCTGCACGAATTTTCTAGGACTCTGAGTATGAACGACGGGCAAGGAATGCTGCAGGAATAAGCGATTGTCAATCGATCTGTATATGAGGAGAAACACCCATGAAGGAATCAAAAAAAACCAACAGCTGTTTTGCATCATTGCTGGCGTTGCTGCTTGCCGGGGTTGCATTTGCACCGAGTTCCTCGCAAGCCTCCGAGGTATCGGTGGGTTACTTGTAGGCAGATTTAGTAGCAAATTCCCAAAAGGCATCTGCCTGAGGTGTGACAAACAACAGCAATGCCAGAAATATAGGTATCTTCATTATCTGTGTTGGAAAACTTGACATATAGTTACAGATTATTATCAGTATTTTTAACTTTTACGAATATGTATGTAATCAAAAGCCATTTACAAGTTACATAGCATGTATGCTGAATGAACGGCTTGCGTGATTATCTGCTGGAGGGCAAAGGGACATTTGGCAGCTTGAAAGTGCTCTGGTTTAATTTATTGTGTGGCATCATCTTATAAATCAGAATGTTCCTGCATTCACTAGTGGTGGCCCGGTGGGACTTGAATCTTGGGAACGTCGGTTAGGACTCTTGCTCACGCAATACCAAGCTGTAACCCATTATTCTACGTATGGAATTCCATACTTCATCAGATACGCAAATGTCTCGTCATAGTATGTTGGCGGTCTAGTAAAGTCATCACAGGAGCCGTAAGGGATAAAAATCACGAAACCTTGGCGAGCACGGGTCAACAAAACACGGTACGCATTCTCCAGGTAGCGTTTACGCTGCCCTTTGTTGACCGCCTGCCATTTTGTACCCCTGAAAGAATAATGTTGCCATTGTCCTTGTGAATAACGGAGGTCAGCATCCCAGCCGACAACGCACCAGTCCAATTCCAACCCCTGTACATCGAACTCAGTGCCTATGTATTCGAGATATTGGCAGGATCTGACGTCTTCACGTCCATTCAGAAACCACTGCTCAGGTGCAATTTTATCTTTCACGTTAATGCCGTGAGGTTTCAGGCGTCCAGCACCTGAAGAAGCCAATATCCCAAAAAGCTCATTTCCACGCACATGTGATCGAAGCCATGCTTTTGCTTTGTCGATGTTTCTTGTGATGGCAATAGGGTAGTGATGTGATATTTTGCTGAAGATATGCCCGGCTTTCTCCGGTTCGTTTGCAATTAAGTAGTGAATAAATTCGGATAATTTCTCTGCGCGGAAGGAACGGACTAAGACGCCTAAGTGTAGTCCAGGGTCGGATTGGGAAGTTAAGCCTTCGAGTTGTGCTGGTAGTGCTCCGCCTTGTATGTACTCGTCAGAGTCCATCGCATCAGAATAGTAGACGTGCCATTCCTCGAGATGATGTCGTAATGCAGAGAACCACTCGGGTAATCCTGCCTCTCCTGTATTTATCTCTTGCCCACCACCAATTAGAGCAATAATTACGCACCAAACCTTATGACGGTCCATAACCTGGATAAGTAATTCTGGTTCTGATTGATTAAAACCGTCCAATCCCTTCTTTTGTTTCATGAAACTAGATGTCTGGTCTCGATCCCATGCGCGTTGAGCTTCATCAAATATAACGACCTTTTCTACTGGAGGGGTCTCTGTGATGAGGTTGTCATCTCTAAAATGATGAATGTTCTGGATAAAAGCAGAAGCTTTTTGTTTGGCAACACTTTTTGTTACCCCTTTACGAGCAACTTCATCTCGTGCAAGGGCTTCACGTAGCACGGCAACCAGTGGGCCGTTACCAGATAAGAAAACCGCATGCTCATCTTCAGAAGATCTCATGCGATTAGTTGTTATATTGAGGCCCGCGAGCGTTTTTCCTGCACCAGGGACGCCTGTTACAAAGCAAATGGACTTCTGTCTCAGTTCCTTAGACCGATCAATTATTATTCTGAGCGCATTTGCTGTATCAGTCAGATTCTTTGCTCCTGCATCACTACGTGATATCTCTTTCACATCATGGCCGCTGTAAAGGGCCTGAGCTGCCTGTACGATTGTTGGCGTGGGCTTATAACGAGATGTTGACCAGGAAATTGCATCAATATCATTTTGTGTGGGTAATTCCTTGGTGCACCTCTCAATAAGCATGCTAAGGTTCTCTGCGTTAGCAAACTGGCAGTTCGACAGTAGGTCATCACTCAGAGTAAGGGTGTTTCCTCTATCTTGTGCTTGTGTCGCTATCAGGATGGGAACGATGCAGGCGTTGTGACTGCCCTCATGAAAGTGTTTTAGATCCAGACCATAATCCGTAGCTTGATTTATATCGCCCGAATGATAATGGGTAGCCCCCACTTTAAACTCGATGACGAATACGATGCCTGCATGAACTATAACAACATCTGCCCGCTTGCCCATTCGGGGAATACCGAATTCGAAGAAGATATGCCCAGATTCCAGGTTGGCCAGCTGCTTTTTCAGTACTTCTATTTGTTTCAACCATGCGTTTCTCTGCAGGGGGTCTAGGTCGTGCTGGTGATGGGCGGCAAGTTTTCCAAGAATAGACTCCGGATTTTCATGTGCGAATCCCTTGAGATCTGCCGAGTAATAAAATCGTGTGATCAAGCTTCCAATAACCTCAGAATAAGCTCAGGTGAGATCGACAATACTACCTGCATATGCTCAAGTACTTGATAGCCAATGGACAATTTTCAGGCAATGTTGGCGAAATAAAAGCGAATGTAGAACAACGAGCCGAGAGGGTCTGCAAGCAAACTATGGGCATGTTGGCTGGGCAATATCTTGATGAAATCCATCTTGGTCGTGATGAAGATACGGAAGGGCAAGAAGAACTGAAAGGAGCTTATTTATCTTTTTCCTTTAAGGTTGAATGTGATTCAGTCTATTACGATACAAGAAAGCAAGCTTTGGCAACAATTGTCGATGATCGCAATGACTTGATTCATCACCTGCTACCGAAATTTAATCCGCACTCAATTGAGAGTTGTATGAAAGTTGATCATTACCTTGATCAGCAGCGTGAAAAACTCCTCCCCGAGTTGGATTTGTTAAGAAAAATGGTCGAGAATCTTCAAGAAGGAAAGAAGAGGCTTGCAGCGTTTCTGGCTTCTGAAGAAGGGAAAGATTTAATTACATCGTCTTTGCGAAGAAAAAGCGCTGTCGTGGCTTTGCTTGAAGACATTGCTGCCCAGAAGGCGAGGCCAGATGGGTGGGTTTCGCTAAGTACTGCGGGTCAACTTCTCAAGCAACATGCACCTGATGAAATCTCGGAGCTGCATGAGAAATATGGTCATAAAACACTGAAGGGTCTGGTCTTGACAAATGAGCGATTTGATCTTTGTGAAGAGCCCACAGATAGAGGCGGCATTCGTGTCCTTTATCGGCTGAAACCTGATGTGCAATCCAATAAATAACTCTCCACCGGTAACTCCTGATGTTCACCCCGCCCGTCTCCCCAGAGCTGCTCTACCCACCCACCACGCCTCCACACCAAGGGATTCCGATCCCCTGGCCTCAATGACATAACTCTATGAATTTTATGAGGTGCGCCTCAGACCAAGGGATTCTGGCGAAGGCCAATCCCTTTGCCTCAATGGCATAAGGCCATGAATTCTATGGAGAGTTGGTGGGCCCGGTAGGACTTGAACCTACGACCAAGGGATTATGAGTCCCCTGCTCTAACCAACTGAGCTACAGGCCCTGAAGATGTGCGGAAAGTATAACGGCGTTGCTGTAAACAACAACGCCGTTTTGCCTAGTCGATTTCCAGAAAACTGCGCAGTGGTTCTGATCGGGTTGGGTGGCGTAGTTTGCGGAGGGCTTTGGCTTCAATCTGACGAATTCGCTCGCGCGTCACATCGAATTGCTTGCCAACTTCTTCCAGTGTGTGATCGGTATTCATATCGATACCAAATCGCATGCGCAGTACCTTGGCTTCACGCGGTGTGAGACCGGCCAGGACGCCCTGGGTAGCCTCCTTAAGGCCTTCCATTGATGCAGAGTCTATCGGCGAGTCGATGTTCTGATCCTCGATGAAGTCACCAAGATGCGAATCTTCATCGTCGCCAATCGGTGTTTCCATGGAGATCGGTTCCTTGGCAATCTTGAGCACCTTGCGGACCTTGTCTTCCGGCATATCCATGCGTTCTGCAAGTTCTTCTGGTGTGGGCTCACGACCGATCTCCTGCAGCATCTGCCGGGAGATACGGTTAAGCTTGTTAATGGTTTCAATCATATGCACAGGGATACGAATGGTGCGTGCCTGATCAGCAATGGAACGTGTGATTGCTTGCCGGATCCACCAGGTCGCATAGGTTGAGAACTTGTAGCCACGCCGGTATTCAAACTTGTCTACAGCCTTCATTAGGCCGATATTGCCTTCCTGAATCAGATCCAGGAATTGCAAACCGCGATTGGTGTATTTCTTCGCGATGGAAATCACAAGCCGCAGGTTGGCTTCCACCATTTCTTTCTTGGCTCGCCGTGCTTTGGCCTCGCCAATGGACATGCGACGGTTGATATCCTTGATTTCCGGAATACTCAAATGAGTATTGTTCTCCAGTGCAATCAACTTGTTCTGGATACGCTGTATTTCGTCCTTGAACTGTGCCAGCGAGGCCGAATACTTGTGACCGCCAGTTGCCTGTGAATCTACCCAGCTCAGGTCGGTTTCGTTATTCGGGAATGACGTAATGAAGTCTTTGCGTGGCATGCCAGCACTGTTTACACAGATGTCCATGACGTTCCGTTCATTGGTCCGTATGCGTGCAATCGCGTGGCGCAGGTTAGTTGTCAGAATGTCGATTATGCGCGGCACCAGCTTGAGGGTGCCGATCTGTTCCGAAAGTTGCTTGCGGAGTTTTTCTATGCGGGCGCTATTTTTACCGCCCTTCGCATACGCAGCAATCATTTGAGTGTAGGTCTTCTCGATTTCCACGAAGCGCTGCTTTGCTTCTTCCGGGTCGGGACCGGTATCCGCCGGTTCTTCACTATCGCCATCCAGATCTTCGTCATCCTCCTTTTCTGGACCTGACGCCTGGACCTGTGCTGGTTCCGGTATCAGGGGTTCTTCGGCATTGGGGTCAATAAAACCTGAAATCAGGTCGTTCAGACGCATTTCACCGGCAACGACTCTTTCATATCCCCGTAACAGCGTTGCCGCTGTTTCCGGGTAGGATGCCAGTGCCAGCAGTACCTGGTTGAGCCCATCCTCAATGCGCTTGGCGATTACAATTTCGCCTTCACGCGTGAGCAGTTCAACAGTACCCATTTCGCGCATGTACATGCGAACCGGATCCGTAGTTCGGCCAAATTCGCTGTCAACGGTCACAAGGTTGGCGGCAGCTTCTTCTGCCGCATCCTCATCAGCGGAGTTCTTGGTACTGGCAAGCAGCAGGGAATCACTATCCGGTGCCACTTCATGCACCAGAATGCCCATATCATTGATCATTCCAATGATGTCTTCGATTTGTTGTGGGTCGACAATATCTTCCGGTAGATGGTCATTGACCTCGGCATAGGTCAGGAAGCCCTGCTCCTTGCCCTTTTCGATCAGCAGTTTCAGTCGTGATTGTTGCTTTTTGTCCATAATCATCCGCGGGCAAATCGATGGCCCAATAATTACAAAAAAAGGGTGCGAAATTAATCCGCCAGTATAAACCACTATATTGGGCTGAGCCAATTAGTAAACAAGGTGGATTAAGGGTCGCAGTAAAAAAAGATCAGTGCTGGCGTGCGGCATGACTCTGCAACAGTAGCTTGCCATATTCCTGCTTTTCTGCGTTGCTGAGGGCGCGTTGTTTGTGCTCTGAATCAAGATAATTTATCCTATTTTCAATATGTTGTCGTTCTATCTCATTTAGATTGCCTTGCAGGTCGGCAGCCAGCTCCAAGTCGTCCAGAGGCGGTCTCCAGCATGCCAGCTTGCTCAAGTATCGGCCGTCTTCGTGGTTACGCCAATGTTCCAGTAGCACTGCGGTATTGATTTCCGGCTGCTGCTGAATTAATTCAATGATTTCAATGAGTAAGGATACGCCCGGCTGGCTGCACTGACGGATGCTTGCAGGTAGTGTGACTTCCGCTGCCAGTGCGGGCTTGTAAAGCAGTAGTTCAATCGCCTGCCGTACCGGGCTCTTTTGACCGGCGCGCCGTGCCGGGGATGATTTTATGGACGGTCCGGGATCTGGTCCGGCTGGCAAGGCAACCTCAGGGCCGGCGACCCGGGTAGTCGAGGTATGGGCCAGTTCAGCCAGGCGCTCGAACATCAGTTGCCTGAAAACACTGTCAGGCAGACTGGCCAACAGCGGTTTTGCCAGTGTTACCAGACGCGCACGCCCATCAATACTGCTGATATCCACTTGACTGCTCAGACGGTCAAAGAAAAAGTCGGAGAGGTGCGTCGCGGTTTCCACCTGTTTTTCAAAGGCATCGCTGCCAATTTTTCTTACCAGCGAATCGGGGTCCTCGTCATCGGGCAGGAACAGGAAGCGTGCTTCACGCCCATCGCGCAATACCGGCAGGGTGTTTACCAGCGCGCGCCAGGCAGCCTCACGGCCGGCACGGTCTCCATCGAAGCAAAAGACAACTTCCGGCACCGTGCGAAACAGACTTTCAAGGTGTTCGTGTGTCGTCGCTGTCCCCAGTGTCGCAACGGCGTAGTTGATATCGAACTGTGCCAGCGCTACAACGTCCATATAGCCTTCTACCACCAGGATACGCTCGAGATTTCGAACGGCCTTGCGTGCTTCAAACAGCCCGTACAGTTCCTTGCCCTTGTGAAACACCGGTGACTCCGGGCTATTGAGATACTTGGGCGTGCCGTCATCCAGTACCCGGCCGCCAAAGCCAATGGTGCGGCCGCGCCGATCGTGAATAGGGAACTGTATCCTGTCACGGAAGCGATCGTAGGCGCCGTTGCCATCGTCACGCTTGATGGTCAGCCCCAGCTCCAGCAACTGCTGCTGGACCTTGCTGTCTCTGCCAAGTGCAGCAGCCAGATTTTCCCAGCCGGGTGGTGCGAACCCGATTTGGAAACGGGCGGCAACGTCACCGCTCAGACCCCTGTTTTTCAGGTAGGCAATCGCACGTCCCGCCTGTGGGTGTTCGCGCAACTGTGCCTGGTAATACGCCGAGACCCGATCCAGCAGTGCGTAGTGAGGAAGTATGGAGGATGTATGTGGTTCGGGTCCCGCCTCGTGCGGCACCTCGAGTCCGGCGCGATGTGCCAGTTCCTCAATGGCTTCCACGAATTCCATGTGTTCATAAGCCATCAGGAAGGTGATGGCCGTTCCGTGTTCACCACAACCAAAACAGTGATAGAACTGCTTTACCTGGCTGACGGTGAAGGAGGGTGTTTTTTCATTGTGGAACGGGCAGCACGCCTTGTATTCACGTCCCGCCTTCTTCAAGGGTACGCGTGTATCAATGACCTCAACGATATCCGTGCGGTTGAGTAACTCATCGATGAAAGATTGTGGTATCCGGCCAGCCATGAGGAGTAGGGTAAAAGGGACTGCCCGGGAAGGAAAGTGGGTTGTTGCCGCCTGGTTGGACCCAGGCAGAAGTTGTTCTTGGCGAGCAAGTCCTGGGAAGTGCGGGAAGCAGCTCTGACTGCAGATATTCCTGCAGATGTTCCGTGTGGCAGTCAGGCAAGTCTGGACTTGATCATTGCGCTGACTGCGCTCATGTCCGCACGGCCCTGAAGTTGCGGTTTTAGCTGGCCCATGACCTTGCCCATATCCTTGATGGAGGAAGCGCCGGTTTCGGCCAGGGCGACATCAATCAGTGCCGCGATTTCCTCGTCATCCAGCTGCCTGGGCAGATAGCCCTGAATGATCTCCAGTTCACTGACCTCTTTGGCGACCAGATCATCACGCCCGGCCTTCTCAAACTGGCTGATCGATTCACGCCGTTGCTTGCACATCTTGTCAAGCACCAGGAGTACCTGTTCGTCATCCAGTTCGATGCGTTCATCTACCTCACGCTGCTTGATCGCAGCGGTGATCAGGCGTATGGCGGCAAGGCGTTCCTTGTCCTTGGCACGCATGGCATCCTTGACATCCTGCTGAATGCGGTCCTTGAGGGACATGGGAAAAACGGGGAAAGGCTACTAGTAAAGGCGCACGCGGCGGGCGAGTTCGCGGGAAACCTTTTTCTGGGTGCGTTTTACCGCGGCAGCCATTTTACGCTTGCGTTCCTGCGTGGGTTTTTCATAGAACTCACGGCGGCGGACATCGGCCAGAATTCCGGCCTTTTCACAGGCGCGCTTGAAACGGCGGATCGCGATCTCAAAGGGTTCGTTTTCTTTTACACGTACATTCGGCATACAAATTCCAGTACTACAGCAGTTATATCGGGGCTGCGCATTCTATACACGTCCACACAAAAAGGCAAAATTTCCTTGTGTAACAAACGCTGGCGTTTACCATACCAGGCATGATCGTACTCGGTATCGAAACCTCCTGTGACGAAACCGCGGTGGCCCTGTACGCCGCGGATCGTGGCCTGCTGGGCCACGCCCTATATAGCCAGATTGACCTGCATGCCCGTTATGGCGGAGTGGTGCCAGAGCTGGCTTCCCGTGACCATGTCCGCAAGCTGCTGCCGCTTGTACAGCAAGTCTTTGATAATACAGGAATTACAAAGAATGAAGTCAGTGGTGTCGCGTACACGTCTGGTCCTGGCCTGGTAGGTGCGCTGCTGGTAGGTGCGACTACCGGGCGCAGTCTGGCCTGGGCCTGGGGGGTACCGGCAGTCGCTATCCACCACATGGAAGGACATTTGCTGGCGCCGATGCTGGAGCCCAACCCGCCAGATTTCCCGTTCCTGGCGCTACTGGTCTCGGGCGGCCATACCCTGCTGGTGGAGGTAGAAGGTATTGGCAGCTACCGGGTGCTGGGTGATTCTATTGATGATGCGGTTGGCGAGGCCTTTGACAAAACCGCGACCCTGCTGGGATTGTCCTATCCCGGTGGGCCGGCACTGGCTGCGCTGGCACGGCAGGGCACTGCCGGTCGCTTCCGTTTTCCACGCCCGATGACGGACCGGCCCGGCCTGGATTTCAGCTTCAGTGGCCTGAAAACCTTTGCGCTGAATACCTGGCGTGAATCCAGCAGGAGCGGGCAGGACCGCGCCGATATCGCATATGCCTTCGAGGAGGCCGTGGTAGATACCATGGTCATCAAGTGCCGTCGTGCAGTTGCCTTGACCGGTCTGCAGACGCTGGTGATTGCCGGCGGTGTGGGGGCCAATCAGCGTCTTCGCGAACGGCTCGGTGAGTTGATGGATGCCGAGGGGGGACGCGTCTGCTACCCGCGTCCGGAATTCTGTACCGATAATGGCGCCATGATTGCCTATGCCGGCTATCAGCGCCTGCAATCCGGGCAGTATGAGAGCCTCAGCATCAAGGCCATGCCGCGCTGGTCTCTGGAGGAGTTGCCGGCTGTTAAGCTCTAGGAGCGTATTACCTGGCTGCCTCTCGCGTCCTGACTGAAGTGATAACCCCACATCCGTGCAGCTCGCGCGATTCGCGGACGGGATCCGCTGCTAGGTTTTTCTACGTCCTCCAAAAGTTATCTTGTCTTCCGCGCCGCTCATCAGGTTGGCAATGTTGCTGCGGTGTCGCCAGAAGAGCAGCACGGTCAGTACCACCATGGCGATTACAATCGGCATCTCCGGCAGCAACCACATGAAACCCAGTGGGGCCAGCAGGATGGCCGTGAGCGCTGCCAGAGAGGAATAGCGAAACACGAGGGCCATTACAAGCCAGATGCCCGTGCATAGCAGTCCTACCGGCCAGTGCAGGCCATAGATTACACCCAGCGCCGTTGCAACGCCCTTGCCACCCTGGAAGCCGAAAAAGACCGGGTACAGGTGACCGAGGAACGCGGCCAGTGCAGTCGCGGCAAGTATGCCCGGATCGGCGTGCAGGGCCCTGGCAATCAGGACCGGTACCAGCCCTTTCAGCAGGTCTCCCGCGAGTGTTAATGCCGCGGCCTTCTTTCCACCAAGCCGCGCGACATTGGTAGCCCCGGGGTTGCGCGAACCTTGAGTGCGCGGGTCCGGCAGCCCCATCAGTTTGCAAACAATAATGGCCGTGGATATCGAACCGAACAGATAACCACCTGCGATCAGCAGAAGATTCAGTGTCATGGCGACATTGGAATCGCTAACTCACTGGACGTCAAGAACAACCTGCGCACCCGCTTGTCGCCACTGGTCAAGCAGGCGGCAAGGCTCTATATTGATGCACACATCAACCGGGCACGTGAAGCATGGATACTGTATTTATAAATGACTTGCGGATTGAGACCATCATTGGCATCTATGACTGGGAACGCAAGGTCCGGCAGACCATCAGTCTCGACCTGGAAATGGGTGCCGATATCCGTCGCGCAGCAGAGACGGATGCCATTGATGATACGCTGAATTACAAGGCCGTTGCCAAGCGCCTGATTGCCTTCGTCGAGGACAGCGAGTTCCAGCTGGTAGAAACGCTGGCGGAAAGGATTGCCGCGATTGTATTGAGTGAATTCAATGTGCCCTGGTTGAGGCTCACGGTGCACAAGCCGGGTGCCGTGCGGGGATCTCGTGATGTCGGCGTCGTCATCGAGCGCGGTGAACGGAGCCACGGGTGATGCCACAGGTATATGTCAGCGTCGGCAGTAACATTGACCGGCAGCGTAACATCGCCATGGCATTACAGGCACTGGCAGAGTTCTATGGTGAGCTGCAGCAATCGCCGGTATATGAGAGCGCGGCTGTCGGGTTTGACAGTGCCCCATTTTATAACCTGGTGCTGGGTTTCACGACGCAGGATTCACCGCAGTCCATCCAGGACCAGTTGCATGCCATCGAGAATCGTTGTGGCCGGCAGCGCACGGTAACACTTTCGGCACGCACCCTGGACCTGGACCTGCTGCTTTATGATGACCTGGTGATGAAGCAGGGCAAACTGGTATTGCCGCGCGAGGATATCCAGCGCTATGCCTTTGTACTGAGGCCGCTGGCCGAGATTGCAGGCAGCATGCGTCATCCGGTAACGGGTGTCAGTTTTGCGAAGATGTGGGCTGACTTTGATCAGGAGAGCCAGCCGCTGGTGATGGTCGAGTGGCCACCGGCAGCCGGCTCGCACGGAGAATAGGCGATCGAGTTCCCGCTTCCATCGCAGCAGGCGCTTGCGCTGAGTGCCGAACTCTCGACGCTCATCCACAGTGAAATCAGGGCGGCGGGTGGCTTCATCCCGTTTTCCCGCTACATGGAGCTATGTCTCTATGCACCGGGTCTTGGCTATTACAGTGCCGGTCAGCGAAAGTTCGGTGCCGGTGGAGACTTCGTCACGGCACCTGAAATTTCTCCACTGTTTGGCCAGTGTCTGGCGCACAGTTGTCGCACGGTGCTTGAGTCTGTTGGTGGGGATATCCTGGAGTTTGGTGCGGGCAGCGGCCAGCTGGCCGTTGATATCCTCGGTGAGCTGCAACACGATACCTGCCTGCCGGGACGCTACCTGATACTGGAACGCAGTGCCGAGCTCAGACAACGACAACATCAGGTACTGCAGCAGCAGTTACCGCAATTACTGGACCGGGTATCTTGGATTGATTGCTTGCCGGAGAGCGGTTTTCATGGCGTCATGCTGGCCAATGAGGTACTGGATGCGATGGCCGTTGAACGTTTTCAGTGGGACGGCCGTGTCGCCAGCCTGTTCCACGTGGGCTGTGAGGACGAGACTTTCCAGTGGCGCCTGCTGCAACAACAGGACGAAACGGCCGCTGCTGTTGAGGCACTGGCCGCCAGTTGCCAGCTGCCGCCTGGATATATTTCGGAGCTCAATGTTGCATTACCCGCCTGGGTGCAGAGTGTGGCTGAGCGACTTAAGCAGGGCATGTTGTTGCTGATCGATTATGGCTATCCGCGTCGTGAGTATTATCATCCGCAACACAGTAGCGGCACCTTGATGTGTCATTACCGGCAACGTGCGCATGACGATCCGTTCCTGTGGCCGGGACTGCAGGACATCACGGCACATGTGGATTTCACTGCGGTTGCTGAAGCAGCGCTTGCCACGGACCTTGACGTCGGCGGCTATACCACGCAGGCATTTTTCCTGCTGGACTGTGGCCTGGAGGAATTAATGCAAAAGGCAGGGCCAACGGATTCCACACACTATATACAGCTTGCACAGCAGGCGAAAACATTGATACTGCCGGGTGAAATGGGTGAGCGCTTCAAGTGCATTGGCCTGACGCGCGGCCTGACAACGACCGTTCCGGGTTTCCGCCTGCAGGATTACCGCAACCGGCTTTGATGACACATTCCCTATGGATACATTGCACATCCTGCTACTGGCCCTGTTACAGGGACTGACTGAATTCCTGCCGATATCGAGTTCCGCGCACCTGATCCTGTTGCCGCGCTTGCTCGGCTGGGGAGATCAGGGACTAGGCTTCGATGTCGCTGTGCATGTCGGCACCCTGCTGGCTGTGATGGTCTACTTCCGGCTTGAGCTGCAGCGCCTCATCGGTGCCTGGTCAGCATCCTGCCTGAATCTCCGTCTGGATGCCGATGCCAGGCTCGCGTGGCTGCTGTTGCTGGCTACAGTACCGGTCGCTGTCAGCGGGCTGCTCCTGCATGATGTGGTCGAGACCTACCTGCGGTCGCCACTGGTCATTGCCGTGACAACGATCGGGTTCGGGGTGTTGCTGGGACTGGCGGACCGGTACGGTCGGCAGTCCCGCAGCGAGGAGAGCCTGAAGGTTTCCGATGCCATCTGGATCGGCTTCGCCCAGGTACTGGCACTGCTGCCTGGTACCTCGCGTTCCGGCATCACCATGACCGCGGCGCTGGCACTCGGCCTGTCGCGTTCCGCGTCGGCACGCTTTTCCTTCCTGCTGTCCATCCCAGTGATCCTGATGGCCGGGGGATACGAGTCTGTAAAACTGCTGCAGCAGCCAGGACCGGTTGCGTGGAATGAGATCCTGCTGGGTACAACGGTCGCGGCGCTCAGTGCCTATCTCTGCATTGAGCTGTTTATGCGTCTGATCGAGCGCATCGGGATGTTGCCGTTCGTGGTTTACAGGATATTGCTGGGAGTCTTTCTGCTGCTGCTGTTCTATTGAGGTACGCGTTGCGCATTGAGACGGCCGATGGCCTCGATGCGGCCCTGTTGTAGGGCCCTGCCGATTTCCTTGCCGGACAGGCCGTGCAGTTGCAGCCCGGCGGGGTTCACAGATTGCGCAGCCGCCAGTGCCTGGCGCAGGTAATCGCTGCTGAACTCGCGATGGCTGGCTGCGGCATCGGCTGCACATACCTGCAGCAGCTCACTGAATCGCTCTTCCCGCCGGAAGGCATCGACGCGGTTCAGCAGCCGCAGCACTTCTGCGGCAGACTGGCCGGTTGCTGCCTGCAGGCGGCGACGTTGCTGCAGCGCCAGTCGTGCGAGATCGCAAAAGGCATTCGGTACCCGATAGCGTTCACACAGTGATGCCAGCGCATTTTCGCCCTGACCCTCCGGGTGCAGGTTGTCCATGTCGCAGGCCAGGGCGGCAAAGCGAATCGTGGTCCGGTCACTGAGGGCTACGGCCTGTTCCAGTACCGGCAGTACGATTGTGCCTTGCCCATGCCGCTCGATTGTCGCGCGGTCAGCCGCCGGCAGGAGTTCGGGGAACAGCACACCAAGTGCACCGCAACCGGCCAGCACCTGGAAGAAGCGAGTCGGTGCCTGTGTGGCCAGTGCCTTCAGTAGTTCCGCCCAGACGCGTTCTGCCACCAGGTGGCTGGCCTCGCCGTTTTGCACCATGTGCCGCATCAGGGTGTTGGTCGAGTGAGCGACGTGGAAACCCCAGCGTGCAAAGTGAGCGGCAAAACGTGCCGTGCGCAGGATGCGTACCGGGTCCTCGGAGAAGGCGGCGGATACATGTCGCAGCACGCCGTTATTGAGGTCCTCCAGACCGTTGAATGGATCGATCAATACACCCTCGGGTGTCTCCGCCATGGCGTTAATGGTGAGGTCTCGCCGCAACAGGTCTTCCTCGAGGGTGATGTCGGGATCTGCACGGGTTGCAAAGCCGGTATAGCCGTGACCTGTCTTGCGCTCGGTGCGCGCCAGTGCATACTCCTCCCTGGTCTCTGGGTGCAGGAATACCGGGAAGTCCTTGCCCACCGGTGTATAACCGAGCGCCAGCAGGTCATTTGCGGTTGCACCGACAACCACCCAGTCGCGTTCCTGAACCGGCAGACCGAGCCGCTTGTCCCGTACGGCACCGCCGACCAGGTAGACCTCCATTGCCTTCAGGAATCGCTTGCCTGCTGACGCCGGGACTGTCGACGAAAGCCGTCGTAATGACCACGCGCAGTGCGGCTAGCAAGATAGCCCGGGACCACGGCCGTAATCGGTGTGGGTGTGATGCCGAGGGTGGGTAGTGCATTTTCAGCACAGATACTGTCTTTTTGCAGTGAGTAGTAGTTGTCCAGTGTGAACGGTTTGCCCGGCAGGCTGCCAAGCACCCTTGCCTGCAGGCGCGACAGGCGTGGACCGAGTCCAGCAATTGCACAGCGCAGTCCGAGCTGGTCGCGCGTATAGCGCACCAGTTCCTTCAGGGTATAGATCTCGGGCCCGCAGAGGTCCAGACGTTCACCGCCGGTTGCATCATCCAGTGAGCGACACATGGCCGCGGTCACGTCGTTTACCCAAACTGGCGCAAAGCGGCTGTCAGGACAGGCAAGTGGCATCACCGGACGTGACAGTTTCAGGAGGGTTGCAAAGCGATTAAAAAAGCTGTCACCGCTACCGAAGATTACCGATGGCCGGAAACTGGTGACAACCAGTCCCTTTGTCGAGGCGGCATGTACGAGTTCCTCGCCTTCACCCTTGGTCTTGAGGTACAGGCTGTGTGGTTCACGGGCATCCGCATTGAGCGCGCTCATGTGCAGCAGGCGCCGGACACCCGAGGCGAGTGCCGCAGCAACAATCTTTTCCGGCAGCTGCACGTGTGCACGTCTGAAAGCGGCGCCCTTCTTGCCGCTTTCATTGAGGATACCCACGAGGTTGATGACCACGTCGACACCTGCGAACTGCCGGCGCAGCTGCTCTGTGTCATGTATATCGGATTCAATAAGTTTAACGGCCGGGTTGACGAGTAATTCGCGGTGCCGTTCACGCCGGCGTGTCAATACGCGCACTTGATGTCCCTGTTGTGTCAGCCGGTGTGCCAGGTGTTTACCGACAAAACCGGTGCCACCGAGGAGGCAGATGATTTCATGTTGCATGCGTTGTTCCTGTCTCAGCAGCTAATGCTGTAATTGCTTACTCGCTATAGGCCTTGTAGGCCCTGGTGGGTAAAATATCGGGCATGTACTTGTGGATGGGTGTGGCCGGTTGCTCCATGCGCCAGTCGTAGATCGCCATGTAGGCCAGTATGCGTTGAATGTAATTGCGTGTTTCATTAAAGGGCACCATCGCAATCCAGCGCGCCGCGGGCTTCACTTCTTCCTCGGGTAACCAGCGCTTCACCCGGTGGGGCCCTGCATTATAGGCGGCTGATGCCAGCACAATGTTGTCATCATACTCCTCCATGACCTGTTTCAGGTAAGCAGAGCCAATGGTGATGTTCTTGTCCGGCTCGAACAGCAGGCTGGTGCTGGGAAGGGGAATGTTGTGTTTCTTGGCCGTGAGGCTGCCGGTCTTTGGCATCAGTTGCATGAGACCCAGCGCCCCTGCAGGCGAGCGGGCATCCTTGTTAAACGCACTCTCCTGGCGGATCACTGCGTACACGTGTGCCGGCTCGAGTTTGTAGTCACTGGCAATCTTGCGCACTTCGCTTTGGTAATCTATCGGAAAACGCAGGTTCAAATCGCTGTAATCCCCGGTCTGTGCAATTGTGAGTATGGCACGGTCATGCCAGCCCCATTGTTCCGCCAGCACAGCCGCCAGTTTTAGTTCATCGGTTGCAAGGCCCTGGGTGATATGGGCCCACTCGCGCCGTGCATCGATGAACAATTCGGCCTTGTAGAGTTCGCGGGCACGGACGAAGCCCGCCTGCCGGCCGAGTGCCTCCAGACTTGCCGCGTCATACTCGATGGGCTTGTTACCCATCTCATACGGCCAGTTCATGAAATCAGCAGCAAGAAAGCCGTGGTAGTCACGTTCACGGGCTAGCTGTGCAAAGCCGTCAAGTGCCTGTGCATGCTCGCCGGTCTGGTCCAGTGCCAGCGCGCGCCAGTAGCGCCATTCTTCGCGCAGTGCCTCATCCGGTGGCAGCTCCGCCGTGTGTTTGACGACCGCAGCCCAGTCGCCAATGGATACCGCGCTGCGTATCCGCCATTCCCTGAGCTTTTCATCAACGGCGCTTTCCGGTACGGCCACCAGCCATTCATGTGCCCGCGGGTTGCGTTGCCAGGCGGCTGACAGCGCCATGTTCTTTTCCAGCTCGGCGATCTCTGCATCGCTGAATGTATACCGGGGTTTTAGCTGTGCCCATTTTTTATGCGACAGATCGGCGTCGCTGCTGGCAATGCGGCGCAGACTGTAGAGGATGATTTCCCGTGCATGCGGGGAATCTTTTTTCAACTGCGGCGAATCGAGTGTTTGTGCCGGCCGGTTACGTGCATCCCGCCAAAGCTCCACCCAGGCGCGGTCTTCATCGGACAGCCTGCGTGCCAGGTAAAGGGCGAGGCTGGGATTGCCCTGCGCCATGGCAAGGCGTATCCGTTGCCACAGCAGTTCCGTGGTAATGATGTTATTGTCATCGAGGTACTTGAACACCGGGTCACAGTTCTTGACCTGGGATTTACCGACCATCCACAGCTGCAGCGCCTCTTCCACGAGGGCGTCCGTCTGTCCGGTGTTGATCTTTGCCTGCAGCTTGTAACACTGCAAGGTAACTGGCTGGTTGCCCCGGTAGACTTCCAGGAATGTCTTCCAGTCATGCTGGCGGGCCAGCTGGTAGAGCCACGATTGTCGCATGCGTACACTGACCGAGTCGCCCTGGTAGCGGCTGATGAAGGCGGCTATATCCTCGTTGCTGACATGTTCCAGATTGCCGCGCATCTCCCAGAATTCCAGGTAGGGATAGAGCGGGTAGCCCTTGAGTTGTTTTGCCAGTCGATCGAACTCGTTGTAGCGGTGTTCGTTAAGTGCCTTGTAGGCCTCCAGAAACTGGGCGCGCTCCTTTTCGTAGGGGTCGCCGGTGGTGATGGCCGCGCTTGCCGATGCAAGCAGCCAGCAAGTTGTGATGAAGGTAGTAAGTATTTTTCGCATAGTCCATTATAGTTGCAGAGAGCCGGGGTGTTTCCCGCAAGACAGTTTAACAAAGGGTTTTAACCGTGACATTCAAATCTGTTAATCCGTTCAATGGTACTACGCTTGCGCAGATCGCAAGCTTCACCCACGCCGAGATCGAGCAGGCATTGCAGCAAGCCGCGCAGGCTGCACCAATGTGGGCGGGAACTGCGCTCGAGGAGCGCTGCCAGCTGGTGCGCGGGGCAGCCACGGTGCTGCGCAAGCATGTCGAGGATTTTGCACGCCTGATGACGCTGGAAATGGGCAAGCCGATCCGGGAGGCGCGTGCTGAGATTGAAAAGTGCGCCCTGGGCTGTGATTACTATGCCGATGAGGGTCAGGGCTTTCTGGCTGACGAGGTGATCGCCTCCGACGCTGGCCGCAGCCTTGTGACCTACCAGCCACTGGGCACGGTGCTGGCCATCATGCCCTGGAATTTCCCGTTCTGGCAGGTGTTTCGCTTTGCCGCGCCGGCGCTGCTAGCCGGCAATACCGCGCTCCTGAAGCATGCCTCCAGTGTGCCGCAGTGTGCCCAGGCCATTGAATCCGTGTTTGACGAAGCCGGCTTTCCGCGCGGTGTATTCAGGACGCTGCTGATCTCGTCTTCCCGTGTTGCGGAAGTGATCGAGGATGCGCGTGTGCATGCAGTGACGCTCACCGGCAGTGAAACGGCCGGTCGCCAGGTGGCGGCAATTGCTGGCGGGGCGGTGAAGAAAACGGTGCTGGAACTTGGTGGTTCCGATCCGTTCGTCGTGCTGCAGGATGCCGATCTTGATCTGGCGGTCGAGCAGGCCGTTACTTCCCGGTTTCTGAATACCGGCCAGAGCTGTATCGCTGCGAAACGCTTTATTGTCGTCGAGCCGATTGCCGACGAGTTTGTTGCGCGCTTCAAGCGGGCCGTCGAGGAAATGACCGTTGGCGATCCGCTCAACGAGGCCAATACCCTTGGCCCCATGGCGCGGGTGGACCTGCGCGATGAATTGCACCACCAGGTCCTGGACAGCCTGTCGCACGGCGCGGTGGCCGTCACCGGCTGTAATCCGGAGGCCGGCAGCGGCGCATTCTACCAGCCGTCCATTCTCGATCATGTCAAACCCGGTGTACGTGCCTACCACGAGGAACTTTTTGGGCCGGTTGCCAGTGTCATTCGTGCCGCTGACGAAGAGGACGCTGTGCGAATCGCCAATGACACCGATTTTGGCCTTGGCGGCAGTGTCTGGACCCGTGACAGCGCCCGTGGCGAACGGATTGCGAGGCAGCTGCAGTGCGGCTGTGCCTTCGTCAACGGTCTGGTGAAGAGTGATCCGCGCCTGCCGTTTGGCGGTATCAAGAACTCCGGTTATGGCCGCGAACTGTCGCGTCTTGGTATCCATGAGTTCGTCAATGCCAAGACCCTCTGGATCCGCTGAGAATCAGTGTTTTCATGGTCTTGTACGAGACAAGCTGGACAATTTTTTGCCTCTGAGATTTTTTACCTGCCAGGTAAGGTGATTTTTTTCACCGCCTGTTTCGCCCATTTGGGCGAGGTACTTTCTCTTGCTTGCCCAAGAGAAAGTACCCAAAGAGAAGGGCACCCGGTGCACTCATCGGCTGCGCCGATGCCCTGCGTTCCTCGCCCCTCCGGGATCGCCTTTCTTTTGGGTACTTTTCTTTGGCGGGGCAAAGAAAAGTACCTCGCCCTTCAGGGCGAAACCAGAAGTCAAATCAGGTGCTTCTTCAATAAAGGGCACAATCTGCAGTCAAACCTCACAGGCCACCTTTTGTAAGCAACGCTTGGTTACAATGCCGGTGTGGAACTGCTGACCTATCTGCTAACCGGTGCCGCTGCCGGCCTGATGGCAGGGCTGCTGGGCATCGGCGGCGGACTGGTGGTCGTGCCGGCGCTGGCGCTGCTGTTTACCCGGCACGGCTTTAGTGCCGACGTGGTGATGCACTACGCCGTCGGCACCTCGCTGGCAACCATTATCCCGACCTCGATTTCTTCCCTGCTGGCACATCATCGGCGAGGTAGTGTGCACTGGCCGGTGGTGCGCTCCATGGTGCCCGGGATACTCCTGGGCGCATTCGCGAGTGCCTGGCTGGCGAGGCAAGTCAGCAGTACCGGCCTGGGGATGCTGTTCGGGGTATTTGAACTACTGGTCGCGGTGCAATTACTGCTTGGTGTGAAACCCGCGTCGCATCGGCAACTGCCGGGTGTCGTCGGCTTGGGCGTTGCGGGGTGTGTGATCGGGCTGCTCTCGGGCCTGCTTGGTATTGGCGGTGCCACAATGACCGTTCCGTTTCTGCTATGGAACCGGGCGGATATGCGCCTTGCCGTGGGGACCGCGGCGGCCATCGGATTGCCCATCGCCATCGCCGCTGCCCCAGGCTTTGTCCTCAGTGGACTGGGCGTGCCAGCACAGCCCGGGAACAATACAGGTTTTGTCTACTGGCCAGCGGTCGCCGCCGTGGCATTCGCCAGCGTACCCGTAGCGCCATTGGGTGCCTGGTTGGCGCACTATCTGCCACTGGCAACCCTGCAACGGGTGTTTGCGCTCTTACTGGCGATGACTGCCGTGAGAATGATCCTGGGTGTCTCCTGAAGTACCCGATGTTACCCACGCCGGTAGATCACCGCGCAGATCGAGGATAGGCGCATAATTACATTACCGTATTCAGATGTAGTAATGAAAAGAATACACGTAATCTCAACGGGTTGCGTTCTGTCAGTTTGTAGTTATTGCGGATAAGCAGGTTTTATTAACGACAAGATATTACTGCTTTGAAAATCGTGGTCAAAGGGGTATTGTATGCGGCCCCACATCAGGCCGTGTGCGTGCGCGTTCAAGCAGTTGACGGGCAGGCACGTGAGCATGAAAAAATTTCAAGAAGCAACCACGTTTAGATCTAAGGAGTCACATGTCCACACTAGTAAAGCCACATGGCGGCGGTGAGCTGAAACCGTTGCTGCTTGAAGGCGATGCACTGTCAGCCGAGCAGGCGCGTGCAGCAGGCCTGACGAAGATCAATGTCTCATCGCGCGAAGCCGGTGACCTCATCATGATGGGTATCGGCGGGTTTACACCCCTGGACGGCTTCATGACCCGCGCTGACTGGGAAGGTGTCTGTGACGGCATGAAGATGGCCAACGGCCTGTTCTGGCCGATTCCGATCACCCTGTCCGCTGACGAAGCGGTAGCCAAGGGTATCAGTGAAGGTGACGACATCGCGCTGGCCGATTCCGAGTCCGGTGAAATCCTCGCTACCATGACGGTCACCGAAAAGTACACGATTGACAAAAAGCACGAGTGCATGATGGTCTACAAGACCGCCGATGAAGAGCACCCGGGTGTGAAGATGGTCATGGCACAGGGCGATGTGAATCTCGCAGGTCCGGTCAAGGTGCTGTCACAGGGCGGTTTTCCGGAACAGTATGGTGACCAGTTCATGACTCCTGCGCAGACCCGCGCGGAATTTGCAAAGCGTGGCTGGAGCTCGATTGCCTGCTTCCAGACACGCAATCCCATGCATCGTTCCCACGAATACCTGGCCAAGATCGCCATCGAGACACTGGACGGTGTGCTGATCCATTCGCTGCTGGGCAAGTTGAAACCCGGCGACATCCCGGCCGATGTGCGCAGCAACGCCATTGGCACCCTGATCAAAAACTACTTTGCCGACAATACCGTGATCCAGGCCGGTTATCCGCTGGACATGCGTTATGCCGGTCCGCGCGAGGCCCTGTTACACGCCGTGTTCCGCCAGAACTACGGCTGTTCTCACCAGATCGTTGGCCGTGACCATGCCGGCGTCGGCGATTACTACGGGCCCTTCGATGCGCACCACATCTTCGACCAGATCCCGGCCGGTTCGCTGGAAACCCAGCCACTGAAAATCGACTGGACCTTCTGGTGCAACAAGTGTGACGGTATGGCCTCGATGAAGACCTGTCCGCATGAAGGCAGCGACCGCATCCTGCTGTCCGGCACCAAGTTGCGCAAGGCACTGTCGGAAGGTGAAGAAGTATCTGACAAGTTCTCGCGTCCGGAAGTGCTTACCATCCTGCGTCAGTACTACGGTAGCCTGAAGGATGACGAGAAAGTAGAGATCAAGATGAGCGGACATTCCGCGAAATAGTCGCACTCTAGAAACCGCTGGCCATTCCGGAGCAACGGCGTATTAAACGGCAATATCTATCACAGAAGGTGGAGAAATAATATGCCAACATTTGTACGTACAGATAAGTGCGATGGCTGTAAGGGGCAGGACAAGACTGCTTGCATGTATATCTGTCCGCACGACCTCATGAAGCTTGACAAGGACGGTTCCGAAACCGGCCACGCCATGAGGGCCTACAACCAGGAGCCAGAGCAGTGCTGGGAATGCTATTGCTGCGTCAAGATCTGCCCGCAGCAGGCCATCGAGGCACGCCACTATGCTGATATCGTACCGCTGGGTGGTTCCGTGCAGCCGCTGCGTGGTTCCGACTCTATCATATGGACCATCAAGTTCCGCAACGGCACCCTGAAGCGCTTCAAGTTCCCGATCCGTACCACGCCGGAAGGTTCCATTGATCCCTACGGTGGCAAGCCGGCTGCCGATTTGTCCAGGATCGAGGAGCCTGGCTTTTTCGTTGATAGCAACGGTTTTCGTGCCGGCAACCGCAGCGAACTGATCAACATCTGAATGAGCCGCCATACAAGCATCAAAAAACCTAAGTAAAAATCTAAGTAAGAGGTTATCAAAAATGGCCGGTGAATTTGGAAATCCTGAAGTCATTGAGGAAGAACTTGATATCCTTCTTGTCGGCGGTGGGATGGCCTGTTGCGGTGCTGCCTTCGAGGTGATGCGCTGGGCCGAAGGCACAGATCTCAAGATCAAGCTGGTCGACAAGGCCGCCATGGATCGTTCCGGTGCTGTGGCCATGGGTCTGTCCGCAATCAACACCTACATCGGTACCGAGCAGGATCCGGCCGATTACGCCCGCATGGTCTCCAACGACCTGATGGGTATTACCCGTGACGACCTGACCTATGACGTCGGACGTCACGTGGACGAGAGTGTACACCTGTTCGAGGAATGGGGTCTGCCGATCTGGAAGACCGACGAGAACGGCGAGCGTTTTGACGGTTCCAAGGGCATGACGCCGCTGAAGGACGGCGGCAAGCCGGTTCGCTCCGGCAGGTGGCAGATCATGATCAATGGTGAGTCCTACAAGTGGATCGTCGCCGAAGCGGCCAAGAAGGCGCTGGGTACCGACAACATCCAGGAGCATGTCTTCGTCGTCAAGCTGGTCAACGACAAGAACGAACCCAACCGCATCGCCGGTGCGGTCGGTTTCTCGGTTCGCGAAGACAAGATCTTCATCTACAAGGCCAAGGCCATCCTGCTGGCTGCCGGCGGCTGCGTGAACATCTTCCGGCCGCGCTCGGTGGGTGAGGGTATGGGTCGTGCCTGGTACCCCGTCTGGAATGCCGGTTCCACCTACGCCATGGCTGCCGAGGCCGGTGCGGAAATGACCATGATGGAGAACCGTTTCGTCCCGAACCGCTTCAAGGACGGCTACGGCCCGGTCGGTGCCTGGTTCCTGCTGTTCAAGTCCAAGGCCACCAATGGGGACGGCGAGATCTACTTGGATCGCAACAAGGAAATGCTGGACGATTATCCACCCTATGGCCAGGCGTCGGTTCCTGCTTCCTGCCTGCGCAACCACCTCATGCTGAAGGAAATGAAGGAAGGACGCGGTCCGATCTGGATGGACACCGTGACCGCGCTCGCCAACCTGCGTGAAACCATGACCCCGCGCGAAGTGAAGCACCTCGAGGCGGAAGCCTGGGAAGATTTCCTCGATATGTGCATCGGTCAGTGCGGTATCTGGGTGGGTGAAAACATCGAGCCGGAAAAGAAGAACTCCGAGCTGATGCCGACCGAACCCTACCTGCTGGGATCACACTCCGGTTGCTGCGGTATCTGGGTGTCCGGTCCGACCGACGTCGGCGCACCGATGGAAGAGAAGATGGAGGGTATCCCCGCGCACCTGCCGAAGGGCTGGAACTGGGGCTACCGCGGCATGACCACTGTCACGGGTCTGTGGACCGCTGGTGACGGCGTGGGTGCTTCCGGTCACAAGTTCTCCTCCGGTTCCCATGCCGAAGGCCGTATCGCTGCCAAGGCCATGGTCAAGTACTGTCTGGACAACAAGGATCTGAAGCCCGAGCTGGACACCTCCATTGAGGATCTGGTTGCCGAGATCTACAAGCCGGTCAGAAACTATCTGGAGTTCAAGGACTACACCACGGCGATTGACATCAACCCCAACTACATCACGCCCAAGATGCTGCAGTTCCGCCTGCAGAAGATCATGGACGAGTATGTGGCCGGTGTGGCGACCTACTACACCACCAACGCCCACATGCTGGTAGTGGCCGGTGAGAAGATCGACATGCTGAAGGAAGATGCCGAGAAGATGCGTGCCAAGGACCTGCACGAGCTGCTGCGTGCCTGGGAGAACTACCACCGCATCATCACGGCCGAGGCCCATATGGAGCACATCGAGTTCCGTCAGGAATCCCGCTATCCGGGTTTCTACTACCGCATGGACAAGAATTTTGTGGATGAGGAAAACTGGAAGTGCTTTGTCAACTCCATCTATGACAAGCAAACCAAGAAGTGGACGTGCTTCAAGCGTGCCCATGTCGATCTGGTCGACAAGTCCAAGCTGTTCAAATAACCCCCGAACAGTCGTTTGCCCCTCAAAGTCCGGCTGCCTCACGGTGCCCGGGCTTTTTTATTTTGTGCTTCTCGCAAGGTGCGATGGTTAACGCACCCTGCAGGATCAGGATGGTCGCTTTTTTAGAGGTAAGACTCATGTCTGATGATGCGAAATTGACTATCGACTCCGCGCTGCCCGGATCACCGCTTGTCCCCGCACAGCTTGAGGGTAGTGCGGTCATCCAGTTCCGCTGCCACAAGGACATTGACTGTTTCAATGCCTGCTGCAAGAACATCGATATCATGCTGACGCCGTACGATATCCTGCGCCTGAAACAGCGTCTTGGAATCAGTTCAACCGAGTTTCTCAGGCAGTACACAGAACCCTTCGAATTCGCCAAGAACAGTATAGGCGGGGTGAAGTACAAGCCAAAGCAAGGCACGAATGAGTGCCAGTTTGTCACCGCGGAGGGTTGCAGTGTCTACCAGGACCGTCCGACGGCATGCCGCTATTATCCGGTAGGTCTGCTGTCAATGCGCCGTCAGGACGAGAACTTTGACCGTGCTTCCTATGCGCTGGTCAAGGAAGATCACTGTCACGGTCATTTGGAAGACCGCAAGCTCACCATTGATGAATACCGCAGGGAGCAGGGGCTGGAGGAGTATGATGAACATGGCCGTCCCTGGCGACAGCTGATACTCAAGGTCAAATCAGCCGGGCCAGCGATCGGCAATATGTCGAAGACCAGCCTGAAGTTTTTCTTCATGGCCTGTTATGACCTGGACCGCTTTCGCGAATTCATCAAGAGCTCCGGCTTCACTACCACCTTCGATATTGACGAGGCCACCCGCAATGAATTGCTGAGCGATGACATGGCGTTGCTGCGTTTTGGTGACCGTCTGATCCGCCAGGTTATGTACGGTGAGAAAAGCATCGATCTGAAGGCGGATGCACTGGAACAGCACCTTGCCCGCCGCGGTGACCGCCGGTCCACGGTGCATGATGATATGGAACGTCCCAGCATGGCGGCCTACGAGATGCCCCTGGATGGCGACGAGGAAGAGAAATCAAGGTAAAACAAGGGGTTATTATATAATAAAGAGCTTATGAATATTATCATTAATATTTACTTTTATTTATGGTTATATGCTGCAACAATCTATGGATCGAAGCAGTGGCGAGCACCAGTCAGAGACCTTGGCTGGCCCCACTGGTTACGAGTGCTAGCAGATTCAATCAGGAGAAAACAACTATGGCCAAGAAATACGATGCAGGCGTAAAAGAGTACCGCGAAACGTACTGGATGCCGGACTACACACCAAAAGATACCGACATCCTGGCGTGTTTCAAGATTACCCCCCAGGAAGGTGTGCCGCGTGAAGAGGTTGCTGCTGCGGTTGCCGCCGAGTCTTCCACCGGTACCTGGACCACCGTCTGGACCGATCTACTCACCGACCTGGACTACTACAAGGGACGTGCCTATGCAATTGAAGACGTACCGGGTGATGATACCTGCTTCTACGCCTTTGTTGCCTACCCGATCGACCTGTTCGAGGAAGGCTCGGTCGTTAACGTGATGACCTCGCTAGTGGGTAACGTCTTCGGGTTCAAGGCACTGCGTGCCCTGCGACTGGAGGACATCCGCTTCCCGGTTGCCTACGTGATGACCTGTAACGGGCCGCCACAGGGTATCCAGGTCGAGCGTGACCTGCTCAACAAGTATGGTCGTCCGCTGCTGGGTTGCACCATCAAACCGAAACTGGGCCTGTCAGCCAAGAACTATGGCCGCGCCTGCTACGAAGGTCTGCG